>NZ_JAKTIG010000078.1:0-46032 GCF_027855145.1 Acinetobacter sp. AOR18_HL
TTGATTAATCGAAATAATTTTCATTGATTGATTGGTTTAAATTACTCGAAGTTTATTTGAGCGAAATTTAAGTCAGTAATTGATGAGCCAGAATTGGTACCTTGTCTTTAAATAAGGTACAAAATGATTTTAACTGAAGAGTTTGATCATGGCTCAGATTGAACGCTGGCGGCAGGCTTAACACATGCAAGTCGAGCGGAGAGAGGTAGCTTGCTACTGATCTTAGCGGCGGACGGGTGAGTAATGCTTAGGAATCTGCCTATTAGTGGGGGACAACATTTCGAAAGGAATGCTAATACCGCATACGTCCTACGGGAGAAAGCAGGGGATCTTCGGACCTTGCGCTAATAGATGAGCCTAAGTCGGATTAGCTAGTTGGTGGGGTAAAGGCCTACCAAGGCGACGATCTGTAGCGGGTCTGAGAGGATGATCCGCCACACTGGGACTGAGACACGGCCCAGACTCCTACGGGAGGCAGCAGTGGGGAATATTGGACAATGGGCGCAAGCCTGATCCAGCCATGCCGCGTGTGTGAAGAAGGCCTTATGGTTGTAAAGCACTTTAAGCGAGGAGGAGGCTACTTTAGTTAATACCTAGAGATAGTGGACGTTACTCGCAGAATAAGCACCGGCTAACTCTGTGCCAGCAGCCGCGGTAATACAGAGGGTGCAAGCGTTAATCGGATTTACTGGGCGTAAAGCGCGCGTAGGCGGCTAATTAAGTCAAATGTGAAATCCCCGAGCTTAACTTGGGAATTGCATTCGATACTGGTTAGCTAGAGTGTGGGAGAGGATGGTAGAATTCCAGGTGTAGCGGTGAAATGCGTAGAGATCTGGAGGAATACCGATGGCGAAGGCAGCCATCTGGCCTAACACTGACGCTGAGGTGCGAAAGCATGGGGAGCAAACAGGATTAGATACCCTGGTAGTCCATGCCGTAAACGATGTCTACTAGCCGTTGGGGCCTTTGAGGCTTTAGTGGCGCAGCTAACGCGATAAGTAGACCGCCTGGGGAGTACGGTCGCAAGACTAAAACTCAAATGAATTGACGGGGGCCCGCACAAGCGGTGGAGCATGTGGTTTAATTCGATGCAACGCGAAGAACCTTACCTGGCCTTGACATAGTAAGAACTTTCCAGAGATGGATTGGTGCCTTCGGGAACTTACATACAGGTGCTGCATGGCTGTCGTCAGCTCGTGTCGTGAGATGTTGGGTTAAGTCCCGCAACGAGCGCAACCCTTTTCCTTATTTGCCAGCGAGTAATGTCGGGAACTTTAAGGATACTGCCAGTGACAAACTGGAGGAAGGCGGGGACGACGTCAAGTCATCATGGCCCTTACGGCCAGGGCTACACACGTGCTACAATGGTCGGTACAAAGGGTTGCTACCTAGCGATAGGATGCTAATCTCAAAAAGCCGATCGTAGTCCGGATTGGAGTCTGCAACTCGACTCCATGAAGTCGGAATCGCTAGTAATCGCGGATCAGAATGCCGCGGTGAATACGTTCCCGGGCCTTGTACACACCGCCCGTCACACCATGGGAGTTTGTTGCACCAGAAGTAGCTAGCCTAACTGCAAAGAGGGCGGTTACCACGGTGTGGCCGATGACTGGGGTGAAGTCGTAACAAGGTAGCCGTAGGGGAACCTGCGGCTGGATCACCTCCTTAACGAAAGATTGACGATTGGTAAGAATCCACAACAAGTTGTTCTTCATAGATGTATCTGAGGGTCTGTAGCTCAGTTGGTTAGAGCACACGCTTGATAAGCGTGGGGTCACAAGTTCAAGTCTTGTCAGACCCACCATGACTTTGACTGGTTGAAGTTATAGATAAAAGATACATGACTGATGATGTAAGCTGGGGACTTAGCTTAGTTGGTAGAGCGCCTGCTTTGCACGCAGGAGGTCAGGAGTTCGACTCTCCTAGTCTCCACCAGAACTTAAGAGAAGTTCGGATTACAGAAATTAGTAAATAGAGATTTCGGTCTTGGTTTATTAACTTCTGTGATTTAAGTATCACGGTATTAAGCATGACCTGACGAAGGCGTGTTTATTCATTAACAGATTGGCAAAATTGAGTCTGAAATAAATTGTTCACTCAAGAGTTTAGATTAAGCAATTAATCTAGATGAATTGAGAACTAGCAAATTAACTGAATCAAGCGTTTTGGTATATGAATTTAGATTGAAGCTGTACAGTGTTTAAGTACACAGACAACAGATAGTAGCGATGAAGAATCGCACGGACAACACTCACTTGTAGGTGTTGACGACTGTTTGGGGTTGTATAGTCAAGTAATTAAGTGCATGTGGTGGATGCCTTGGCAGTCAGAGGCGATGAAAGACGTGATAGCCTGCGAAAAGCTCCGGGGAGGCGGCAAATATCCTTTGATCCGGAGATTTCTGAATGGGGGAACCCACCTACTTTAAGGTAGGTATTGCAACATGAATACATAGTGTTGCAAGGCGAACGAGGGGAAGTGAAACATCTCAGTACCCTTAGGAAAAGAAATCAATTGAGATTCCCTCAGTAGCGGCGAGCGAACGGGGATCAGCCCATTAAGTTATGTGTGTTTTAGTGGAACGCTCTGGGAAGTGCGAACGTAGAGGGTGATATTCCCGTACACGAAAGGGCACACATAATGATGACGAGTAGGGCGAGGCACGTGAAACCTTGTCTGAATATGGGGGGACCATCCTCCAAGGCTAAATACTCCTGACTGACCGATAGTGAACCAGTACCGTGAGGGAAAGGCGAAAAGAACCCCTGTGAGGGGAGTGAAATAGATCCTGAAACCGCATGCATACAAGCAGTGGGAGCACCTTCGTGGTGTGACTGCGTACCTTTTGTATAATGGGTCAGCGACTTATATTCAGTAGCGAGGTTAACCGTATAGGGGAGCCGTAGAGAAATCGAGTCTTAATAGGGCGTTTAGTTGCTGGGTATAGACCCGAAACCAGGCGATCTATCCATGAGCAGGTTGAAGGTTGGGTAACACTAACTGGAGGACCGAACCCACTGTCGTTGAAAAGCCAGGGGATGACTTGTGGATAGGGGTGAAAGGCTAATCAAGCCTGGTGATAGCTGGTTCTCCCCGAAAGCTATTTAGGTAGCGCCTCGGACGAATACCATAGGGGGTAGAGCACTGTTTCGGCTAGGGGGTCATCCCGACTTACCAAACCGATGCAAACTCCGAATACCTATGAGTACTATCCGGGAGACAGACTGCGGGTGCTAACGTCCGTAGTCAAGAGGAAAACAATCCAGACCGCCAGCTAAGGCCCCAAAATCATAGTTAAGTGGGAAACGATGTGGGAAGGCATAGACAGCTAGGAGGTTGGCTTAGAAGCAGCCACCCTTTAAAGAAAGCGTAATAGCTCACTAGTCGAGTCGGCCTGCGCGGAAGATGTAACGGGGCTAAAACTATGTGCCGAAGCTGCGGATTTGACATTAGTCAAGTGGTAGGGGAGCGTTCTGTAAGCCGATGAAGGTGTATTGAGAAGTATGCTGGAGGTATCAGAAGTGCGAATGCTGACGTGAGTAACGACAAAACGGGTGAAAAACCCGTTCGCCGAAAGACCAAGGGTTCCAGTCCAACGTTAATCGGGGCTGGGTGAGTCGACCCCTAAGGCGAGGCCGAAAGGCGTAGTCGATGGGAAATTGGTTAATATTCCAATACTTCTGTGTAATGCGATGAGAGGACGGAGAAGGTTAAGTCAGCCTGGCGTTGGTTGTCCAGGTGGAAGGATGTAGGTATGTATCTTAGGCAAATCCGGGGTACTCTATACTGAGATCCGATAGCAAGCTGTACTTGTACAGTGAAGTGGCTGATACCATGCTTCCAGGAAAAGTCTCTAAGCTTCAGTTACACAGGAATCGTACCCGAAACCGACACAGGTGGTCAGGTCGAGTAGACCAAGGCGCTTGAGAGAACTCTGCTGAAGGAACTAGGCAAAATGGTACCGTAACTTCGGGAGAAGGTACGCTGTTGTTGGTGATGGAACTTGCTTCCTGAGCTGACGACAGCCGCAGAAACCAGGCCGCTGCAACTGTTTATTAAAAACATAGCACTCTGCAAACACGAAAGTGGACGTATAGGGTGTGATGCCTGCCCGGTGCTGGAAGGTTAATTGATGGGGTTAGCGTAAGCGAAGCTCTTGATCGAAGCCCCAGTAAACGGCGGCCGTAACTATAACGGTCCTAAGGTAGCGAAATTCCTTGTCGGGTAAGTTCCGACCTGCACGAATGGCATAATGATGGCGGCGCTGTCTCCAGCAGAGGCTCAGTGAAATCGAAATCGCTGTGAAGATGCAGTGTACCCGCGGCTAGACGGAAAGACCCCGTGAACCTTTACTGCAGCTTGACACTGAACTTTGACCTTACTTGTGTAGGATAGGTGGGAGGCTTTGAAGTTGGAACGCTAGTTCCAATGGAGCCGTCCTTGAAATACCACCCTGGTAATGTTGAGGTTCTAACTCTGTCCCGTTATCCGGGACGAGGACCGTGTCTGGTGGGTAGTTTGACTGGGGCGGTCTCCTCCTAAAGAGTAACGGAGGAGTACGAAGGTGCGCTCAGCGTGGTCGGAAATCACGCGTAGAGTATAAAGGCAAAAGCGCGCTTAACTGCGAGACCCACAAGTCGAGCAGGTACGAAAGTAGGTCTTAGTGATCCGGTGGTTCTGTATGGAAGGGCCATCGCTCAACGGATAAAAGGTACTCTGGGGATAACAGGCTGATACCGCCCAAGAGTTCATATCGACGGCGGTGTTTGGCACCTCGATGTCGGCTCATCTCATCCTGGGGCTGAAGCAGGTCCCAAGGGTATGGCTGTTCGCCATTTAAAGAGGTACGCGAGCTGGGTTTAGAACGTCGTGAGACAGTTCGGTCCCTATCTACCGTGGGCGCTGGAAATTTGAGAGGATCTGCTCCTAGTACGAGAGGACCAGAGTGGACGAACCTCTGGTGTACCGGTTGTGACGCCAGTCGCATCGCCGGGTAGCTATGTTCGGAAGGGATAACCGCTGAAAGCATCTAAGCGGGAAGCCTACCTCAAGATAAGATTTCCCTAGGAATTTATTCCTCTAAAGAGCCGTTCGAGACTAGGACGTTGATAGGTTGGATGTGGAAGCATAGTGATATGTGAAGCTGACCAATACTAATTGCTCGTGAGGCTTGACTATACAACACCCAAGCAGTTGTATATGAAGCATCAATCGATTCATAAACATGCAAAGCAACTTGATTTAGTTATACTACTAGCTAAAATGAACAACGAAAAATCAGACCAATCAGCCCATCTGTAAAGATTTGGAAAACGCAACGTATCACACAGTGAATAAAACGAAGCAAGTATCCATACCAGTTGTGCTGGCGACCATAGCAAGAGTGAACCACCTGATCCCTTCCCGAACTCAGAAGTGAAACCTCTTAGCGCTGATGGTAGTGTGGGGTTACCCATGTGAGAGTAAGTCATCGCCAGCTCATTATTCTAAACACCCCCGTTCTAACGAATGGGGGTGTTTTTTTATGTGATAAAAAATATATGTGTGGGGGAATAAATATAAAAATACTAAGGAAGAGTTGTGCTATAAATAATAAGAAAATTAATCTTTTAAGTATGCATAATAAGGGAAGAGCATCTATGATAATTTATGGTGATGTCGGTTCGGGTAACTGCTATAAGATAAAACTATTACTTTCCTTATTAAATATTAATCATAGATGGATCCACGTTGATATTTTAAACAAAGAAACTCAATCAGCTGATTTTTTGTCGTTAAATCCTAATGGAAAAATACCTGTATTAGTCCTAGAAGATGGTCGTGTTTTGAGTGAGTCGAATGCTATCTTAGGTTACTTGGCTGAAGGAACAAAATTTATTCCTATAGATCCTTTTATTAAAGCAAAAATGTACCAATGGATGTTCTTTGAGCAGTATAGTCATGAACCATTTATTGCAGTTGCTCGTTTTATTAATAAATATTTAGGGTTACCACCAGAAAGAATAGAGGAATACCATAATTTACAGCCAAAAGGCCATAAAGCACTATCTATTATGGATAACGCTTTAGTTGAGCATGACTATCTTGTTGGAAATGAACTGACCATTGCTGATATTGCCTTATATGCATACACACATGTCGCTGAAGAAGGTGGCTTTAATTTAAAGTTATATCCAAATATTCAAGTATGGTGTCAAAGAATTCGAGAATATTTAGGTTATGTAGATATGATTTAAATAAAAAAGAACTCATATAGAGTTCTTTTTTATTTCTGAAATTCTAATTTAGAAGTGTGCTTCCAAGCCTACATATGGGCCTTTAAACTCAAATTTAAGGTCATTGTTATCGTAGTCATCTAAATCGATATTAAGTACGCGATAACCTGCTGTTAAGCCAAGGTCAATGAGTAGGTTATCTGCAAATTTATATTTTACTTCTGCCAGTGCATCTGTAATTCGTGCATCGTCAAAGTTTGTATAAGTTGCTTCACCTTTAGCACTTAAGCCAGTAAACGGAAGTTTTACTTCACCTGACAAATAAGCAATAGGATATGTTTTATCAATATCCACGCGCTTACCTGTATACGCAGTAATATCACCATTTAATACAGTTGCACCAAGACCAGCATCTACACTTACGATATTATCTAGCAACTCGTAGTAGAGGATAAAATCGCTATGATCTAAATCAACTTTATAGTTGGCTTGACCTAAAGTTTCTGATTTAGTTTCGGTATCTAAATTTACATAACGAATTTTTGCATTTGGAATAAATGGAATTGGGTGTTCTACTGCTAATGAGATTTGAGCACTACCTTTTTGATCTAAATCCTGATCTTCAGGTGATTGAGAAGACATATTCGCTTTACCGTCATAGAACCAGTAACCTACGTCGCCTTTTACTCCTACGAAGTCTGCTTGAGCAAAGCCACTTAAGCCCATCCCGAGCGTTAATAAAGATATTTTTAATATTTTCATTTTTACATCCACATAAAAGAAATCTTTGAGCGCATGATATAGGCATCTTGCTACAGATGCATTGATAAAAAATAAGGATTTGAGGTATGTGATATGAGTAAATTTTTAAACCTTAAAAAAATTAATTTAATTCAAATAATTAATATTTTCTTCCTCATTTAAATGAATTTAATCTTTTAGAAAATTTAGTATAAATTTTGTCAATCGTATCGGACTTATTAAATTTTAATTGATAACTGGAAAGTTAAAAATAAATTAGTGGATAAGTTGAGTAATTAAATAAGTATTTTCAGGGATTGCAATAAAATTGCATTGAATAATAATTTTGATCTACAAGTAGTAGTACGTAAATATTAGCTGAAAAATAACCAATTGTGAAAAAAACTCAGAAAATTCGTAAAATTTCTGACGGAAATTACAGTAAAAAGAAATAAAAACAGGTATTGTTCAGCTATATAGGGGCAAAAAATGGACAAAAATCTTTAAGGAAGAATTTTCTATTTTTGCTTGTTTGTTAAGAGAATAAAAATACTCAAAAGGTGCATTTTATTTTCTACAAACACAAAAGTATTTTTTGGTTCTTTTTTTGCATGCGGAATAACAATCAACAATAGCAGTAAAAATAAGTAATCTTTTAACATTAGGTGTTCTATGACAGATTCTCGTGAAAACTGGACGTCACGATCTGGTTTTATTATTGCAGCCGTTGGTTCGGCTGTAGGCTTAGGTAATATCTGGCGCTTTCCATACGTTGCTTATGAAAATGGTGGTGGTGCGTTTCTTATTCCCTATCTATTGGCACTCATTACTGCTGGTTTACCGTTACTATTTTTAGATTATGCGGTAGGACATCGTAGTACTGGTTCACCTCCTAAAGCGTATCGTGCCCTATTTAAAGGCGGGGAAACATTAGGTTGGTGGCAAGTTTGTGTCTGTATCATCATTGGTTTGTATTATGCAAGTGTACTCACTTGGGCTGGTAGTTATGTTTACTTCTCTATTGGTCAAATGTGGGGAAGTGATCCGGAAGGTTTCTTCTTTAATACCTATTTGCAGACCACAAAAGCAACCGGTTTTGATTTACAGTTTGTAGGTCATTTATTCTGGCCAATTGTTGGGATTTGGGCACTTACTCTAATTATTCTTTATGGTGGTGTGAAAAAAGGGGTTGAATTATCGAATAAGATTTTCATGCCTTTATTATTCATTCTCTTCACTATTTTAGTGATTCAATCATTACGTTTACCGGGCGCAGTTCAAGGATTAAATGCTTTCTTTACGCCGAACTGGTCAGCAATGATGGATTATAAAGTTTGGTTAGCGGCTTATGGCCATACCTTCTTCTCCCTCTCTGTCGGCTTCGGGATCATGGTGACTTATGCATCTTATTTGAAACCAAAAACGAATTTAACAGGTTCTGGTTTAATCGTTGGTTTTGCAAATGCATCAACAGAGATTTTGGCTGGTATTGGTATCTTCGCAGCGCTTGGTTTTATGGCTCATGCGGCAGGTACTGAAGTTAAAGATGTTGTGAGTGGCGGGATTGGGTTAGCATTTATTGCATTCCCTAAAATTATTTCAAGTTTAGGTACAGGTGCCGATTTATTTGGTTTCTTATTCTTCTCTTCACTTTTCGTCGCAGGTATTTCTTCGATGGTGAGTATTTTGGAAGTACCTATTGCAGCAATGCAAGATAAATTGAAATGGGGCCGTAAAAAAGCTGTAACCATTATTGGTGGTGGTAGTGCGCTTGTATCAATTATTTTATTCTCAAGTGTTAACGCAATTAAGCTGGTTGATATTGTTGACCACTTTATCAATAACATCGGTATTATTGGCGGTGCTTTACTTTCTATTATTACTGTAGCTTGGTTTAAACGTTCTGCTCTAATGGAACTTCGTGATCACGTCAATCGCATCTCAACTATTCAATTAGGTAAAGGATGGGATTTCACTTTAACAGTGATTACATCATTAATCTTATTAACTACACTCAGTATGACTGTATTTAATTTGATCAAAAATGGCTATGATACTTATAGTATGAGCTTACAAGGTGTATTCGGCTGGGGCAGTGTGATTTTCTGTGCAGTCGTTGCAATTGTTTTAAGCAAAATGAAAGATCGCTAGGAGGATAGAATAATGAATACTTCAGCAATCGTAATGATGGTAATTTCGATGGTGTTTTTATGGGGTGGCTTGGCTTTGTCCATTATCCATTTATCGAAACATCCTGAAGAGTTAGATGATGTTTTAGAAGAAGTAAAAGATCAGCACACACTTTAATGCTGATCGAGTAAAAAAGCAGGCTTAAAGCCTGCTTTTTTTATGCAATTTTTTGGATTTTACAATAATAAAATCCGTCACCAGACTGCGCTTGCGGCAGTAATTGGCGACCATGGGTTTGCTCGATTCCCCAATCAGCATTAATCTTGATCTCTTTTGCATTTGGATTTTCAGCAAAAAATTTCATCATCTGCTGTTCATTTTCAGCTTTTAAAATTGAACAGGTGATGTAAAGCAATGTGCCGCCAACTTTGAGCTGTTGCCACATGTGGTTCAAGATCTGCTTTTGTAGTTCAATGGTTTGAGCTATATCGGTAGATTGGCGCAATAGGCGTATGTCAGGATGACGACGAATTACACCTGTAGCAGAGCAAGGTGCATCGAGCACAATACAATCTACTGGCTGTGCAGGAGTCCATTGAGTTGCATCGGCTGCCAAAACCTCTGTATGACTTTGATCAAGTGCTAAGCGATTTAAGTTCTCAGTTACACGCACCAAACGGCTTGGGTCCTGATCAATCGCAATGAGCTGAGCAGGTTTAAATTTTTCAAGTAAATGAGCAGTTTTACCGCCTGGGGCAGCACACGCATCAACTACTATTTTATCGTTCAAATCTGGCAATAATGTTGCGCAAAGCTGAGCGTGTTCATCTTGTACAGAAAACCAACCTTGTTCAAAACCAGGTAGTTGAGTAATTTGTACAGATTGTTCAAGAACAATACCTGCTTCAGACAAAGTACATGCACGTGCCTGAATTTCTAAATTTTGTAGTTTTGCTAAATAAGCATCGCGGCCAATATGACGCTGGTTCACCCTTAAGGTTAAAGGCGCGACTTGCTTCAAAGATTGGCAGAGAGATTCCGTTTGTTCACCCCAATCCTTTTTTAAGCGTTTGAAAAGCCAGCTTGGTAAGCCATGCGCCTGCTGTAAGCCTTGCTGAAAGTCATCAGTTTCACGAGTAGCTCGGCGTAAAATTGCATTAACAATACCGCTGAGTGCAGGGAAACCAAGTTGTTTGGTTGCATCTACTGTTTCTGAAATAGCAGCATGTGCTGCAATACGTGTGCATAAAACTTGATAAAGACCAACATAAAGACAGGTTTCTACTGTCTCATTATTTAAAGGCTTGCTGAGTAGAGGCAGGCTAATTGATTTAAGAGCAAACCATTGGCGCAATGTACCTAAAACAAGTTCGTGAAACAAAGCGCGATCGCGCTCTGCTACCTGATTGAGCTGTGTATTTAAAATACTAGCGAGTGATTGGCCTTGCTGAACTTTTAGTAACGTCTGGACGACTTGAGCACGCAGGTTAAAACGTGAGGAATTTGAGGTAACCTGACTCATGGCAAAATTTGTCCTACATGAAGTTTTTGAGTTTGCGCAATTTGTTGAGCGTTTAATGCTTTACCACCCGGCCACTGCACGCTAGTCAGACAAATAAATGTATTTTCACCGCAAGCAACATGCACACCTTGTTTATCGATTGCAATAATTTCACCAGCTTGAGCATTTGCTTTGGTTTGGCTAGAAACTAGAGAGTTCCAGACACGCAGAGCATTATTTTCATCAAGTTGAACAAAAGCGACTGGCCAAGGGTTAAAAGCACGGATATTTCGGTCAACTTGAACAGCATCAATTAACCAATCAATACGAGCTTCTGACTTTACGAGTTTATGAGCATAGACTGTTAAGCTTTCGTCTTGAACTTCGCGTTCTGCCAAATATTTTTGTAGTGTTTCTTCTGACTCAAGTACCGCACAAATTGCTGTTGCACCTTGAGCTGCGAGTTTGTCATGTAATGTCGCTGAGGTATCTTCGGCAGTAATTGGGCAGTATGTTTTATACATCATATCGCCTGTATCTAAACCGGCAGCCATCTGCATGATTGTGATTCCAGTTTTTTCATCACCTGTTGCAATCGCACGCTGAATTGGTGCTGCACCGCGCCAACGAGGTAATAGTGAGCCGTGAATATTTAAACAGCCATATTTCGGTGTATCGAGCACAGTTTGTGGAAGAATTAAACCATAGGCTGCAACCACCATCACATCAGCACCTAAAGCTGCCAGTTCTTGTTGAGCTGCGAGCCCTTCTTCTGTAGATGCTTTGAAGTGAAGAGGTTGATAAACAGGGATATTATGCTCAAGTGCAAGTTGTTTTACGGGAGATGGCGTTAGTTTTTGTCCACGACCCGATTTACGATCTGGCTGAGTATAAACCGCGATAATTTCATGGGAAGTTTTTAATAAAGCCGCCAATGCTGTTGCAGCAAATTCGGGGGTGCCAGCAAAAATAATTTTCACAAATGCAATCCAAAAAGAGTTTAGGCGTAGTATACGTGAAAAACGATTGAAGCCCTAAAATCATGGCGATTGAGCATTTTAGTTTTTAAATAGTGAACAAAAAATTATTGAAAAACTTTTATTGATAAAAAAAGGTTATGAAAAAATAAAAAATTATTCATGTAAGTTTTGCTAAATATTGACTGTCTATTACTGTTCTTGGCTTTCCGAATATTATTTGCTTCTATAGAATGGAGAATGATCAAATTATGATGATGAGTCAATATTCCGACTGATCTAACGCTATATCAGTATCATTCGCCAGAGCGGGAAAAATTCCGCTCAAGCACAACTTGTTGGAAACACTAATGCCTGACTATCGTTCAAAAACATCGACACACGGAAGAAATATGGCTGGCGCACGTGGCTTATGGCGTGCAACAGGAATGAAAGATGAGGATTTCGGCAAACCGATTATTGCGGTGGTCAACTCATTTACTCAATTTGTGCCGGGCCATGTACATCTTAAAGATCTAGGGCAGCTTGTCGCAGCAGAAATTCAGGCAGCAGGTGGTGTTGCTAAAGAGTTCAATACGATCGCAGTAGATGACGGGATCGCAATGGGGCATGACGGCATGCTTTATTCTTTACCATCACGTGATTTGATTGCTGACTCAGTTGAATATATGGTGAATGCACACTGTGCAGATGCCATGGTGTGTATTTCAAACTGTGACAAGATTACTCCGGGAATGCTCATGGCTGCGATGCGTCTGAATATTCCTGTTGTTTTCGTTTCTGGCGGACCAATGGAAGCTGGTAAGGTTAAGTTCCGCGGTAATGAAAAAGCGATTGACCTTGTTGATGCAATGGTTGTTGCGGCTGATGAAAGTTATACAGACGAAGAAGTTGAAGAATTTGAACGTTCGGCATGTCCAACCTGTGGTTCATGTTCAGGTATGTTCACTGCAAACTCAATGAACTGTTTAACAGAAGCTTTAGGTTTATCTTTACCAGGTAATGGTTCGATTGTTGCGACGCATGCAAACCGTAAAAAATTATTCTTAAAAGCAGGCCAACTTATTGTTGAATTAGCTAAGCGCTATTATGAACAAGAAGATGCAAGCATTTTACCTCGTTCAATTGCAACAAAGGCTGCATTTAAAAATGCGATGACCCTTGATATTGCAATGGGTGGTTCAACCAATACCGTTCTGCATTTATTGGCTGCGGCAAGTGAAGCAGAAGTTGATTTTACAATGGATGATATTGACGAATTATCACGTCGAGTTCCTGTACTGTCTAAAGTAGCGCCTGCAAAACAAGACGTTCATATGGAAGATGTACACCGTGCGGGTGGCATTATGGCGATCTTAGGTGAGCTTAATCGTGCGAATTTACTTGATGTATCTGTACCGACAGTGCACGAGAAAACTTTAAAAGATGCGTTGGATAAGTGGGATATTATTCGTACTGAAGATGCAGACGTTTATGAATTCTATCGTTCATCACCAGGTGGTGTTCCAACTCAAGTTGCATTCTCGCAAAATCGCTATTATTCAACATTAGATGGCGACCGTGAAAAAGGCGTTATCCGTAATGCAGAAAATGCATTCTCTAAAGATGGTGGTTTAGCGGTTCTATACGGCAACATCGCGCTTGATGGTTGTATCGTGAAAACTGCAGGTGTTGATGAATCAATCTTGAAATTTACGGGCACAGCACGTGTATTTGAGAGCCAAGATGCAGCTGTAGATGCAATTTTGGGTCATGATATTAAAGCTGGCGATGTGGTTGTGATTCGTTACGAAGGTCCACGTGGTGGTCCGGGCATGCAAGAAATGCTTTACCCAACCAGCTACCTTAAATCGAAAGGTTTAGGAAAAGACTGTGCATTGGTAACAGATGGTCGTTTCTCTGGTGGTTCATCAGGTCTTTCAATTGGACACGTTTCACCAGAAGCGGCTGAAGGCGGTGCAATTGGTTTGGTTGAAGATGGCGATACCATTGAAATCGATATTCCAAACCGTACGATTCACTTAAACGTTGATGATGCGACTATGGCACATCGTCGTACAGTGCAGGAAGCGAAAGGCTGGCATCCGAAAGAAGAACGTAAACGTAAAGTATCAAAAGCGTTAAAAGTTTATGCAATGCATACAACAAGTGCAGCGAAAGGAGCTGTACGCGTTCTATAAAATATTCAATTTTAATAATTGATTATGAATCATGCACCCTTTGACAAGATGAATTGCTATCATGTTAAGGGTGCATTTTTCATGTCTGGTAAATAAAATCAGCTTGTAGAAAAAGGTGTTTTTAGATCATTCTATGGGTTTGCCATAAAATGGTGATAAAATCTTCACCTACGTAGAAACTTGCTAAAAACATGACTTATTTTCTGCGTAAACTAAGGTAGTTATATTTCAATCTCGACTACTGTTTTACCTTGCACTATGATCAAAACAATCTTTGATCTCGCTTAGGATTTATTTTTTAGAGGCACAACTCATGTCACTGCTACGCCGTTGGTTTGACCCTATTCGATCGAGCTGGTTTTACCAAAAGCCTTCTCGTCAAGCGGTGTTACCCACGGAAAATGGTTTAAGTATTTATTTACGACTTGATGATGTGTATAGCTATTTGGCTGTTCAGCAATTGTCTCAGCTAGATGAAATTTTAAGTGATGAACTTAAGCCTTTAAAAATTATTAATTCGCATACAGCTTCTGAACCTCCAAACAGCATGTCGCATGAAGAGTGGCAAAATTATTGTCTGAATGATGCCAAGATATTAGCCAAACAACATCGTTTCGGTTTTGATGAATTTCCAGAAATCCCAAGCCCAGAATCTTTAAAACAAGCGGCAGTCATATTAAAAAGAACCCCATTACAAGGTCAGAATTTCTTCCATTTATTAGAAGATATTTTCCACATGCTTTGGCAACAACAATATGGAAAGTTGCGTACTTTACATGCCATGGCAGTTAAACATCAGCTTCCTCAACATTTTTCAGAACGCATTTTTACGGATGAGCCTGTACCCGCGGCATACTTTGAATTTGGTGGACGTAAATATCACGCAGTAGATGATTTACTACGTTTAACTCGTCGTCTGAAGCAGCAAAAATTACTGACGGGTAATCCAATTTTTTTAATTAATCATATCGAATGGCGTGAACATTTGATTAATGATGCTGAGGCACTCACCGAGATTCAAACACTTCATCCTGAGCTTGATATTTATATTGCTTTAGAAGACCCAATGAGTTGGCTGTTACTTGCCTATATTAAGGAAGAGCTGGCTGATTATTATGATATTCAACTAAAAGTTTACCCTTTAAGTTATCAAGGTCGAGACTGGTTTGACTGGAGTTTGGCGACACGTGTTTCTAAACGAACAGGTGTGGCCTTTACGCCATTTTGTCGCCCTACTGAGGAAAGCACATTAGAGATGGCAAAGCTTTTCTATAGTGTGCAAGAGAATCAGCAAATCGATACAATTTTTACGATATTGCAGGCAGTTTGGACAAAAGGAAAAGATTTATCTTTCTTAAAACATTTTCAACAGTTACAGCAACAGCTTGGGATTGAGCAGCTAACCGACCAAGATGTGCAATCTGTTTTGGCGCAGAATGATGCACTTTGCAAAGACAAGCATCAGCCTGATTTGCCAGTTTTAGAGCTGCGTATTGATGGTCAGAGCTACGTATTTAATAGCTTGTATCGTGTATGGATGATCGAAAGTATTTTTAGCAATGTATTAGAAGAGAAATATAAAACAGCCTCAACTTTTAATTGAGGCCTACTTCTAAAAACAAGAATAGGGCCATACCTGTTTTTTCCGTAGCATATCCTTTAAGGAATCGGAGATAAACAGTGACTTTTTTAGCAATTATTATAGTGGTCTTTGCCTTCGCTGGCATGATTAAAGGCATGATCGGTTTAGGATTGCCCGCGGTATCGATGGGCTTACTCACCATCGCAATGAGCCCTTTTCAGGCAGCTTCTCTTCTGATAGTTCCTTCAATGGTCACCAATGTCTGGCAACTTTTTGCTGAAGGACATGTATGGGCTTTTATTCGTCGTTTCTGGACTTTGCTTGTGGGCATTGTTGTGGGCTCAATATGGAGCTTTTTACCTACTTTAAGTCAAAGTCATGGGCATAGTAGTAAAATTTTATTAGGCTGTATGTTGGCCTTATATGGACTCTATGGTCTGTGCGTGAAGAAACTTCCACACTTAGGGAAGTATGAACGTTGGCTATCACCGATTATTGGATATATCGGCGGGGCAGTGACTGTAGCAACTGGTGTCATTATTATTCCAATCGTTCCTTATTTGCAGTCTTTACATTTAAAGCGTGATGAGTTGGTTCAGGCTTTAGGACTAACGTTTACTGTTTCTACCATTTGTCTTGCAGTCTTTTTACACCACAACCCTATGTCGGGAATGACATTGGATTATCGTTTATCTTTTGCTGCATTATTGGCGGCGCTCGTTGGAATGTGGTTAGGTAAAAAAATCCGTTATCGGTTAAATGAGCAATTATTTCGCCGTATCTTTTTTATAGGTTTGGTGTCATTAGGGCTTTATATGATTTTGCATTAAGCCAATTTTTAAGGGCGATGTTGCAATAAAAAATCTGAAAATTGTTTATAACTATTAGGTAGCTGATTGAAATTTTGTGTGGCCAAAAGCAGTTTACGATTTGCCCACGCACCTAGTAGTTGAATGGAATGAAAATCATAGTCCGATTGCAAACGCTGGGCAGCACGAGCCGGCATAATCGCAATTCCGACGCCTTTGGCGACTACCTCAGCAATCGCCCCAAAATTAGGTAAGCGCAAACGGTACTGTATGTTAAAGCCCAATAGCTTAGCTTGAGTTTCGATGGACTGTTGTAACGAATGGTGGGGTTTAAGGCCAATAAAACCATAACTTAAAGCCTCTACCAAATTCAGCTGTTGGTGTTGAGCTAAATTGTGAGTAGGAGGACAAATCAGAACTAATGGATCACTAGCAAATTCTTTCGTTTGCAAATGTCTAGTATCAAAAAAACTTGAGACCAGCCCAAGATTTGCAACTCCTTGCGTTAATGCCTCTACAATTTCTGAACTTTCTGCCTCATGTAAATCAATATTCATTTCGGGATGAAGCACCAAATATTGCGGTAATAACGGAGGCAAATATTCGCTTTGAGCAGAAGAGTTACACCAAAGCGTTAATGACTCTGTTGTAGGCGGCCTAAAACGCTGCATTTCTTGTTCAAGCTGCTCTTTTTGTGTCATAAGCTGACGAGCATGCTCTACAAAAGCGTGTCCTGCTGTGGTGAGCTCCACTCCCGTCGTGTGGCGAATAAATAAGGGCGTTTCAAAATATTGTTCGAGTTTTTTAATGCGTTCGCTGGCAGCTTGAAGTGAAATTGCAGAGCGGTCTGCACCTTTGGTTAGGCTACCCGTAGAGACAATATGAAGAACCAGCTGTAAATCAAAAAAATCAAAACGCATGACAGGGAACGTGTTGAAGGCTAAAAAGTCATCATACTAAATCGTAATAAAAAAAGGCAGCTTGCGCTGCCTTTTTGAATTTAGGTTTTATCTTTTAAACTAAACAGCCAGTTTAAAATAATGGCTGCAAAAGTTGCGGTACCAATACCACCTAAATTGAAATTACCAAACAATAATTCAAAGTTACCAGCACCTAAAATAATCGTGACCGAAGCTACAATTAGATTTTTATTGTTAGAAAAATCAACTTTGTTTTCAATCCAGATTTTTGCACCGGCAATGGTAATTAAACCAAACACGACAATAGATGCACCTGTTAAAACTGCGCTTGGGATCGTACTAATTACCGCGCCAAATTTTGGAGATAGACCTAAGAAAATTGCAAAGACACCTGCGATGACGAAAACAATGGTTGAGTACACACGAGTGACTGCCATCACACCAATGTTTTCACCGTAAGTAGTCATCCCTGGAGCGCCGACACTACCAGATAATGTTGTTGCCAAACCATCTGCAACAAATGCTTTACCTAATTGTGGAGTCAGGTTTTCACCAGTCATCGCGCCAACAGCTTTAATATGTCCTAGATTTTCTGCTACTAAGATAAGCGCAACTGGCGCAATAATTAGCATAGCATTCGTGTCAAAAGTAGGATGCGAAAAGCTTGGAATCCCAAACCATGCGGCTTGTGAGATCTGGCTAAAATCGATTGGTTTACCTAAACCTAGCCCATTGGTGGTGATGGCATAAATCACATAAGCCAAGATCAAACCAATCAACAGAAGCAAGCGTTGCAACAGGCCACGAGTAAAGACTGCAATACTACCCATACAAAGTACGGTAATTAAGGCCATCCACATTTCAAATGGTTGGCCTGCAACACCTTTAATCGTAACAGGTGCAAGGTTCAGACCAATAATCATCACAATGGCACCAGTCACCACAGGCGGCATGAGTTTTTCAATCCAGCGTGTACCAGTAAGCATCACGATAAAACCGATGATGGCATAAAAAACACCACATGCTACGATTCCACCTAAAGCCATAGATAGATTTGGATTGGCACCTGAACCTGTAATATGCCCAGTTGCAGCTGCAACCACCCCAATAAAGGCAAAACTTGATCCTAAATAACTTGGAACACGACCACCTGTAATTAAGAAAAACAGAATGGTACAGATTCCAGACATTAAAATAGCAAGGTTAGGATTAAAACCCATGAGTAAGGGTGCTAAAACAGTCGCTCCAAACATGGCAAATGCATGTTGAATACCCAAAACAGCACTTTGAACGGGTGGGAGATATTCATTGGTAGAGACTGGCCGATGGTCAATATCACCTTGGTAAGGCTGCCATTTTGGAAACCAATTGGACATAAAATAAGCTCATTATTCTTTAATTGCTGCCATGATACTCTTTCTTGTGAGTGCATTTAATCTCTAGAGAGAAGTATATGAGTGAAAAGTAATTATTTTTTAACGATTGGTATAATTTTAAAAAAACTAAATGTGCGTATTTAGTTATTTTTTTCTCATAAATATTAATTTTATGATTTTTAAAAAATATTCAAAAAAATAGAATATCGGGGAAAATTTAAGAAAAATAAAGAACTTTGCAAGTAAAAAGCAGCACATCAAGATGCACTGCTTTATAAAACAATTGGTAAAATTAGCTTAGCCTGTATTACGTAAGCCAGCAGCGATACCCGCAATACTCACCATAAGTGCATGGTCAACAGGGGTGTGTTCTGCCTGACGCTCAGCAAGATAATCACGACGGCGCTTCATGAGTTCAGCCTGTAAAAGATGCAAAGGAAGTAAGTACGGTTTACGAACCTGCATGGATTGATCAAGAACTTCATTATTACTCAGAAGCTTTGATTCATCTTTCAATTTAAGTAGCGTTTCAACAGCATCTTTTAGTCGTTGACGTAATTGATTACCGAGCACTTTTAAATCTTCATCTTCAGTCAAATGAGACTCGTAATAGAGTGCAATGTTGGCATCGGCTTTAGATAATACCATTTCCAGCATATCAATAAGTGTCTGGAAATAAGGCCATTGCTGGAGCATTTCATCAAGCGTTGCTTTTTGCTGATCGGCAATCACTTCATTAATGGCAGCACCTGTACCTAGCCATGCAGGCAACATCAAACGAATTTGTGTCCAAGCAAATACCCATGGAATCGCACGTAAAGACTCGATGCCGCCACTCACTTTTCGTTTTGCAGGACGCGAGCCTAACGGCAACATTTGTAATTCAAGCTCAGGGGTAACCGTACGTAAATACTTCACAAAATGTGGGTTTTCACGAACTGTTTGACGGTAGACCTTAACAGAATGATCAGTCATGCGGTTCATGAGTTCACGCCATTCAGTTTTAGGTTCTGGTGGCGGTAATAAGGTCGCTTCAAGTGTTGCTGCGGTATAGATTTCAAGGTTTTGCATCGCAATACCTTCTAGACCGAATTTGAAACGGATCATTTCCCCTTGTTCTGTGACACGGATTGCCCCAGAAATTGAACCAGGGGGTTGTGAGAATAGAGCTTGTTGGGTTGGTGCGCCACCACGGCTAATTGAACCGCCGCGACCATGGAATAGTGTCAACTGTACGCCATGTGTTTGAGCAATTGCAGTCAACTCTTCTTGAGCACGGTATTGTGCCCAGTTGGCAGACATGAAACCTGCATCTTTTGCAGAGTCGGAGTAACCGATCATGACTTCGTGTTTACCCTGAATGTGCTGTTTATACCAATGCATATTGAACAACGTATTCATAGTGCTTGCAGCGCCATCTAAGTCTTTTAAAGTTTCAAATAGAGGAACTACACGTAAAGGGTGTTGAATACCTGCTTCTTTTTGCAATAACAATACAGCTAAAACATCACTTGGATATTCAGCCATCGAAATAATATATGCCCCTAAAGATTCAGGCGGTTGGTCTGCCAAAGTACGCATGGTTGCAAATACTTCTTGGACATCTGGATGACCAATTAAACTGCCCTCAGGTTCATTAATATATTTCGGTAAAAGCGGGCGTTTACTTTGTAATTCCTGAATGAGGAAGTTTTGGCGTGCTTGCTCAGTCCACGATTCAAAATTACCTAAACCTAAATATTCGGTAATGGCTGAAATCGCTTGGCGATGACGGCCTGATTCTTGGCGAATGTCGAGTTTAAGTAATTCAATACCAAAACAGTTCACACGGTAGATAAAGTCGAGCAGTTGACCATTCGCAATTTCAGGCAGGTTACTGTCGATTAAAGAGCGATAGCACAGCAATAATGGTTGTAAAAGCTCATCTTTACTTTTAATAACATTGCTGTCGTCTGCTTCTAAGCCTTGTAAACGCTGAGCTAACCAGTGTCGAGTCGCTTTTAAACGCTCTCGTGTAGCACGTAAATATTCACGATAAGGTTCTGCATGTTGGCTACCAATTGCCTGAATCATTTCTTCAGAACACGTCTGGATTGAAAGTTCCCAACGTAAGTTTTCGATATCTCTTAAATACAGATCGGCAACTTGCCAGCGTGATAACCAGAGTACTTCTTGGGTAATTTGATGAGTAACATTCGGGTTACCATCACGGTCTCCGCCCATCCAAGATGCGAAACGTACTGGTGCAATATTCAGTGGTAAATTAAGTTGGCAGTTTTCTTGAACTAATTCATTTAACTCGCGAATGAATTTAGGTACAGCATTCCAAAGTGTTTGCTCAATTGTGGCAAATCCCCATTTTGCTTCATCGACTGGAGTCGGACGGTGCTGTCTGATTTCATCTGTTTGCCAAGCCGAACTAATTTGTTGCTTTAAATTCGCAAGTGCATTTTGGCGTTCGCGTGGGGTGAGTTTTTGCTGATCAAGCTGTGAGAGGCAAGCATTAATATCATCATATTTTTGAATGAGGGTACGACGGCTCACTTCTGTCGGATGCGCCGTAAGTACTAACTCAATTTTAAGATCGCAAATTTGCTGGAATAGTTTTTCTGTCGAAATACTTTTATCTTTAAATTTTTGAAATAAGTGAACCAGCGGATTCGGAGAGTTTGCATCTGAATCAAATTCTGCCTGTCTGCGGCTACGGACCACATGATATTGCTCGGCAATATTGGCAAAATTGAGGAAGTGAGAAAAAGCGCGGGTGAGAGGAAGTAACTCTTCATCGGGCAGTTCTAAAAATAATTGTTCTAGTTGCTTTTCGGCTTCAGCTTGACCATCACGTGCACCTTTGGCAAGAGCACGGATTTGCTCGATCTGATTAAACAGTTCTTGTCCTGCATGTTGTTTTAGGGTTTCACCTAATAAATTACCAAGTAAGCGGACATCCTCACGCAGTGGCGCATCGATTTGCTGAACCATGCTATTTTCTCCTGTTCTTATTCTTATCGAATATAGCGCGATTAACAAACATTCCAAGCTTTGAGCGTAAGAAAATGTGAATTTTTGCTTAAAAAATAACATTTAATTCGCTTGTAGTGTCTTAAAAGCTGGCATGCACTCAGCGCAACTTTTGACAATCGGACTTTGGTTTAATTCCGATATTTGAGCAAGAATAAATTAATTGCGTCGCGAATAATTTGCTCTAGCTCCTGTGCATTTGGGGCAGCAGTAATGCCCAGTAAAACCTTGTGATGGCGTACACCAAGCAATAAGTTCAAAAGCAGTTCTGTTTGATAGATCGGATCATCGGCTTGAATGAAACCTAATTGAGCAGCTTTTTGAAAAAACTCAGCTAATTGATTCTCCATTCGTGTGTGTGAAGCTTCAAAAAACTGTAAGGCGAGTGGGTTCTGTTCGGCTGCAAGCTCCAACAATACATGATCAAGCTTTAATGCTTCAGGTGAATAAATAATTTGTAAGGCACGTGAACATACAATAAAGAGTGTTTGATAGAAGTCTGCCGATGTATCTAAGTCAAATTGTTTAGTGCACAGTGTCTCTTCACAAGTTTCCGTAATCGCGCAGATAAATAGGTTCACTTTATCTTGAAAGTGGTTATAAACCGTGAGTTTAGTAACGCCTGCTTCCTGTGCAATCTGGTTCATGCTAGTACCGTGATAACCGGATTTTAAAAAAATAGCTTTCGCAGCTTGTAGGATACGAGCACGCTTTTCCAGATCTTTGGGGCGACCACTTTGATTAACTGTTTGCACAAAACCCTCTAATAAAAGTTTAGAAAAATAAATATTTATAAGTTTTTTTTAATTAATGTACTCGTAGGTATATTAATTAAAAAACAAACAAACTATGATGCAAGCATATTGTGCCTTAAAAAATCAGTTTGAATAAGAGCGATAAGATATGAATCTGTTAAAACCTCTCATCATGAGTATGGTGATTGTTTGTACGGTCACATTAATGGGATGCAGTAAAGAAGCACCCAAAACAGAAGAAATACCCTATGTGATGGTGGCGCAGCCATTAACCACACTCAATGAACAAAAAAGCTATGCAGGGGATGTGCAGGCTAGACAACAAACGGCTTTGGCATTTCGGGTTGGTGGACAAGTTACGGCGCGCTATGTGGATGTAGGCGACCGAGTTAAAGTTGGACAAGTATTAGCAAAACTCGATGTGGCAGATGCTCAGCTACAATTAAATGCTGCTAAAGCTCAGCTAGACAATGCAGAGGCTTCAGCAAAAACGGCAGCAGATGAACTTAAACGTTTTCAGCAATTACTCCCGATTAATGCTGTAAGCCGTTCGCAATTCGATACGGTAAAAAATCAATACGACGCGGCACAAGCGGCTCTACAACAAGCGCGTTCTAACTATGAAGTTTCTGCAAACCAAACTGGTTATAACCAACTCGTTTCTAATAAAAACGGGGTGATTACTGCGCGAAACATAGAAATTGGACAAGTGGTTGCAGCAGGACAAGCTGCTTATCAACTTGCAATTGATGGAGAGCGTGAAGTTGTTATTGGTGTTCCTGAACAAGCAGTTACCGAGATTAAAGTTGGCCAAGCCGCTTGGATTACCTTGTGGTCTAAACCGAATGAAAAATTTGCCGGATATGTTCGCGAAGTTTCTCCTGCGGCTGATCAGTCTCGTACTTTTACAGTTAAGGTGGCACTCAAAGAAGGGCAGTCTGTTATTCAACTTGGACAAAGTGCACGTGTATTTTTTACCTCAACTCAAACCAACGTGATGAGTGTGCCACTTTCGAGTGTTTCAGCAACAGATAATCAGCCTTATGTCTGGGTTGTTAATGCGAATCAAACTTTACGCAAAGTACCTGTAACGGTTGGTGCATATGGCAGAGACAGTGTACCTGTGCTATCTGGTTTGACACCAAATGATTGGGTGGTGATTGGTGGTGTGCATTTGCTACGTGATAAGCAGAAGATTCACCCGATTGACCGTGAAAACCGTGCGGTGAAAATTCAGGGAGCAATCCAGCCATGAAATTCAATCTCTCGGAATGGGCATTAAATAATAAAGGTATCGTCCTTTATTTTATGCTGTTACTTGGCATTATCGGCGCGATCTCTTATTCAAAACTCTCACAAAGTGAAGACCCACCATTTACCTTTAAAGTCATGGTCGTACAAACCTATTGGCCGGGAGCAACAGCGAAAGAAGTTTCAACGCTGGTGACTGACCGTATCGAAAAGGAACTCATGACAACAGGGCAGTATGACAAGATTATGGCTTACTCCCGCCCAGGTGAGTCGATGGTTACGTTTGTTGCCAAGGACTCGCTGACATCGGCACAGATTCCTGACGTTTGGTATAACGTCCGTAAGAAGGTAAATGATATTCGCCATGAACTGCCAAACGGTGTACAAGGCCCATTTTTTAACGATGAATTTGGGGACACTTTCGGTAATATTTATGTACTGACAGGCAAAGACTTTGACTATGCACTTTTGAAAGAATATGCAGATCGTTTGCAATTACAGCTTCAACGAGTCAAAGATGTCAGTAAGGTCGAATTGATTGGTCTACAAGATCAAAAAATCTGGGTTGAGATTTCTAACACTAAAGCGGTACAGCTCGGAATTCCAGTTACCGCGATTCAAGAAGCCTTACAAAAGCAAAATAGTATGGCAAGTGCTGGCTTTTTTGAAACGGGTACAGACCGTATTCAAATTAGAGTAAGTGGTCATCTACAAAACATTGATGAAATTAAAAAAACACCTTTATTGGTCGGTGATAAAACCATCCAGCTTGGTGACGTTGCTGATGTTTATCGTGGTTTTAGTCAGCCTGCTCAACCACGTATGCGTTTCATGGGTGAAAATGGTATTGGCATTGCTGTTTCGATGCGTAAAGGCGGTGACATTATTGCCCTTGGTAAAAATCTAGAAACAGAATTTGCCCAACTGCAAAAGACCTTGCCACTCGGCATGAAATTGCAAAAAGTTTCTGATCAACCTGTAGCAGTACAACGCAGTATTCATGAGTTTGTGAAGGTTCTCGCTGAAGCAGTCATTATTGTCTTGTTAGTGAGTTTTTTCTCTTTAGGCTTCCGTACGGGATTGGTGGTCGCTTTTTCTATTCCTTTAGTTTTAGCAATGACATTTGCCGGTATGAGTTTATTCGATGTCGGGCTGCATAAGATTTCACTTGGTGCTTTGATCTTGGCGTTAGGCCTGTTAGTTGACGACGCCATTATCGCCGTCGAGATGATGGCCATTAAGATGGAGCAGGGCTATAGCCGAATTAAAGCCGCCGGATTTGCGTGGAAAACCACAGCATTTCCAATGTTAACCGGAACACTTATCACTGCGGCAGGTTTTTTACCGATTGCTACGGCTCAGTCTAGTACAGGCGAATACACACGCTCTATTTTTCAGGTCGTGACCATTGCTTTATTGGTGTCTTGGATCGCGGCAGTTTTATTCGTACCTTATTTAGGTGAAAAGCTATTACCAGATTTTACCAAGTTAGGACATCAGGCCCCTTGGTATGTCCGTTTGTGGGCAAGATTAACGAAAAAACCGCAACCGCAAACTGTGGCAATTTCACAGGACCATCATTACGATCCTTATCAATCTAGTTTCTATTTACGTTTTAGAAAGATGGTCGAGTTTTGTGTGACCTATCGTAAAACCGTGATTGCAACGACGGTGGGGATTTTTGTGCTCTCTGTGCTGATGTTTAAGATGGTACCTCAGCAGTTTTTCCCACCTTCAAACCGTGCTGAGATTTTAGTCGATTTAAAGCTTGAAGAAGGTGCTTCTTTAACTGCAACAGAACAAGCTGTGAAAAAGGTTGAAAAATTCTTGTCTAAACAAAAAGGTATTGATAACTATGTGGCCTATGTAGGGACAGGTTCACCACGTTTTTATTTACCTTTAGACCAGCAATTACCACAAGCCAGCTTTGCTCAGTTTGTTGTACTCGCATCATCACTTGATGATCGTGATGACATTCGTCGTTCGTTAGAAACACAAATTAAGCAGTTACTCCCACAAGTCCGTACTCGTGTGTCATTACTTGAAAATGGCCCACCTGTGGGTTATCCATTGCAATATCGTGTGTCAGGTGAAGATTTAAATCTGGTACGTAAAGAAGCGCAGCAAGTCGCTAAAGTAATGAGTGAAAACCCGAATACCACCAATGTGCATTTAGATTGGGGCGAGCCAAGTAAGATCATTTCCATTCAAATTGATCAAGACCGTGCTCGACAAATGGGTGTCTCTAGTCTGGATTTAGCGAACTTCATTAATGCATCAATTACAGGTAGTGCAATTGAGCAATATCGTGAAAAACGTGAACTCATTGAAATCCGCTTACGCGGGGACCAAGCAGAGCGGGTTGAAGTGGCTTCACTGGCAAGCTTAGCTGTACCAACGAACAATGGAACTACTGTACCTTTAGCTCAAATTGCGAAGATTGAGTATAAGTTTGAAGATGGTTTGATCTGGCATCGTAACCGCTTACCGACGATTACTGTTCGCGCAGATATTCGTACCAATTTACAGCCTGCTACCGTTGTGGGTGAGTTAGCTGAATCAATGGATAAGTTACGTGCTGAATTGCCAAGTGGCTATCTCATTGAAGTGGGTGGAACCGTAGAAGAGTCTGCACGTGGGCAAGATTCTGTGAATGCGGGTATGCCACTCTTCTTGGCAGTGGTCATGACATTACTGATGATTCAGCTCAAAAGCTTGTCTCGCTCGACCATCGTGTTGTTAACAGCTCCACTGGGTTTAATTGGTGTTGTTTTATTCTTACTGTTATTTAACAAACCATTTGGCTTTGTGGCCATGTTAGGCACAATTGCGCTCTCTGGCATGATCATGCGTAACTCGCTTATTTTGATTGATCAAATTGAGCAGGACCGACAAGCCGGACATCCAACTTGGGAAGCAATTATTGAAGCGACAGTGCGACGATTCCGTCCAATTATTTTGACTGCTTTAGCCGCTGTTCTGGCCATGATTCCACTTTCTCGAAGTATTTTCTTTGGTCCGATGGCTGTTGCGATCATGGGCGGATTGATTGTTGCCACCTTACTGACATTATTTTTCCTACCTGCACTCTACGCAGCGTGGTTTAAGGTGAAAAAAACCGCATAAAATACATAAATTTTTTGTGAATAAAGGTGCGAAATATTGAAAACTCCAATATAGTAGCACCTGTCTTTACACAAAAAATACAGGATTATTTCACTGCATAAAAAATAGGCAAAATGCAGTGAATTGAGGTGAAATACAGATGGGGCAAGACCATATCGAACAGCATCGCCGCTATATAGTAATTTCTTATGCGTTCATGTTTCTTGCATTGTTTACGGTTATTTTTGCGGCCTTTGCTTATTTGGTCGCTCGTAAAGTGGCAGTTGTAGATAATGCAGAAGTTTGGATTCATGCGCATGCGCTATGGATTATGCGCAATGCGATTCTATTTCTATTTATGGCAATTTTTGCTGTTGTCTGGTTTATTCCGCTCTTCTTCTTTGCATGGGATAGTAATCTTTGGGTCACAGCCTCTACGGTTGCTGGCGTAGTTTTTAGCGCTATTGCGTGGTTATTTCTATTAAATGCATGGTTAAAAGGCTTGTCTAAATATTTAAAAAATAAGGCAGTTTTTTAATATATCTATTTTTTAAACATTTCCCCCTTGTAAATTCGGCTAAAGCCCCCCATTTAGTCGGCAATAGAGTATTGATAAAATTCCGTGAGGAGCACCGCCAAAAATGGCTAAACGTGATTATTATGAGGTTTTAGGCGTTTCAAAAACCGCAAGTGATGATGAGATCAAAAAAGCCTACCGTAAATTGGCGATGAAATATCATCCTGATAGAAACCCTGACAATGCCGAAGCTGAAGAGAAATTTAAAGAAGCTGCTGAAGCTTATGAAGTTTTATCGGACAGCGAAAAGCGTAGCATGTACGATCGCATGGGACATAATGCGTTCGAAGGTGGCTTTGGCGGAGGCGGTGGTGGCTTCGGCGGATTTAGTGCAGAAGATATTTTTAGCCAGTTCGGTGATATCTTCGGTGGTGCATTCGGTGGTGGTGGACGTCAACAGCGTCAACGTCGCGGATCAGATCTACGCTATGTAATGGAACTTACCCTTGAAGAAGCTGTAAAAGGGGTGAAAAAAACCATTACCTTTACTGCTCCTGCACCATGTGATGTGTGTGATGGTAAAGGTTCAAAAAATCCAAAAGATGTTGAAACCTGTAAAACTTGTCATGGTTCAGGACAAGTACGTATGCAGCAAGGTTTCTTCTCTGTACAACAAACGTGTGGTACTTGTCGTGGCCAAGGTAAAATTATTAAAAACCCTTGTCAGGCATGTCATGGTTCAGGTGTGGCTGACCGTCAACAAACGTTGGAAGTTACTATTCCAGCGGGTGTAGATAATGGTGACCGCGTTCGTTTGAGTGGTAAAGGCGAAGCAATTCGTGATGGCCAATCAGGTGACTTGTACGTTGAAGTTGTAGTTCGTGAACACGAAATTTTCCAACGTGATGGTGCCGATCTTTATATGGACGTACCAGTAAGCATTGCTGATGCTGCGCTTGGTAAAGAAATTGAAATTCCAACTTTGGAAGGCCGTGTTAGTCTGAAAATTCCTGAGGGAACTCAAACAGGTAAATTATTCCGTTTACGTGGCAAAGGCGTTCGTCCAGTACGTAGCAGCATGGTCGGTGATTTACTCTGCCGTATTGTGGTAGAAACACCAGTCAACTTAAATTCTCGCCAACGTGAATTACTTAAAGAGTTGCAAGCTTCTTTTGATGGCGAAGACAGTGCTTCTTCACCAAAGAAAAAATCATTCTTTGATCGTTTGTTCGATTAATGCTTGATTAGACAAGAAATTAAAAAGAAGGCGGATATTGATAAACTATCCGCCTTTTTATTGCGCTGATTCATCTTATTATTTTTATTCTGCTTAAAAGAAAATTACGTCTGCTTACTCTGTAGGATGAGCAACATCAATATCATTAATACTTACAGTCGGTTCGCTAGAAGCAAGAGTAGGAGCATTTTCGATCACTGGTACAGCTACTGCTTTTGCCTGTACAGCTACTTTTGGTGCCTCTGCTGTAGTTTCACCAATAACAGGGTCAATATCTTCAACTTTGACGTCGATATTGGCATCGGTTGCTACGCTCGTTTGAGCTGTAGGCGTTGCTGTTTGAGTGCTTACGTTAGTTGTAATACGTGCTTTAGATAAGTTTTCTAATGTGTCTCCTGGCTGGATTGCAGGCTCTGCAAATGCCACTGAACTCATAATCCCCATCATTACTGTAAAACTAATAATTCTCGAATGCATGCTGAACTCCTTATAGTCATCTTTTTCTCATTCGTGGCTCCGTAGTCTGCCGATCAATTCTTTAACTTTTGTGAAAACAGATTAAATTTCGTCCCAACTCAAAAAATAATTTTTACTTTTTAAGATGAGCAAAGAGTTTTGATATAGTAGGTAAATTACGTAAAACCGAAGATTGGGAAGATTATGTCAGCAGCTCCACGCATTGGTATTTTAGGTGCAGGCGGTCGTATGGGCCGTACGCTTATTCAAGCAGTTCAACAGGCAGGCTATCAATTAGCTGCTGCGGTAGAGCGTCCGGAAAGTAGTTTGGTAGGCACTGATGCAGGTGAGCTTGCTGGTATTGGTTCAGTGGGTGTGAAGGTTTCAGGAAACTTGGCAGAAGTTCTTAAAGACTGCGATGTAATCATTGATTTTACTGCACCAGTTGCAACTGCTCAGCATTTAAAGCTTTGCCGTGACGCTGGGGTTGCTATGGTTATTGGTACAACAGGTATGTCAGATGAGCAAAAAGCTGAGTTAGATGAAGTTGCTACGCATACACCTGTGGTTTACGCTGCGAACTATTCAGTGGGCGTAAATGTATCAATCAAGTTACTTGAGCTTGCAGCAAAAGTATTTGGCGATACAGTAGATATTGAAGTGATTGAAGCGCATCACCGTCATAAAGTAGATGCGCCGTCAGGTACAGCATTAATGATGGGCGAAGCAATTGCAGATACTTTAGGCCGTAACTTAAAAGAAGTTGCTGTGTATGGCCGTGAAGGGCATACAGGCCCACGTGACCGTCAAACGATTGGTTTTGAAACTATTCGCGGTGGTGACATCGTTGGCGAACACACAGTCATGTTTATTGGTGAAGGTGAGCGCGTTGAAGTGACTCATAAAGCGACTAACCGTATGAACTTTGCTGCTGGTGCAGTACGAGCTGCTGCATGGGTTGTGGGCCGTGAAGCGCGTAAATATGACATGAAAGATGTTTTAGGATTGAACGACGTACAGGTTTAAAACCCTGTCCGTATTCCATGTGTAGCGAGAAAAACAAGATAGAGCAGAACATGAATAAAAAACAAATTGCCTTGACCACTCTTCTTTGCTTAAGCAGCCTCTGGACAGGGGCTGCTTCTACAGAAAAAGCTAAACTCAGCTTAGACCGTAATAATATTAAAGTCTGGACCTATCAAAAAACTGATAATCCAGTCTTTCAATATAAAGCAGAAACCACATTTGATGTACCACTTGAACGCGCTGTTGCTGTGATTTTAGATGTAAATCGAGCTGACCAGTGGGTGCCTTATATGGGCAAAGTTGAAATGTTGTCTCAAGATGAGAAAAAAGGTGAGTTCACACTGTATATGGTGTTGGATTTTCCGTTTCCTTTGAAAGATCGCGATGTGGTTGTAAAAGGAAAAATGAGCAAGGCTGCAAATGGCGTTGTGACAATTAAAAATACTGCAATTAGTGGAAATTATCCGATACAACCTGATGTAGTGCGCTTAACACGCTATGAAGGGGATTGGACATTCCAGAAAGTTGCAAATAATAAGGTGAAAGTAACCACCAGTGGTTATGCTGATCCTGCTGGTGCAATTCCGTTGAGCTTTGTAAATATGTTTGTTCAACAGCAACCTTACCAGATGCTGCTTAAAATGAAGCGGGAAGTGACCAGTCCAATTTATGAACACCCTAAATTACCAGATATTTTAAAATAAATACCTTAAAAAAAGCGCCTGAGATCAGGCGCTTTTTTTATTAATCTGAACACTGCTGTAAAGCTTGTGCAGGGCTACTTTCGCGTTTGATTTGAAATAAAACCAATAACAAACCTAAGCCAGCTAGTAATGCTCCAGCAAATGATACTGCGCTATAACCCCAACCTAAATCGAGTACTAATGCACCTGCTGCTGCTCCTACTGCGTTACCTAAGTTAAACGCACCAATATTTACTGAAGAGGCAAGTCCTGGTGCTTCATGAGCGACTGACATTACACGCATTTGCAAAGGTGGTACTAAAGCAAAGGTTGCTGCACCCCAGATCACTAAAGCAATTGCTGCTCCAATCTGGCTTTGCGCAAGAATTGGGAAAGTCACCATCATCACAATCAACAGAACCAAGAAGCCAATCAAAGTTTTGTTAATGGACAAATCTGCAAAACGTCCGCCTAAATGGTTACCAATTGAGAAACCGACACCAATCAGCACCAACATGAACGTAATGAAGGTAGGTGAAGCATGGGTAAACTCAGTCAAACTTGGCGCAATATAGGTGTAGAGCGTAAACATTGCACCTGCACCGAGTACGGTGGTGAGTAGCGCAAGGACCACAGGAGTACGCGTTAACACTTTCAACTCAGCTTTCACATTTGGTTTTTGGGCAACCATCCCTTGAGGGAGCGCTTTCCATAAAGCGAGCATGGTAATCACACCAAGCAAAGAAATCGCAAGGAACGACATACGCCAGCCAATGTTTTGTCCAACCCATGTTGCTAACGGTACACCACCGATATTGGCAATGGTTAAACCCATAAACATGGTTGCTACAGCACTGGCCTGTTTATGTGCGGGCACAATGCTTGCCGCTACAACAGAGCCAATCCCGAAGAAAGCACCATGGTTTAAGCTTGTGATGAGACGAGCACCTAATAAGCTCATATAGCTTGGTGAAAAGGCTGCGATTAGGTTACCGACCGTAAAGATCGCCATCAGCAAAATAAGCGCATTACGTCGTGCAAAACCACCAAACCATAGGGTCATGAATGGGGCACCTAGCATGACGCCAAGTGCATAACCCGTAATTAACATACCTGCCGTTGGAATTGAAATCCCTAAATCATTAGCGATATTCGGCAACAATCCCATTGGTGAGAATTCAGTGGTGCCAATGGCAAAGGCACCTATTGCCAATGCCAATAACGAGAACGCCGTATTTGATTGAGTGTTCATGAGTTTAGTCCCAAACTGGTGCCCATGGCTCTGGGCTAACTTCACGACTGTTACGATCAAGTTCGGCAATCATTTGCATTTCAGCTGAAGTTAACTCGATATCCTGTGCTTTTAAGTTGCTAATCAGGTTTTCACGTTTAGTCGAAGATGGAATGACTGCAAAACCACGTTGCAATGCCCACGCTAGTGCAATTTGTGCTGTTGTTGCTTTATGCGCTGCTGCAATTTCAGCGAGAACTGGGTCTTGAAGCACTTTGCCGTACGCAAGCGTCATATATGAAGTCACATCAATATTCTTCTCTTGTAAGAAATTCACAAGCTTATGGTTTTGAAGATAAGGACTTAGCTCAATCTGGTTGGTTGCAATATGCTCTACACCAATTGTGTCAATTGCTTGTTGGGTAAGCGCAATATTGAAGTTTGAAATACCAATTTGTTTGGTAAGACCTTGTTGTTTCGCCTCAAGTAGAAGCTGCATAACTTCAGGAATAGAAACGCCTAAGTCCGGTGCTGGCCAATGAATTAAAGTGAGGTCAACATGGTCAGTACGAAGCTTTTCTAAGCTCTCTTTTAAGCTCGGAATAAACTTATCTTGAGCAAAATTATCTACCCAGATTTTTGTGGTTAAAAATAAGTCCTGACGTGATACACCGCTTTCGGCAATTGCTTGACCAATCGCAGCTTCATTATCATAAATTTGAGCAGTATCAATGACACGGTAACCTACGTCTAAAGCAGTTTTAACAGAATCAATAACTGCTTGTTCTTTAAGACGGAAAGTTCCTAGACCAAAACGTGGAATATTCATGTGTTTACCTAAATTTGAATAATCATTTAACTTGATGTGCATTTTGCTGTTTTTATTGTTGCGAAAAAATAGATGAATAAGCAAAATATCTTTGATCATTAGTCAATAATGGAATAAGACATGAAATCAACAATTGAAGAGCTAGTTGCCTTTATTGCAATCGTTGATACGGGTTCTTTTGTTGCAGCGGCAGAACATTTAAAACAAACGCCTTCGGGGGTCAGTCGATCGTTAACACGCTTGGAAGCGAAGTTAGATGTGACCTTATTGGAGCGCACCACACGTAAATTAAAACTCACACAAGAAGGGCAGCAGTTTCTTGTAAAGGCCCGTAAAATCTTAAATGAGCTGAACGCTGCCGAAGAAGAACTGCAAAAGTCTGATCAGGGCACTGCGGGGCTCATTCGCATTGATTCAGCAACGCCGTTTGTCTTACACGTAATTGCGCCATTAATGCATAAGTTTCGTGAGTGCTATCCAAATATTGAAATTGAGTTAAATAGTAATGATCAGGTGATTGACCTGCTGCAACATAAAACTGATGTCGCATTTCGGTTTGGGGAGCTCAATGATTCAAGTCTTCATGCCAAACTGGTGTGTAAAAGTCGCTTATTTATTGTTGCAAGCCCTGAGTATTTAGCAATTAAGGGTACACCGACACAACCTGAACAGCTTGAACAACATAATTTGATTGGTTTTACCAGACCTACATATATCAATAGTTGGCCGATTAAAGTTGGTGATGAATATTTTTTTGCGCAATCAAAAATTAAAGCATCGAGTGGGGAAACGGTGCGTCAGCTGACGATTAGAGGACATGGTATTGCACGACTATCTGAATTTGAAATTTGGAAAGATATTGAAGAAGGGCGATTGATAGCCTTATTTGAAGACCAAATTGAACATCAATATCAAAGCATCCATGCTGTGTATTATCAACAAGAGCATCTACCAAAAAGAATTCGTTTATTTATTGAGTTTTTGGCAGAACAGTTAAAAGACGGTTTTAAAAACGCTCTCTAAAAGTAGTGTAACTGTCAGTTGGGAAATGAACTTCTAAAAGTGGAGTCGTTTGTCCTTCTGATGAATGTTGAGACAGAAAATAGCTTTTTTGATGTTCTCGGCAGCTAAAATATAAAGTCGAATAAACCGAGTTCACCATTACAACTTCATTTGAGCTATTCCGTTTATATTGATAATGAGAAATCGCATTGGTCTCGTCATCAGTGCGTTGCTCCATTTTATAGTCTTGTTGATTTGTCATTTTTAAATAACCTTCTATGAGGTTTTGGCAAACAGTATGTCTGTACTGCTCATCTTTTGGTTGTTGTTGACAACCAGCTAAAACAATAGTAAATAATAATATAGCTTTTAATTTCATGAGTTTGCTACTTTCTGAGTTGATTTCTATAGCCTAAAGGTGTTCTATAAACCAGTACAGATACAGAAATTTTTAAAAAAGCAGCACAGAATGACTTTCCAATATCAGGTTCTTGCCAATCAATTAGCACATCGTATTTATCAAGATGAGCTTAAACCTCACCAGAAACTTATTTCTTTACGAGATTTTGCTCGTCAGCACAGCATTAGTTTAAGTACAGCAAAAAGTTGTTATGAGTTACTTGAGGCGAGGGGGCTTATTTATGTAAAGCCGAAGTCAGGTTATTTTGTAGTTGCTCGTGCACAATCGGGCCCCATTCCTGAAAGTCCAGATTTCTTGTCTTTACCTCGACAAGTTTCAAATCTGGAATTGCATAATCAAATTCAGGAAGCTGCCTTACAAAGCCATCTTGTACCATTAGGCTCTATTCAGTTAACGCCTCATTTTATTCCTGTGGAAGGTTTACGTCGTTCTATTCAACGGGCTTTAAAAAATTGTCAGCCTCAAGACTTTCTTTATTGTAATAAACAAGGGCATGAGCAATTAAGAAAAGCGTTATCTGATCATTGGCGTGAAGATGGGATTTTTATCGCGGTAGAAGATATTTTTATTACCAATGGCTGCATGCCTGCTTTATCTTTGGTGATTCAACATCTAACAGAAGTAGGCGATAGTATTTTAATCCCGACGCCTACTTTTAATGGACAACTACAGCTTATAGCCAGTTTAAAACGGCAGATTATTGAAATTCCAGCGCATCATCGTGGTATCGATCTTGAGCGCTTAGAATCATTTATGAAGCAAGGTTTGGCTAAAGTTTGCTTAATGACAGCCAACTATCAGAACCCATTGGGATACTGTTTAAGTAATACAGAAAAACAAAAGATTGCCGAATTAGCAGCAAAGTATCAGTGCTTTATTATCGAAGATGATATTTATGGAGAGTGTGGCTACAGTGGTGAGCGACCATTACCTATACGCTATTGGGACCGTGAAGGCTATGTGATTTGGTGTGGATCGGTTTCTAAGTCGTTATCGAGTGCGTATCGCGTAGGATGGTTCTGTTTAACAACAAAGTTAGAACATTTAAGGCTTGAGCTGTTAGCCAGTAATATTGGGGTCAATACACCGCTACAATTAGGTCTAGCTGATTTTATTTATAGTCGTGGTTATAGGGAGCATTTAGAGCAGTTAAGACCGAATTTGATGCGGCAAGTCGAGGAGTATCGTAGTTGTATTTTAAATGCATTTGAAGGTATTCCAATTGCACTGAGTCAACCAGAAGGTGGTTATGCTTTATGGATGCAGTTACCTAAAACTGTAGATAGTTTGGCGCTCTATTACACTGCAAAATCTCACGGAATTACTGTAGTTCCCGGTCATGTTTTTGGTGAGGATGAACGCTATCGGCATTTTATTCGTTTAAATGCAGGTCATGAGCTAACAGCAGATGTCCGCCAAGCAATTAAAGACTTAGCGGACTGGTCACGGCAACAGATTAAAACAGCGAGTTAGTTTTATTCTGCAAAGTCTGCTTTAAGCACAATGCGGTAGCGTGCCTGCCCTGAGTGTAGACGCTCAATTGCTTCATTGAGCTGTGACATCGGAAATAGCTCAATTTGAGGCGCAATTTTTTTACGTGCAGCAAACTTTAAAAGCTGACGTAGTGCAGCAGGTGAGCCCGTAGGTGAACCAGTCACTGACTTAGCACCACCAATAAGAGAGCCAACAGATACAGGAACAGGCTCAAGTGTAAGGCCTAAGAAATGTAAGGTTCCGTTTGGTGCCAGTGTTGCAATAAAAGCAGACCAATTTAGAGTCACATTCACGGTACTCAGCAATAAATCGAATTTATCTTTTTGAGCTTTTACTGCTGCTGTATCGCGACTATTTACCACATGGTCGGCTCCCATTGCTTTGAGTTCTTCCGTTTTATCTGGGTTAGAACTAAAAGCAGTGATTTCACAGCCCCATGCTTTAAGTAGCTTAATGGCTATATGGCCTAAACCACCAATGCCAATTACACCGACATGATGCGTTGCCTGAATTTTGTGTTTGAGTAGCGGATCAAAAACGGTAATTCCGCCGCAAAGTAAAGGGCCTGCACTTTCAGCGTCTAAATCGTCAGGGAGGGGAATAGCCCACTGCCAACCTGCGCGAACCTTATCGGCAAAGCCACCCGCATGTCCTACGATTGTTGCAACATTTCCACCTGTACACAGTACTTGCTGACCACCAATACATTCATCACAGGCTTGGCAACTTTCAGCTGTCCAACCAATACCGACACGCTGTCCAATTTGTAGACCTTTGGCTTCTGAGCCCAAAGCAACAATTCGTCCAATAATTTCATGACCTGCAACCACAGGATACACGGTTGAACGCCATTCATTGTTTAAAACAGAAATATCAGAATGACATAAACCACAATATTCAACTTTTACCTCAACCTGATGCGGTTGTAATTCACCTGCGTCAAATTGATAGGGAACTAGTTTTTCACCTGCCTGCATTGCAGCATAAGCTTGAATCGTATTATTGCTCATCGGAAACTCCTTAAGCGGCTTTGAACCGTTCTGGTGGGTTATGAAGCTTTAAATTGACAATCGTTTTCATGATCATCGACCATGCCTACTGCCTGCATAAAAGCATAGCAGGTGGTTGGGCCAACAAATTTGAAACCATTCTTTTTAAGAGTTTTGGAAAGTTTTATGCTCAGTTCGGTTTGAGCAGGGGCCTTACGATAATCTACAACATCATTGTTTTGTGGCGCTGCATCTACAAACTGCCAAAGCCATGTAGGAACATCACCGACTTGTGCTTTGAGCGCTTGCCAAGCAATAGCATTATCACGAATAGCTTTGAGTTTCCCCAAGTGACGAATTAAGCCTGCATCAGATAATTTTAGTTCTAGAAAATCATCTGTAAATGAAGCAATGTCTGCAATCGGATGATTAAAAAAGTGTTGACGGTAGCTTTCTCTTTTTTTTAGTACGGTAATCCATGAGAGGCCGGCTTGCTGACCTTCGAGACAAAGCATTTCAAATAATCGTGCCTCGTCGTGTTCGGGTTTACCCCATTCCTCATCATGGTAGGCAATATAGAGTGGATCGTCGGAACACCATCCGCAACGTTGAGTTTTCATGATAATGCTCCTTATATTTATCTTAGAATTTTAAAGTTTAAATAAGACCCATTCATTTGGGCGAGTATCCCAATAATACAGTTCTGCTTGTGTTAAGTCTTCAAACTTCAGCCAAAAGTCTTTGCCGACTTTGTCTGAAAAACCAGTACTGATTAGTAGGGCATCATCGCTGATTTCCATGATCCAGCCTTGATAGCTATTGCCATTTAAAATGATCTTTTGCTGGTTACCAGACTCGGCAAACTCTACTAAGCGATTGATCAGCGCTTCCGACATAAAATGTTCCTAGCGTAAATATGAATAAGGATTAACAGCACCACGACCTTTACCATCTAGATAAAGACCATAATGAAGATGAGGTGAAGTATAACGTGCATTGCCCGTATTGCCGACATAACCAATGAGGTCGCCCTTTTTGACATAGTCACCCACATTTAAGCCACGTTTGTGACCATCAAGATGAGCATAATAATGCCATGTCCCGGCTGGACCTAAAATCCAGATGACTTTGCCACCTAAGTTGTTATTGCGAAGATCTGCAACGAGACCTTCGGTTGCACTGTACACTTTGGTTCCACGTGGAGCCAAAATATCAATTCCTTCGTGACTACGGCCCTGACTCCGAGCAGCTCCCCATGTGTCTTTTAATTCATCACGGTCAATACCTTTTACAGGTACAGGTAGTCGACTTGGAAGCTGCATACTTTTGAGTTTGATGACTTGAGCAGGTGGAAGTGGGGCAGGTTTTTTAGGTGCACTGGCACAGGCCGCCAATAGAATAATCAGAAAACCAAGTGAGAAATGAGAAACAAAACGTCGCACAAAATACTCCCTGTCACAGCCATATCAAAATTATTTTACTCACTATGTCATGAACGGCTTGTTGAGATCAATTTTTTCATAGCGGTTGGAACACCTTTGGCAATGGCTTGTTCCGGACTCAACCATTGACCTTCAAGTTCAATAGCCAGATGTTCTTTTTGATCAGGTTCCACGTGGAACACATGAGCATTAAGTAACCATGTGAAATGAGTGAAGCTATGGCTGATCTGAAAAGTTTGTGCTTGAGGCTGTAATTTATATTGCTGGCTTATGCTCAGTCGTTCATGTTCATTTTCTAAAATAGGTAAACAGAATAAACCGCCCCATAGACCATGAGCTTGACGTTGTTGCCAGAACCATTCACCTTCGCACTGAATAATAAGAACATCTGCTGTTTTAACAGGCGGTGTTTTTTTCGGTTTTTTAAAAGGTAATTCTTGTTCTAACCCTTGCTGATAAGCCTGACAATGAGCTTGCATTGGACAATATAAACATAGCGGTTTTTTAGGCGTACAAATGGTTGCGCCGAGATCCATAATCGCTTGAGTGTAGTCATGATTGCGATGTGTAGGGCAAAGCTCTTCAGCCAGTTTCCACATTTCACGCTCGTGCTGTGGTTTGCTTAAGTCATCTTCAATGGCAAAGAAACGAGCTAAGACGCGTTTCACGTTGCCATCCATAATGACGCCGTACTGACGTAAACCTAAAGACATGAGCGCGCCTGCGGTAGAGCGACCAATGCCAGGTAACGCAATCCATTCTTCTAGCGTTTCAGGAAATTTACCTTGCTGCGTGACAAGACCAGCCGCTTTATGCAAATTGCGTGCACGAGCGTAATAGCCAAGACCTGCCCAAAAAGGTGCTACTTCATCCCAAGTTGCATGACCTAAAGCTTCTACCGTTGGAAAGCGCTCCATAAAGCGGTCAAAATATTGCAGAACCGTTTTCACCTGAGTTTGCTGCAACATAATTTCAGAAACCCAAACTTTGTATGGATCATTGGCAACTTGCCAAGGCAAATCGTGACGACCATGTTGATCGAACCAGTTTAAGAGGGCATCAGAAAAAGAAAATTCAGGCATGAACAGCTATAGAAGAGAAGTAAGGGCTAAATTATAGCTGAAATTTAGATGAAATTTTGTTTAAAGCAAACGAAGAAAATGGACATATAAAAACAGGGACTACATCAAAAATGTAGTCCCTGTTCTATGGGTAAAAAGGATTAATCCTTTTGTACACCCCAACGTTGATCAAGTTTCAACGGTTGGTTTTTATAGTAAGGAATGACATGAATGTGGAAATGATCTGAAGTTTTTCCAAAAACTTCACCATCATTAAAACCAATATGAAAGCCATCTGGCTGATGGCGAAGCTGTGTCTCATGACGGGCAATTTCAAGAAGTGTCAGTAAGCCTTGATGTTCTTTAGACGTAATGTCAAAAAAAGAACTAACATGGCGCAGTGGTGTTACTACACAGTGGCCTTTAGATAACGGATTAGAATCAGGCAAAATTACGGCAAATTCATTCTTATCAATGATGTCATATTCATCAAATTCGCAATACGGACATTTCTTGTCAGTCATTGTTGTATCCTCTCATGTTATTCCATTAAACCCCGAGTGCGGGAAATAAGACTAGGCTTTGCTCTAGCTCAACGGGAGTATAGTTATTGAAGTATGGTTTAAAAAATACAGTAAAAATATTGCAAAGTCATAAACATTTAAGGGAGCAAATGCAAAAAAATCATTTGCTCCAAATTTGCTTCTTTTATTTTAGAGTACGATCTAGTAAAGCGTACATTTTAGCAAGGCCTTGTTTTTCCGCTTCGCTATTGTAGCCAAGGTCCACACCGTTCGCTTTAGCTCTTTCATCGGCAAGCGGGTTACTAAAGCCATGTTTAGCACCTTCTAAAACCACTACTTCATGTTTAACCTCAGCAGCTTGCATCTCTTTTTCAAAATTAGCAACATCTTCTAAGGTGACCATACTGTCTAATTCACCATGTAGAACTAAAACTTCACCTTGAATGTCGCCTTTTTGAGCAGGAGCTTTAGGCGTTAATGTGCCATGGAAAGTTGCAGTCGCTTTTAGTGGAGCACCTGAACGCGCAAGATCTAATACGACTTTACCACCATAGCAGTAACCGACAGCGGCAATTTTTTCACTGTTTACTTCCGGCTGAGCAGCTAAAGTTTGAAGCCCAGCATTGGCACGATCAGCCACCGTGTCTAACTCTTCAAATGTCTGCATCATCCATTCATAGGCTTGAGCTGCGGTCGTTGTAACTTTTTTATCACCATACATATCAATTGCAAGCGCAGCATAGCCGTGTTCAGCAAGTTCACGTGCGCGTTGCTCTGTATATTCGTTACGTCCCCACCACTCAGGAGCAACAATCACACCCGCAACAGGTGTTTCGCTATCTGGAGCCGCAAAGTAACCAATTAAATGGCTACCATCTGGTGCAGTATATTGAATTTCACGGGTTTTAATTGCAGTACTCATGACATTAATCCTGAAATTTAAATCGATTTAAATACGCTTGATTAAAGCATAAAAATTAAGAACTAAAATAAATAACTATGTAAAAATCTACATCAAAAGAAAAAGATACAAAGCTATAAGCAATAAAAAAGAAGGAAACCAGTTCCTTCTTTTTATGTGATCATGATTAAATTAAGTTCGGCCTCGAGAAATGAACCCAATTACAGCTAGAATTACAGCTACAACTAATAAAATCACGGCAAAGTCTTTAGATAGCCCTGCAACACCACCAAACCCTAATAGACTGGCAATGAGTGCAATTACTGCAAAAATTATCGCCCAACGGAACATAATGCTGTCCTCCTTATTTTTCATTGTCATTTAACTATATAGCGTGTTTTTTACTCGGAATGTGTCGTTTATGTGGTTGAAATGTATATTAAACAATCATTTTGTGATGTCATAAATACAGCTTCTTTTTTAGTACAGACCACTTCAATGCTATACTGATACATCGTTTTATCTCATCAGCTGTTAAAAGATTATGTCTACCGAGACCTCACTTCGACCACTCTTTTGGAAAAACTATCCTTTAGAGCAACTGACTCAACTTGAGTGGGAAGCTTTATGTGATGGCTGTGGTTTATGCTGTCTGGTCAAACTAGAAGATGAAGATACGCATGAGGTGGCTTATACCAAAGTGGCTTGTAAGTTACTTGATTGTGGTACAGGGCGTTGCACGGACTATCTGAATCGTCAGCAGCAAGTACCTGACTGCCTGCAATTAACGGTAGAGTCTTTAAAAACAATCCACTGGTTGCCTTCAAGCTGTGCTTATAAGCGCTTGAATGAAGGCAAGAATTTACCTTCTTGGCATTATTTAAATACGGGTTCGAGACAAAGCGTGGTTAAGGCGAAAAAGTCAGTTGCAGGACGTTGCCTTTCTGAAGTTGATGTCCATGAAGATGATCTTGAAGATTATATTGTGCGATGGGTGCGCTAATTTAGTCTTAAAAGAGAATGTTTGATTACAGCGTATAATAAAGTAACACTTTTATCGTAATTTTTTTGCTCATCTCCGTAATATAACAATAAAAACAAAGGAGATAAAAATGATGAGACGATTAGCAGCCCCCTTATTATGTAGTAGCTTTTTTTTGTTAATGGCCTGTGGGTCTAATAATACCAATTCAAAAAATCCTGAACAAAATACGACTGCAAAAGCAGATCAGTCTGTTGCCATCAAACAAACTTATCAGGTTGAAGCAGTCTCACATTTTAATGAGCCTTGGGCTGTGACCAGTCTGCCTGATCAGCGTTTATTAGTGACTGAACGGCAAGGTAAATTAAAAATTTTTAACCCTAAAAATAAGCAAATGTTGGATGTGCAAGGTGTTCCAGCGGTGAACTATGGAGGACAAGGTGGTTTAGGAGATGTCATTTTACACCCTGACTTTGCCAAGAATCATTGGGTTTATCTCAGCTATGCTACAAAAGGGCAAGGTGGATCTGGCGCAGTGATTTCACGTGCGAAACTAGATTTATCTCATCCTCATCAGCCAAAACTTAAAGATATAAAGCAGATTTGGCAGCAAGTACCTAAAGTCTCGGGACAAGGCCATTATGGACATCGCATGCTTTTTGGTACAGATGGTAAGCTGTGGGTCAGTTCAGGTGAGCGACAAAAGTTTGATCCTGCCCAAAACATGAAAAGTAATTTGGGTAAAATCTTGCGTTTAAATGAGGATGGCACCGCGGCTGTAGGTAACCCTTTTTATAAGCAAGGCGGGGTCACTGCTGAAATATGGTCACTTGGACACCGTAACCCTTTAGGTATGGCTTTTGACCGCCAAGGACAGCTGTGGGTGGTTGAGATGGGGCCTAAAGGTGGTGATGAGCTTAATATTATTACTAAAGGTGAAAATTATGGTTATCCAATCGTTTCAAATGGAGACCATTATTCGGGCCAAGCTATTCCAGACCATCACACTCGCCCAGAATTTAAAGCACCAGAAATTGACTGGACTCCTGTTATCTCTCCATCGAGTATGATCATTTATCGTGGTCAGCAATTTCCTGCATGGCAAAATAAAGCCTTAATTGGCGGTTTATCTTCCGAAGCGATTATTGTGGTGGATTTAGAGCATAAGCCCGTGAAAGAAGTGCAAAGATTGGATATGAAAAAACGTATTCGTGGGTTGCATGAAGCACAAGATGGTTCGATTTGGGTCATTGAAGACGGCCCAAATGCGCGTTTACTCAAGCTGAGTAAGAAACCCTCTTAATGCTAAGCAAGAGCCTGTAAATAAAGAACGTGTCTCATAGATTCAAATTGTAGATTTCTGTGAGACACAATAGACTATAGTGAATAGACGATAAAGCCATTTGAGATGTCAGACACCCATATTCCACTTCCCGAACGCCTGCGCCCAAGAGACTTGTCTGAAATTATTGGGCAAGACCATTTATTAGGTGAACATGCGCCCTTACGTCAAATGATTGATCAGGGTCATTTGCCTTCTATTATTTTTTGGGGACCACCAGGCGTTGGTAAAACAACAATTGCTTTGCTTTTGGCTCAGGCAATAGACCGTCCATTTGTGAGCTTATCTGCGCTGAATACGGGCGTAAAAGAATTACGTGAAGTGATTGCAGAAAGTGGTGATTTACTGACACCTGTAGTTTTTATTGACGAAATCCATCGTTTTAATAAATCACAGCAAGATGCTTTATTGGGTGCAGTTGAAAAAGGCAAAATTACTTTAATTGGTGCGACCACTGAAAACCCATCTTTTGAAGTCAATAGTGCGCTTTTATCACGTTGTCAGGTCTATACCTTAAATAGTTTAGACAGTGAGGCAATTCAAACACTACTCAACAATGCACTTCAAAGCGATAAATTCTTAAAAGAACGTTATATCCATATTGAAGAATATGATGCGCTGATTCAGTTTGCAGCAGGTGATGCTCGAAAAGCGCTTAATTTACTGGACTTGATTGCAAGCACCTTTGAACCAGAAATTGAAAACACAATTACCAATGCGGTAGTAGTGAAAGTCGCTCAGCAAAATATTGCGCGTTATGACAAATCGGGCGAGCAGCATTACGACCTTGTTTCTGCCTTTATTAAATCAATTCGTGGCAGTGATCCAGATGCAACTCTATATTGGATGGCTCGTATGCTTAAAGGCGGAGAAGATCCGGTTTTTATTGCACGACGTATGCTGATTGCGGCCTCAGAAGACATCGGAAACTCCAACCCAAATGCGCTATTGCTTGCAGGTGAGTGTTTCCGCTCTGTACAAGCAGTGGGTATGCCTGAGGCTCGAATTATTCTAGGTCAAACAGCAGTTTACTTAGCAACGAGTGCAAAAAGTAATAGTACTTATTTAGCGATTAATAAGGCTCTGGAACTTGCTGAAAAAACGGCAAATTTACCTGTGCCTTTGCATTTGAGAAATGCGCCAACCAAGCTTATGAAACAGCAAGGCTATGGTATTAATTATCTCTATCCTCATGATTACCCTGAGCACTTTGTGCTGCAAGACTATTTGCCGCCTGAGTTGAAGGGAACCAAACTCTATGAGTCTGCAAGAAATAAGCGTGAGGTTGAAGGTGAGCGTTTACAGCAACGCAGATGGCAGCAGGAACAATAGTTCCTGCTTTATGCTATTCCAGCTCTTCAGTGACCTGACCATAAATCAGTAGAGTAAACACGCCTGTACCGCCAATAATATTGCCGATAGTGGTAGGGATGAGGAAAGTAAACAGATACTTGCTAATAGAAGCTTCTCCTTGCCAGACCAGATAGGACATTTCTGTAGAACCAACCACTACATGGGTAAAGTCACCCAGTCCTATCAGATACGTCATGAAAAAGATGAGCAGAAACTTATTACTGACTGAAGGCAACATCCAGACCAATGCAGCAATTAACAGCCCTGACATAATGCCTTTGAGCAGATTCTGAGTGGCAGAAAAGGAGCCCACATGATGTGCGAGTTCATCCAGTGCTTTATCAATATCTGGCGTAAACAGGTGAGTAGTTAGGAAAAATAAACTCGCCAAAGCTGTTCCAATGATGTTGCATAGAATCACAATGCCCCATAAGCGGCCCACTGCTCGTAATTTATCGAAAGTAAAGGGATTAAATAAAGGCACAACTGTGGTGATAGTATTCTCGGTAAAGAGTTGCATGTGACTCAAAATAGCGATCAAGAACCCAATGGTATAACCAACATTAGTGATTAAATCGGTCCAGACTGCATCAGCTGGGAGATAAGCAGCAATAATCGCTTTAAATACAAATGAAAAACTGATGACTAAACCCGCGGCAATGGGACTGTTCTAAATTTTGTGTAAGTACTTAATTTTCATTTATCCTTCAGAGGATAATTACAAAAGGTACTTCACATGGATGAAGCAACAATCAAAAGTATGGCTGCCGAATTGGCTAAAGGTCTAAAAACACCAGAAGACTTAAACCAAATGACAGCAGTCTTTAAAAAATTCATGATTGAAACTGCACTCAATACTGAACTTTCAGACCATCTCGGTTATGAAAAGCATCAGCCCAAGAAAGGCTCAAATAGCCGTAATGGGTTTAGTTCTAAAACCATTACAACTCAAGATGGACAACTGGCTTTAGATATTCCCCGTGATCGAGAAGGTTCATTTGAGCCACAAATTATCAAAAAGCACCAAACACGCATCACCAGTATGGATGACCAAATCCTCTCACTGTATGCAAAAGGAATGACTAATAGGGAAATTGTAGCCTTCTTCAAAGAAATGTACGATGCCGATGTGTCAGCATCTCTCATCAGCAAAGTTACCGATGCTGTGATTGAGCAAGTGACTGAGTGGCAAAATAGAGCCTTAGATAGCCTTTATCCTGTTGTCTATCTTGACTGTATTGTTGTCAAAGTCCGTCAGCACTCCAATGTGATTAACAAGTCCGTATACCTTGCTTTAGGCATCAATATGGATGGGCAAAAAGAATTACTGGGTATGTGGATTGCTCAGACAGAAGGTGCCAAATTCTGGCTGTCAGTCATGACAGAGCTAAAAAATCGAGGAGTACAGGACATTCTTGTTGCCTGTGTAGATGGATTAAAAGGCTTCCCTGACGCGATAGCCTCTGTTTACCCTCATACTGATATTCAACTGTGTATCGTGCATGTTGTACGCAATAGCCTGAGATTTGTAAGCTGGAAAGACTACAAAGCTGTTACGTCGGGTCTGAAAGCGATTTATCAGGCAAGTACAGAGGAAAATGCTTTAAAATCCCTAGACATCTTCTGTGATCAATGGAATCACCAGTATCCCAAAATTGGAGAATCCTGGCGGGCCAATTGGGAAAATATCCGAACGATCTTTAGCTATCCAGCCGAAATACGTCATGCAATTTATACAACAAATGCGATTGAGTCGTTGAATAGCGTAATACGCCATTCAACGAAGAAAAGGAAAATCTTTTCATCTGATGACTCAGTAAAGAAGGTCATTTACTTAGCAACATCAAATGCTGCGAAGAAATGGACGATGCCAATTCAAAATTGGCGTTTAGCAATGAATTGGTTTACGATTCAGTTCGATGATCGATTAAAAGATCATTTATAAAAAATGGAACTTACACAAAATAATTTACAGGCTC
>NZ_JAKTIG010000079.1:0-95304 GCF_027855145.1 Acinetobacter sp. AOR18_HL
TTGATTAATCGAAATAATTTTCATTGATTGATTGGTTTAAATTACTCGAAGTTTATTTGAGCGAAATTTAAGTCAGTAATTGATGAGCCAGAATTGGTACCTTGTCTTTAAATAAGGTACAAAATGATTTTAACTGAAGAGTTTGATCATGGCTCAGATTGAACGCTGGCGGCAGGCTTAACACATGCAAGTCGAGCGGAGAGAGGTAGCTTGCTACTGATCTTAGCGGCGGACGGGTGAGTAATGCTTAGGAATCTGCCTATTAGTGGGGGACAACATTTCGAAAGGAATGCTAATACCGCATACGTCCTACGGGAGAAAGCAGGGGATCTTCGGACCTTGCGCTAATAGATGAGCCTAAGTCGGATTAGCTAGTTGGTGGGGTAAAGGCCTACCAAGGCGACGATCTGTAGCGGGTCTGAGAGGATGATCCGCCACACTGGGACTGAGACACGGCCCAGACTCCTACGGGAGGCAGCAGTGGGGAATATTGGACAATGGGCGCAAGCCTGATCCAGCCATGCCGCGTGTGTGAAGAAGGCCTTATGGTTGTAAAGCACTTTAAGCGAGGAGGAGGCTACTTTAGTTAATACCTAGAGATAGTGGACGTTACTCGCAGAATAAGCACCGGCTAACTCTGTGCCAGCAGCCGCGGTAATACAGAGGGTGCAAGCGTTAATCGGATTTACTGGGCGTAAAGCGCGCGTAGGCGGCTAATTAAGTCAAATGTGAAATCCCCGAGCTTAACTTGGGAATTGCATTCGATACTGGTTAGCTAGAGTGTGGGAGAGGATGGTAGAATTCCAGGTGTAGCGGTGAAATGCGTAGAGATCTGGAGGAATACCGATGGCGAAGGCAGCCATCTGGCCTAACACTGACGCTGAGGTGCGAAAGCATGGGGAGCAAACAGGATTAGATACCCTGGTAGTCCATGCCGTAAACGATGTCTACTAGCCGTTGGGGCCTTTGAGGCTTTAGTGGCGCAGCTAACGCGATAAGTAGACCGCCTGGGGAGTACGGTCGCAAGACTAAAACTCAAATGAATTGACGGGGGCCCGCACAAGCGGTGGAGCATGTGGTTTAATTCGATGCAACGCGAAGAACCTTACCTGGCCTTGACATAGTAAGAACTTTCCAGAGATGGATTGGTGCCTTCGGGAACTTACATACAGGTGCTGCATGGCTGTCGTCAGCTCGTGTCGTGAGATGTTGGGTTAAGTCCCGCAACGAGCGCAACCCTTTTCCTTATTTGCCAGCGAGTAATGTCGGGAACTTTAAGGATACTGCCAGTGACAAACTGGAGGAAGGCGGGGACGACGTCAAGTCATCATGGCCCTTACGGCCAGGGCTACACACGTGCTACAATGGTCGGTACAAAGGGTTGCTACCTAGCGATAGGATGCTAATCTCAAAAAGCCGATCGTAGTCCGGATTGGAGTCTGCAACTCGACTCCATGAAGTCGGAATCGCTAGTAATCGCGGATCAGAATGCCGCGGTGAATACGTTCCCGGGCCTTGTACACACCGCCCGTCACACCATGGGAGTTTGTTGCACCAGAAGTAGCTAGCCTAACTGCAAAGAGGGCGGTTACCACGGTGTGGCCGATGACTGGGGTGAAGTCGTAACAAGGTAGCCGTAGGGGAACCTGCGGCTGGATCACCTCCTTAACGAAAGATTGACGATTGGTAAGAATCCACAACAAGTTGTTCTTCATAGATGTATCTGAGGGTCTGTAGCTCAGTTGGTTAGAGCACACGCTTGATAAGCGTGGGGTCACAAGTTCAAGTCTTGTCAGACCCACCATGACTTTGACTGGTTGAAGTTATAGATAAAAGATACATGACTGATGATGTAAGCTGGGGACTTAGCTTAGTTGGTAGAGCGCCTGCTTTGCACGCAGGAGGTCAGGAGTTCGACTCTCCTAGTCTCCACCAGAACTTAAGAGAAGTTCGGATTACAGAAATTAGTAAATAGAGATTTCGGTCTTGGTTTATTAACTTCTGTGATTTAAGTATCACGGTATTAAGCATGACCTGACGAAGGCGTGTTTATTCATTAACAGATTGGCAAAATTGAGTCTGAAATAAATTGTTCACTCAAGAGTTTAGATTAAGCAATTAATCTAGATGAATTGAGAACTAGCAAATTAACTGAATCAAGCGTTTTGGTATATGAATTTAGATTGAAGCTGTACAGTGTTTAAGTACACAGACAACAGATAGTAGCGATGAAGAATCGCACGGACAACACTCACTTGTAGGTGTTGACGACTGTTTGGGGTTGTATAGTCAAGTAATTAAGTGCATGTGGTGGATGCCTTGGCAGTCAGAGGCGATGAAAGACGTGATAGCCTGCGAAAAGCTCCGGGGAGGCGGCAAATATCCTTTGATCCGGAGATTTCTGAATGGGGGAACCCACCTACTTTAAGGTAGGTATTGCAACATGAATACATAGTGTTGCAAGGCGAACGAGGGGAAGTGAAACATCTCAGTACCCTTAGGAAAAGAAATCAATTGAGATTCCCTCAGTAGCGGCGAGCGAACGGGGATCAGCCCATTAAGTTATGTGTGTTTTAGTGGAACGCTCTGGGAAGTGCGAACGTAGAGGGTGATATTCCCGTACACGAAAGGGCACACATAATGATGACGAGTAGGGCGAGGCACGTGAAACCTTGTCTGAATATGGGGGGACCATCCTCCAAGGCTAAATACTCCTGACTGACCGATAGTGAACCAGTACCGTGAGGGAAAGGCGAAAAGAACCCCTGTGAGGGGAGTGAAATAGATCCTGAAACCGCATGCATACAAGCAGTGGGAGCACCTTCGTGGTGTGACTGCGTACCTTTTGTATAATGGGTCAGCGACTTATATTCAGTAGCGAGGTTAACCGTATAGGGGAGCCGTAGAGAAATCGAGTCTTAATAGGGCGTTTAGTTGCTGGGTATAGACCCGAAACCAGGCGATCTATCCATGAGCAGGTTGAAGGTTGGGTAACACTAACTGGAGGACCGAACCCACTGTCGTTGAAAAGCCAGGGGATGACTTGTGGATAGGGGTGAAAGGCTAATCAAGCCTGGTGATAGCTGGTTCTCCCCGAAAGCTATTTAGGTAGCGCCTCGGACGAATACCATAGGGGGTAGAGCACTGTTTCGGCTAGGGGGTCATCCCGACTTACCAAACCGATGCAAACTCCGAATACCTATGAGTACTATCCGGGAGACAGACTGCGGGTGCTAACGTCCGTAGTCAAGAGGAAAACAATCCAGACCGCCAGCTAAGGCCCCAAAATCATAGTTAAGTGGGAAACGATGTGGGAAGGCATAGACAGCTAGGAGGTTGGCTTAGAAGCAGCCACCCTTTAAAGAAAGCGTAATAGCTCACTAGTCGAGTCGGCCTGCGCGGAAGATGTAACGGGGCTAAAACTATGTGCCGAAGCTGCGGATTTGACATTAGTCAAGTGGTAGGGGAGCGTTCTGTAAGCCGATGAAGGTGTATTGAGAAGTATGCTGGAGGTATCAGAAGTGCGAATGCTGACGTGAGTAACGACAAAACGGGTGAAAAACCCGTTCGCCGAAAGACCAAGGGTTCCAGTCCAACGTTAATCGGGGCTGGGTGAGTCGACCCCTAAGGCGAGGCCGAAAGGCGTAGTCGATGGGAAATTGGTTAATATTCCAATACTTCTGTGTAATGCGATGAGAGGACGGAGAAGGTTAAGTCAGCCTGGCGTTGGTTGTCCAGGTGGAAGGATGTAGGTATGTATCTTAGGCAAATCCGGGGTACTCTATACTGAGATCCGATAGCAAGCTGTACTTGTACAGTGAAGTGGCTGATACCATGCTTCCAGGAAAAGTCTCTAAGCTTCAGTTACACAGGAATCGTACCCGAAACCGACACAGGTGGTCAGGTCGAGTAGACCAAGGCGCTTGAGAGAACTCTGCTGAAGGAACTAGGCAAAATGGTACCGTAACTTCGGGAGAAGGTACGCTGTTGTTGGTGATGGAACTTGCTTCCTGAGCTGACGACAGCCGCAGAAACCAGGCCGCTGCAACTGTTTATTAAAAACATAGCACTCTGCAAACACGAAAGTGGACGTATAGGGTGTGATGCCTGCCCGGTGCTGGAAGGTTAATTGATGGGGTTAGCGTAAGCGAAGCTCTTGATCGAAGCCCCAGTAAACGGCGGCCGTAACTATAACGGTCCTAAGGTAGCGAAATTCCTTGTCGGGTAAGTTCCGACCTGCACGAATGGCATAATGATGGCGGCGCTGTCTCCAGCAGAGGCTCAGTGAAATCGAAATCGCTGTGAAGATGCAGTGTACCCGCGGCTAGACGGAAAGACCCCGTGAACCTTTACTGCAGCTTGACACTGAACTTTGACCTTACTTGTGTAGGATAGGTGGGAGGCTTTGAAGTTGGAACGCTAGTTCCAATGGAGCCGTCCTTGAAATACCACCCTGGTAATGTTGAGGTTCTAACTCTGTCCCGTTATCCGGGACGAGGACCGTGTCTGGTGGGTAGTTTGACTGGGGCGGTCTCCTCCTAAAGAGTAACGGAGGAGTACGAAGGTGCGCTCAGCGTGGTCGGAAATCACGCGTAGAGTATAAAGGCAAAAGCGCGCTTAACTGCGAGACCCACAAGTCGAGCAGGTACGAAAGTAGGTCTTAGTGATCCGGTGGTTCTGTATGGAAGGGCCATCGCTCAACGGATAAAAGGTACTCTGGGGATAACAGGCTGATACCGCCCAAGAGTTCATATCGACGGCGGTGTTTGGCACCTCGATGTCGGCTCATCTCATCCTGGGGCTGAAGCAGGTCCCAAGGGTATGGCTGTTCGCCATTTAAAGAGGTACGCGAGCTGGGTTTAGAACGTCGTGAGACAGTTCGGTCCCTATCTACCGTGGGCGCTGGAAATTTGAGAGGATCTGCTCCTAGTACGAGAGGACCAGAGTGGACGAACCTCTGGTGTACCGGTTGTGACGCCAGTCGCATCGCCGGGTAGCTATGTTCGGAAGGGATAACCGCTGAAAGCATCTAAGCGGGAAGCCTACCTCAAGATAAGATTTCCCTAGGAATTTATTCCTCTAAAGAGCCGTTCGAGACTAGGACGTTGATAGGTTGGATGTGGAAGCATAGTGATATGTGAAGCTGACCAATACTAATTGCTCGTGAGGCTTGACTATACAACACCCAAGCAGTTGTATATGAAGCATCAATCGATTCATAAACATGCAAAGCAACTTGATTTAGTTATACTACTAGCTAAAATGAACAACGAAAAATCAGACCAATCAGCCCATCTGTAAAGATTTGGAAAACGCAACGTATCACACAGTGAATAAAACGAAGCAAGTATCCATACCAGTTGTGCTGGCGACCATAGCAAGAGTGAACCACCTGATCCCTTCCCGAACTCAGAAGTGAAACCTCTTAGCGCTGATGGTAGTGTGGGGTTACCCATGTGAGAGTAAGTCATCGCCAGCTCATTATTCTAAACACCCCCGTTCTAACGAATGGGGGTGTTTCTTTTATTGCCCGGAATTTATACCTATAATTCTTTATATGATTATAATGGAAGAAATTCATATCAAGTCTAATAAGGATATAACATGTCTACCGATCAACAATTCCCAACACCCAATAATTTAGGTATCGCAGTTTATTCAAATAATGCAGAAGCTATTGGTAATACTCCTTTAGTTCGTATCAACCGTTTAATTAAAACTGGTGCAACTGTATTAGCGAAAGTGGAAAGTCGTAATCCTGCCTTTTCTGTGAAATGCCGTATTGGGGCTGCACTTATTGCAGATGCAGAAAAAAGAGGTGTGTTGAAAGAAGGCATGCATATAGTTGAACCAACTAGTGGTAATACAGGGATTGCATTGGCTTTTGTTGCGGCGGCGAAGGGTTATCCAATTACTTTGACTATGCCAGCTAGCATGAGTCTTGAACGCAGAAAAGTATTAAAAGCTTTAGGTGCTAATTTAGTTCTAACTGAACCGGCGAAAGGGATGAAAGGTGCGGTTGATGAAGCGGTACGATTAGCAACTGAGCAGCCAGATGTTTATTTTTTGCCACAACAATTTGAAAACCCAGCCAATCCACAAATTCATGTGGACACAACTGGCCCAGAAATTTGGCAAGCAACAGGTGGGCAGGTTGATATTTTAGTTGCTGGCGTAGGTACTGGAGGTACGATAACTGGTATTTCTCGTTATTTTGAACAGGTCCAAAATAAGCCATTGTACTCAGTAGCAGTTGAACCTGCTGAGTCTCCAATTATTACTCAAACTAAAAATGGTGAAAGTATTACGCCTGCACCCCATAAAATTCAGGGGATTGGTGCAAACTTTATTCCAAAAAATCTTGATTTAGATTTGGTTGATGAAGTCTTACCAGTGAATAGTGAAGAAGCAATTCAATGGGCGAGAAACTGTGCAACTCAAGAAGGTATTTTGGTAGGTATCTCAAGTGGAGCTGCCTTGGCTGCTGCAGCTAAAATTGCAGAGCGTCCTGAAAATGCTGGTAAAACAATAGTTGTTATTCTTCCTGATAGCGGAGAACGTTATTTATCTTCTGTTTTATTTGAAGGTTTATTTGACGAATAAAATTAACTATGTAAAAAAGCCCATTAATAGATGGGCTTTTTTTATTTGATCTGAATTTATAATGCACTTTTTAAAGTTTTCTGATGACGTTTCACAGATCGAGCATATTTTTTTGCTTTGTGTCGTGTCCAGAAGCTTCGCTCATATCCAGTTGGTCCCACATTATAATAAGCTGTTGCCTTGAACCAACTATCAGCTGACTGATAATAGTGATTTAAGATATAAGCACCACATTGAATATTAGTGGTTTCATCATATAAATTCCCCGCACAAGTTTGTTGCCAATAACTTGGAATAATTTGAGTTAAACCGACGGCGCCAGTAGGAGAGCGAGCATTACTATTGTAACTAGACTCTTGCCTGATGACTGCTGCGAGTAAAAGAGGGGGGACATTATATTGGTCAGCACTTTGAATAATCATTGGAGATAGCCGATTGGCTGTACTCGCTGGAACAGAATAAGCTTTTTGTAAGCCAGACGAGAGTTTATTGGAGCGCCAAGAAAATGAGCCACTATTCGGTCCTAAGCTTGTACACCCTGTCATTATTGTCATCAATGCAATAATAAAAAATTTGAGGCTAAGGCGGTGTAATTCTGATGGTTCAAAATGATCTTGAGCTAAAGATGAGGTAAGCAAAATACAAAACCAATAATCAAATTTCAAATGAAATGATGGTATTCAGCTGTACTTATCGGATCAATATAAGTTCTGTTGCTCAGCACATCTAGAAAGTAAGAATTTTGTATAATTAAAATGAAAAAACCCCGACATCCTGTCGAGGTTTCTTCGTATTCAGCTTTATGTAGTTAACTCCTGTCAACTACCGCTTCCTGCGTTCTTATTCTTCTTCAATGAGACATCCTGTCTCTCTATGATTTATATACTATGAAAAAATACTAAAGCTGAATATCCGCAAATCACCGCAAGTTTTGTACGTTTTAACTTACAGTCGTTTTTTTTCAACTTTCTTAGATATGATGTCGACTAATTTTTGGGCTATAGGAGCACAAATCAATACACTTGGGAAAGCTAATATCCATGCAATGATCCAAGCCGATAACCATAATGAAACGAAGTGATGATTTAGCCCTACAGCCTTGAAAGTTGAAATACCTGAAACTATAAAAGACATCATTCCTGATAAAATTAAGAGGAATAAAAGTTTCTGTGCTTTCATGGCCTTATATTCCTTGATAAGCATTTAAGGTCAATGCAAAATTTTCTCCAAATTGTTGAGCAGTTTTAATATCTCCTTCATCAAAACCATCTGCATTACTGCCATGTTCAGCTTGAGCCATTAAGCCTGACCATGAACCGAGACGGTTGGCTGCTTGCGTATAAGGAATGCCTTTGTGCTGTTCAGGCATGATTGGATTACCGACCCATAACATGCCGTGTTGCATACAAAAGGTGAAAATCGAAATTAACGTCGATTGTTTATCACCAGCAGGAAGGGAGGAAACGGTAAATCCAGCCGCTAATTTTCCTTTAAAACTTTGTTTTTTCCATAATGGACCAGTTGCATCCATGAGTTGTTTTAATTTGGAAGATACACCACCTAAATAAGTGGGGGAGCCCCAAATTAAGCCGTCATATTGGATAAGAATTTCTGGGCTGTTGATAATATCTTCGGCATTGAGTAAATCTGCTCTCATATTTTTATGGCTCAAAATACCAGTTTGAATTTGCTGAGCAATAAATTGGGTGTGACCTTGGCGACTATGGTAAATAATGGCAACAGTTTTCATGGAAATTTCCCTTTATTTAAATTTGAAATAGTTTTGCAGTGAGATATAAACCACAGCCAAAAACACTATGGTTCAGCAAACTTTTCAGACAGTTCAAAAAAGGATGAGGTGTTTTTGATGAGGCAAAACCACTACCCATAGCTGGTTGCATAATAAAAAAAGGAATGAGAACGGTGATCAAACCAAACAGTAGTGCTGAGTAAAACTGAGGGTGGTCGAGCCAAGTCGAACCTACAATGAAGAGAAAGCTCAATGCGAAGATAATCCCGACACTATAGTGAGCAATCCAGCCTAATAAATATTCCCCCTTTATTGGGGTACTTTTAGCAATAGATTGATGGACGAGTTTTCCTTGAAATATCCAGCCCACCCAACGTCCAAGAAAGGCAAAGTTTAAAGTCGGGGCCTTAAATATTTTTAGTATTAACAGCCATATATCCATAACGATGGTTGCACCAATACCAAGACATAAAGCTTGAAAGAACAGAGTGGATGTATTCATTTTTACACCTTGCTTTTATACGTATGAAACGTGATAAATTTATTGTGCAAATTAAAGTTCACTTGAAGTCAAGAGGGTATTATGGATATTGGTGAAGTCGCTAAGAAGGCAAAAGTAACAACGGCTACCCTACGCTTTTATGAAGAGAAAGGATTAATTAAATCGATAGGGCGGCAAGGCTTACGTCGACAATATGGCAAACAAGTAATTGATCAACTGGCATTAATTGCTTTAGGTCGTGCTGCAGGATTTTCTTTAAATGAAATTGCCACAATGTTTGGGCAAGATGGTAAGCCTGATCTTGACCGTCAAAAACTAAAAGATAAAGCTGAACAATTAGAGCAAATGGCAAAGCGATTGCATTTTATCAGCCAGGGATTAGAACACGCTGCTGTATGTCCTGCTGAAAATCATATGGAATGTCCAACTTTCCAAAAATTTTTAAAAGCAGCAATTGCTGGAGAATATCAGCCAACAAAACTTTAAGCAGTTTTTAGCGAAGAGGTCTAATTTTTGAAGTTGTATTAAATAGTTGGTCTTGTCATATTTTCGCCATAAAGATTTCATCTTTTTGAAGTAAAAACTTCATATAAGCTTGATTAAATTTGCTTAATTTTTTATCAACTGTATAAAACCATGAGCAAAAAAACATTAGCGGTATTATTATGCTGTGCCAGTTTAGGATTGGCGGCATGTAATGATGATAACGACCAAGAACAAACTTCACCTACTGAAAACGTTACCGAACCAACCTTAATTTCTTTTGCTAAATTACCTGTAGAAACTTATGCTGCTGGTCCAGACTCTGGTGCATATGTGAAAGGTGCAAATGGAATTTATCCTCCATTTAAAGGTCAACCTGTACAAGGCTTTTCTGCTGCATTAAAAAATGAAGATGGCAGTTATATGGCAATGGCCGATAACGGTTTTGGAACTCAAGATAATTCAGCAGACTTTTTACTTCGTATTTATAAAATAAAGCCTGATTTCAAAACTAAAGCTAAAGGCACGAGCCAAGTTACTGTACAAAGCTTTATCCAACTGCGTGATCCGAATAAATTAATTCCATTTAATATCATCAATGGTAATACACCTGAGCGTTTATTAACGGGCGCTGATTTTGACCCAGAGTCGATGCAGCGTACTAGTGACGGGACCTACTGGATTGGAGATGAGTTTGGGCCTTATTTACTTCATTTTTCAGCAAATGGTGTGTTATTAGATGCACCGATTGCTCTGCCAAATCCGTTACATCCGACTCAAGAATTACGTTCACCACAAAATCAGTTTAATAAAGCACAAATTAATTTTGTAGAACCTCTAGTTCAACAAAGTGGTGGTTTTGAAGGAATGGCGATTTCGCCAGATGGGCAGTATCTTTACCCTCTTATAGAAAAGCCAATTAAATCAATTCGAGAAACGGAAAGACAGTTGCTGATTTCGCAATTTGATGTGAAGAAAAAAGTGTATACAGGAAAATATTATTGGTTCCAGTTAGACAGCAAGGCAACCAATATTGGTGACTTCCAACTCTTTAATGATAAAGAAGGAATTATTATTGAACGTGATGCGACTCAGAACAATTTAGGTGGATATAAAAAATTAATCCGTATTAAATTGAATGAGTCAGGTCAGCTAGTAAGCCGTGAAGATTTAGTCGATTTAATTAAAATTGCTAACCCGAATTTGTTGTATGGCACAGCTAGAGCAGGGGATATTGGTACGGGGGAGGTTTTTGCTTTTCCATTTGAAACCATTGAAGATGTAATTATTGAAAATGGCACAACGCTGACGGTTTTCAATGATAATAATTTCCCTGGTTCGACAGGACGTAACGCAAAACTGGCTGACGATAACGAGATTATTCAAATTCGTTTGCCAAAAGCTTTGTTCTAAGCTCTATAAATAAAAATTAAAACTGCGGCGGATTTTGGTCCGCCGTATTTATTACAAGAATAAAATATTGAGTAAAGTTTAATCAAATTAATTTCTATATCGTTGTTTTCGCATGTTTTATAAACAGGGAAAATGAATGAAATTCATGTTAAAATGATCGGCTTTCATCTTTAGATGTCTCTCCTTCATCTGCTAGCCGAGATTCGCAAGCCATGTCTACCGCTTATACCATGCAAACTGCGCCAAAAGCGCTGTTTGATTACGACAAATATTGGGCGTCGTGTTTTGAACCAGCGCCATTTTTGCCGATGTCACGAGAAGAAATGGACCAACTCGGCTGGGATGCGTGTGACTTTATTTTAGTCTGTGGTGATGCTTATATTGACCATCCATCATTTGTATCAGGTGTGATTGGACGTGTGCTTGAGGCACAAGGTTTCCGTGTCGGAATTATTGCGCAGCCAGACTGGACCAATGTTGAAAGCTTCCGAGTTTTAGGTAAGCCAACAATTGCTTGGGGTGTAACCGCAGGTAATATGGATTCGATGATTAACCGTTATACGGCAGATCGTAAAATCCGTTCGGATGATGCATATTCTCCAAATAATGAACCAAATAAACGTCCAGACCGCGCAGCAACAGTTTATTGCCAACGTTGTCGAGAAGCATTCCCTGATGTACCTGTGTTATTAGGTGGTATTGAAGGCAGTTTACGCCGTATCGCACACTACGATTATTGGTCAGATAAAGTCCGTCGTTCGATTTTGATGGACTCAAAAGCTGATTTGCTGATGTATGGTAATGGTGAGCGTGCCATTATTGATGTAATGCATCGTTTGGCTAAAGGTGAGAAAATCCACGAGATTACAGATGTTCGTGGTACGGCATTTATTATTAATAAACATAACAAAGCATCGAAAGCAAAGTTTGTTGAAGTTGCGAGTAATGATGTAGATACGGTTGGGCGTGTTGATCCAATTATTAACCCATATGTCATGACAGAAGATATTGATGGCTGTGAGGTTGAAAAAGAAAAGGGTAACTCTTTAGCTCAGTATCAAAATTTCCAAAAAGAGATTGTTGCAAATCCCATTGTGCGTGAAGGCGACAAACTTGATGACGACACTCAAATCGTTCAATTAAAGCCAGCACCGTCAAAAGCAATTAAACACAAATTACCACCACGAGAGTTGGCGGTTATTCGCTTACCTTCTTTTGAAGAAGTGGCAAATGATCAAGTGCTTTATGCGCATGCAAACCGTATTTTGCACCTTGAAACCAACCCTGGTAATGCTCGTGCACTCGTTCAACGCCATGGTGAACGAGATGTGTGGATTAACCCGCCTCCAATTCCTCTAACTACGGAGGAAATGGATTATGTGTTTGATTTACCTTATGCACGTTTGCCACATCCTACTTATGGTGATGCGCGTTTCCCTGCATTTGATATGATCAAATTCTCGGTCAACATTATGCGTGGCTGTTTTGGCGGCTGTACATTCTGTTCGATTACAGAACATGAAGGTCGTATTATCCAAAACCGTTCGGAAGATTCGATCTTACGTGAGATTGAAAAAATCCGTGATACGGCACCAAACTTCACCGGTATTATTTCAGATTTAGGTGGCCCAACAGCAAACATGTACCGTTTGCACTGTAAAGATCCTGAAATTGAGAAAAACTGTCGTAAACCTTCTTGTGTATATCCGGGTGTTTGTCAAAACTTGCATACGGATCATGCACCTTTAGTACAGCTTTACCGTAAAGCGCGCGCAATTAAAGGTGTGAAGAAAATTCTGATTGGTTCTGGTCTGCGCTATGACCTTGCGGTACTCAACCCTGAATATGTAAAAGAATTAGTACAACACCATGTTGGTGGTTATTTAAAAATTGCTCCTGAACATACCGAACAAGGTCCGTTATCTAAGATGATGAAACCGGGTATTGGTACGTATGATCGTTTCAAACAAATGTTTGACCGTTTCAGTAAAGAAGCAGGGAAAGAGCAATATTTAATTCCTTACTTTATTGCTGCGCATCCGGGTACTTCAGATTATGACATGATGCACCTTGCAATTTGGTTGAAAAAGAATGGTTTCCGTGCCGATCAAGTACAGACGTTCTATCCATCGCCAATGGCAACTGCAACAACCATGTATTATTCGGGCAAAAACCCGCTTGCTAAAGTCGCTCGCTATACTGAAAAAGTTGATATTGTAAAAGGCGAGAAACGCCGTCGTCTGCATAAAGCATTCTTGCGTTATCATGATCCAAACAACTGGCCATTACTTCGTGAGGCCCTAAAAGAGATGGGGCGCGCAGATTTAATTGGTAATTCGAAGCAGCATTTAATTCCGACTTATCAGCCAAAAGGCACAGAAGGGGAATATAAGTCTGCTCGTAAGAAAAATTCGTCTGCAGCAGGTGATTCGGTTAAACGAAATAATCAGCAAACGAATAATCATTCGAATCAAAAGCGTCCACAAAAAGGACAGGTTCTAACGCAACATACTGGTTTACCTCCTCGTGAAACAGGTGAGAAAAGACCGTTTGGTGGGAAAAGTAAACCTAAATCTAAAGTTCGTGGATAATGATAAAACAGGCTCTTAAATAGAGCCTGTTTTGTTTTTTATGACTCTATTTAAATCGTATAATGAGATTTTCGAGGATTTAAAGTACAAAAAACGTAACGAATAATGATAAATAACCAAAATCTGACGAGCTGCACTTGATTGTTATTGATTCTATGATTATAAATAATGTGAGGGTGGCTAAATTTAAGCCAAGCTTGATAACTACAAGTGAAATTACTAAGTGAACCTTTTAAAAAACGGCTGTGTCGTTATCAATTAAAACAAAGTGTGATCTAGCAAAATCATTATAAAAAACTTAAAGGATTAGGCCCATGTATTATTTAATCACGATCTTATTATTATTTCTGGTTGTTGTTATGGCAGTGAAAAGTCTGTCACGAAGGCATCAACATGATAGTGCTTTAAAGCGCCGTGCAGTGTTAACTAGCCATGAGCAAATGACCTTAACCAGACTACAAACTGTTTTGCCCAAATTTACCGTATTAGCGCATGTATCTTTTGATGCACTTCTAACTACAAAATACGCGCATACACGTCGTAAATATCAAAATATGTCAGCTGATTTTGTTGTGCTTGATCAAAATTATCAGGTAATTGTAGTCGTTGTTCTAGGGGAAAACGGTTTACGCCGAGCGCATCAACAATATGAGCGTCGCCTATTACAATTGGCTGGCTATCGTGTGCTTCATTATAGTAGTGTGCCTGATTATCATGACTTAAGAAGAGACTTATTGAGTCCTGAATCAGAATTAGCAACTTTGCATGCGACACCCCAGCTAGAAAGAATGTCAAATGCTTTTGTGAAGCCTTAAAAATTCGACATTAGCGCAACTAATCTGAGAGCTCATTTAAGAATATCTTAATAAGATGCTGAAATTCAAAATTTTAAAATTACTAAAAAATTGAGCAATATCACCTAAGATATTGCTCAATTTTACATGGATTTATAATTATAAAAATTATGGAAGTACCGCAACAACCGTCATTTCTACAAGTACATCGGGTGCATAGAGTTTTGATTCTACACATGTACGTGCTGGTGGGTTCCCTTCGCTAATCCATCCATCCCAAACCGCATTCATTGCTGCATAATCTTTTTCAATATCTTTTAAAAAAATCATGACAGAAAGAATATGGGTTTTATCAGTTCCAGCTTCTGCCAATAGACGGTCAATATTATCTAAAGTTTGTTGAGTCTGCCCTGTGACATCTGCGCTTGTATCATCGGCGAGTTGCCCAGCTAGGTGTACCAAATTACCTGAAATCGCAACTTCGCAGTAGCGTGAAGTAACGTGTAAACGCTTTACCGTCATAAAAATGCTCTAAAGTGGCTTTATTTAATAGTTTTGATTTTATGAAGAGTTGCTAGGTCGGTGCAAGCAAGTAGAAAAGAATTTCAGTAGATTATTGTGAGGAAGGGATATCTAAGCCATGTATCAGAAGAGCCCTGCAATATTCGGATTTGGTCGTCACGCCAATCACAGGACGATATGCCGAAAGTAAAGGTTGCTTTGGCATGTTGCAAATACATGGGTAATGAATATGCGTTGATTAGGTTACTCTAAAGTTTGAGTAAAAGGGAGCCTATTTTGTTCAAAAGTTGCTCTTTCGGGTAAAAATTAATCAGTCACCAGAGGTTAAGTTGGAAGTCATCGGCTTGCGTTTGTAATTGATAAACGCCTATACCAATCAGGCGAAACTGGAAATGTTCGGGTATCTGCATTTCATTTAACAATAAAAATAAAACTTGGATTAGGTCCTGTAGCGACTGGATCGGTCTTTTAAAGCTTTTACTATGTTGTAGAGTCTGAAAATTCTTGAGTTTAAGTTTGATATTCACACCACGTGCATTGAGTTGCTTTTTCTCTAGGGTTTGCCAGACTTTTTCAGCTAATCCCTGCCAATAGGGCTGACATTGAGCCAAAGTAAAATCACTGTCAAAAGTGGTCTCTTTCGAAATTTGTTGGCGAGCTCTTTCAGCTTGAACAGGTCCATGGTCAATGCCCTGAGCATATAGATAGAGTTGTTGTCCATATTTACCAAAGTGGTGAACCAAAACAGCTTCTTCAATTTTTTGTAAGTCACCTAAAGTATGTAGCTGAAGCTGTTGTAATTTTTCCTGAGTGACTTTACCCACGCCTGGAATCTTTTTAAGCGGAAGGTCTTGAATAAAAGTAGCAACTTGCGAAGGTTTGATTACACATAAGCCATTAGGTTTGTTCCAATCCGAAGCAATTTTTGCCAAAAATTTATTTGGTGCTACACCAGCCGATGCAGTAAGCCCAGTTAATCGAAAAATATCTTCCCGAATTTGCATGGCAACTTCAGTTGCACTCGCAATTTGTTTTAGATTTTCAGTGACATCCAAATAGGCTTCATCTAAAGATAAAGGTTCAATAAGTAGCGTATATTGCTGAAAGATTGAGTGAATTTGAGCGGAAACCGTACGGTATTTTTCAAAATTTGGTTCAATAATGACAACTTGAGGACATAGTTTTCTTGCCTGACTCATCGACATAGCAGAACGCAAACCAAATTCACGGGCAGGGTAGGAGGCAGCAGCAATCACAGCTCGCGGATGATGCGAAGAAATAACGACGGGAAGATGCTTTAGATCAGGACGCTCTCGCAATTCGACCGATGCATAAAAGGCATCCATATCGATATGAATGATTTTGCGCATATTATTGTGCTTTCACGATGCCTTGCTGCTGTAAAAAATGATGCCATTCTTTGACTGAACCCTCATAAACATTTAAGTCTACTGGTTTTGTCATGCCTTCAATTTTACCTTGATTACTATGCTGCCAAAAGAGCCATTTTCTTTTGTCTTTCAGCTCAGGTTTTCCTTCGTAATCTCTGACCCAAAGTGGTGTATTAGGGAAACTTCCTATTAATACAATGTGGTAAAAAGTTTTGGAAATATAAAAGATGGGCTGTTTGCCATAATGCTGTTTTAAGCGATCATGCATGATGCCTATTTCTTTAAGTAATTGTTCTTTGGTGTGCGCATTAATACAGTTACCGTCATATTCTAGATCGATAACAGGAGGAAGGGCATCGGCTTTGTTGGGTACAGTCGCAATAAAGTTATCCGCTTGTGTTTTTCCATCACGGCATAGACGATAAAAATGATAAGCACCTACATGAAACCCATGTTCACGTGCCTTGAGCCAGTTTTCCTGAAATTTTGAATCTTTGTAATCGCCGCCTTCGGTCGCTTTTAAATAGACGAATTGGAATTTTTCCGGTGATATTTTTTTCCAGTTAATATCACCTTGATGATGAGAAACATCGAACCCTTGCACCGGATAGTCCTGCGCAACTGCTTTTTGTTGATAGAACAGACCAAAATAAGCTAAGACTCCCATAACACAAGCTAAGCCAATTCCGATTAGGGTATTGTGCCGTGATGTGAAAAAAGTTTTAGCCAGTTTGCTCATTCAAAACTCGTTAAAATTTGAAGTCGACATCATAGCGTGATTCGCGAGCGAGAAACCATGCTAAAAATGCAACTGCTTATACAGGCGTATCCTTTGGAATTTGCCAGAAAATAAATGCAGTAATGACATTGATACAACCGAGGCAAATTAAAGTGACATGGAATGCAGTAGTTACATAAGCTGGGCCATAATAATTGGTAAATACGTTAATGAGTGTACCTGCCAGTGCCACGCCAATACTCATTGATAGCATCATGATCATTGATAGAAAACTATTACCGCTACTTGCATCTTGTTGAGGCAAATCTTTCAAGGTCAATGTGTTCATGCCAACAAATTGCAGTGAATTTAATGTGCCAAATAAGAAAAAGTGTAAGGCTCTAAACCAAGTTGGAGTATCGACGGTCATGATTGCAAAAGAGGCAATACATAATCCAACAAGTGTTGTGTTGATGAGTAAAAAACGTCGATAGCCAATTTTCTGAATAATAGGTCTGACAATTGGCTTTGAAAATAATGAACCCAAGACCAAGGGAATCATCATTAAACCTGCAATAAAGGGTTCAAAACCAAAAGCAACTTGTAGCATGAGTGGTAAAACAAAAGGCAAAGCATTACCACCAAAGCGAGCAAAGAAATTACCTAAAATACCAATCGCATAAATTTTGTTTCTAAAGAGTCGGCTGCGGAATAATGCATTTTGATGAGTATGTGAATGATAGGCATACCAAAGTGTTGCGATTATTCCGACGACTAATAATGAAATGCTAAACCATTTTGAATATTCAGGTGAGGCTAGGTGTTCTATCCCTAAAGACCATCCAATCATGGCCACGACTAATAAGATAAAGCCACCCAAATCGAATGTTTTGACTGAGGGTTCTTTTACATTTGGCATGACTTTTAGTGTCATTAATATGCCAAGTATGCCCATAGGAATATTAATCAGGAAAATCCAATGCCAAGTTGCAACTTCAACTAACCAGCCACCTAAAGTTGGGCCCGCCAACGGTCCGAGTAAACCTGCAAGGCTCATTAGACTCATTGCAGCTAAAAATTGAGTTCGAGGAATAATTTTTAAAAGTGATAGTCGACCTACAGGAAGTAGTAAGGCGCCGCCCACACCTTGGATAACGCGGAAAAATAAGAGTTCATTGAGACTTTGTGAAAGTCCACATCCTAAAGAAGCCAGAGTAAAAATGACGATTGCCGACAAGAAAATACTTCTGACACCAAAGCGGTCTGCTAACCAGCCACTTAAAGGAATACAAGCGGCAACCGATAATACATAGGCCACCACTACGCTGTGCATGCGTAAAGGATCTTCATTGAGATGATGAGCCATTGCAGGAATAGCGGTATTTACAATCGTTGTGTCCAAGGCCTGCATAAAAAAGCCAATAGAAACCAAAAGAACGAGTAAGCGATATTCGGGTTGCAAGGCTTGGTGAGTCGGCGTGGCATTCATAACATTTAAAAATTAACGTTTTGATCTAGTGTAAAACAAATTGAATTTAAAAGAAGTAAGTCAATGTTGAATACCTCTTTACAAAATCTAAGTGCTTATGAAGGCAACGGTGAAAATAGTTAAAACAAAAAAAGCGGCAGAACCGCTTTTTTAAATAGAGTAGGGGGACAACTAGACAACAAATCTTTTTGGCATTTTTAAGTTTTTAATGACGTTATAAATTTGATCGACCTCTTCGCATACAATTAATTTAGCTCGGTGCTGAAGGGGAAGGAAACCTTCTTGAACTGCATGGTCTAATTGGGCGATCAATGCATTATAAAAGCCATTTACGTTATATAAAATCATCGGCTTTTGATGTTGGTTGAGTTGGCCCCAAGTGGCTATTTCCAATATTTCTTCAAATGTTCCTAGACCACCCGGTAACGCAATAAATGCACTTGCGCGCTCTGCCATCATGGCTTTGCGTTCGTGCATGGTTTCTACGACATGTAATTCAGTTAGTCCTGCATGTGCGACTTCATAATCAAGCATAAATTCAGGGATCACCCCGACAGCCTCTCCACCATTTGCGAGAACGCTATCTGCGACTTGTCCCATTAAACCGATACTTGCACCGCCATAGACTAAACCGAAGCCTTGTTCAGCAATTCCGTGAGCAAGTTCAATTGCTTTTTCTCGGTAGATTGGGTTATTTCCTGCACGTGAACCACAATATAATGCAATAAGAGGTTGTTTTGTTTTTACAGCTGTTATTGGTGAATCATTTACTGCCATTGTTAATACGCTATTCATTGCTTTATTTTCACCTTATCACGTTCATATTTCTTGTCTACACTAAGCAAAAGATATGACAACTTTATAAGCAGATTTATAAGAAAGATTCATGTTTTGTATGGGTTTGGTGAATGCTGGTTATGTACAAATAAAAATGATGAATTTATGTTAAATCTTGCCTATACTAAAAAATCGTTTAACAACATATGAACAAATATGGGTAGTGGTTGTAGTCGCTCCGTTTTAATTTCTTGTCTTAAAAAAACATTTTCCCTCCTTTGTATAGGCGCGCCTGTTGTGTTGCCAAATAAAGATAAAATTCAAACAACACAGGAGCAGGATCAATGATCTTTGAATGGATGTCTGATCCCTCTGCTTGGGTGGGTTTAGCAACTTTAATCGTTCTTGAAATTGTATTGGGGATCGATAACCTCGTTTTTATCGCAATCTTGGCTGAGAAATTGCCGCCCGAGCAACGAGCTAAAGCACGTATAGTCGGTTTGGTGCTCGCCTTGGGAATGCGTCTTATACTCTTAGCCTCGATTGCTTGGGTTGTGACACTAACTGAACCACTTTTCCATATTTTTGACCATCCTTTCTCTGGTCGTGATCTGATTTTGTTATTCGGTGGTGTGTTCTTATTATTTAAAGGCACCATGGAATTGCATGAACGGATGGAAGGAAAACAACTTCATAAAGAAGATAATCCTGTTCATGCTGCATTCTGGATGGTTATTGTCCAGATTGTTGTGCTTGATGCTGTATTCTCGTTAGACAGTGTGATTACAGCTGTAGGTATGGTGAAAGAGCTGTCAGTGATGATGGTTGCGGTTGTTATTGCTGTCGGAATCATGTTGTGGGCATCAAAACCACTCATGGACTTCGTCAATAAACATCCAACAGTTGTCATTCTGTGTCTTGGCTTCTTGATGATGATCGGTTTCTCTTTGGTGGTGGAAGGCTTTGGTTTCCATATTCCGAAGGGCTATTTATATGCTGCAATTGGCTTCTCGGTTTTGGTAGAAGTTATCAATCAGAGCATGCGTCGCAATCAGGAAAAGCTAGTTACCACTACAGATTTACGTTATCGCACTGCCTCTGCGGTTTTACGTATGTTAGGCAGTAAAAATAGTAGTTCTTCAGATACTCAATCTTCTGATAAAGAAGATGTATTAGCGACGCAAGCTTTTGCTGATGAAGTTTTTGACGAAGAAAATGGTGCTTATCACAGTGTGCTTGTACAAGGTGTGCTTGGTTTATCAGAGCGTCCTGTAAAATCTGTTATGACTCCACGCCCTGAACTTGAGTGGATTGACTTAGACGATGAACCTGAAGTTTTAAAAGAACGTTTAATGTCGATGACACATTCTCGTTTGATCGTTGCACGCGGTGAACTTGATAATATTGAGGGTATTGCACTTACGCATAAAGTTTTAAACAACTTTATTGAAACAGGTGTAATTGATTTCCAAAAGCATCTACGTGAACCTGTGATTGTGCATGAAAATGCTCAAGTGCTTATGGTGATGGAGCAATTGCGTCAAGCACCTTTACAAATGGCGATCGTATTAAATGAATATGGTTCCATCGAAGGTATCGCAACACCAATTGATATCTTAGAAGCGATTGCTGGTGAATTCCCTGATGAAGATGAGTTAGACGCTGCTGCTGAAAGCTTGGCAGACGGTTCATTAATGCTTGAAGGTTCAACTGATATTCGCCATGTATCACTTTTATTAGGTCGTGATCTCGTTGACGAAAGTGAACAGTATTCAACTTTATCGGGCTACCTGTTATTCCATTTAGGCCGTTTACCGGAAAATGGTGAAGCTGTTGAGGCAGACGGTTATCGCTTTGAAGTGATTACGATGGAAGGTCATAAAATTGAGAAAGTTCATATTGTTTCTATCGAGCAAGATGAATCAAAAGATTAAATGACGTTTTAAGTCTAGAAACATCATAAAATAGCTCAACTCTGAGCTATTTTTTATTTGAGAAACACCAAATGATCCAACAAACTTGTCCATGTGGAAAAGGCAGCTATACACAATGTTGTGAGCCTTTACATTTAGGCACAGCCAAAGCACTAACGGCAGAGCAGCTTATGCGTTCACGTTATAGCGCTTTTGCATTACAGCAAATCGATTATATTGTGCAAACGACTGCTTTAGGTCAGCAAACAGCACTAGATAAAGATGCCATCGCAGAGTGGAGCAAACAAAATCAATGGTTGGGTTTAGAGGTGGTTAATGCCAACGAAAAATTAGATAAAACCCACGCACAGGTTGAGTTTAAGGCTCACTATCATGATGGACAAAAAGCCCAAATTCATCATGAGGTTTCACATTTTGTTTATCACCAGCAAAAATGGTTTTTCCTCGACCCAACGGTCGATATGCACGTCACAATGAAACAACCTTGTATATGTGGTTCAGGAAAAAAATTTAAGCAATGCTGTGCACAATTTCTGTAAGTTTATCTTAAAATACGCCCACTGTTTGGCCTGAGGGAAAGGGCGATGTTACTCACCGTTATTTATATTATTGCGATTACTGCGGAAGCCATGACAGGTGCATTGTCTGCTGGTCGACGGAGTATGGACTGGTTCGGTGTCGTACTGATTGCCTGTGTGACTGCTTTAGGTGGTGGTTCGGTGCGAGATGTATTGCTTGGCCACTATCCTTTAACTTGGGTAAAACATCCGGAATACTTAGTTCTGACCTGTTGTGCTGCATTTGTCACGATTATTATTGCCAAATGGATGCGTCATTTACATAACATCTTTTTGGTGCTCGATGCATTAGGCTTGATTGGTTTTACGATCATTGGTTGTCAGATTGCCCTACAAATGGGACATGGTTTTGTCGTGTCGGCAGTAGCAGGGGTGTTGACTGGAGTATCTGGCGGTATTTTACGTGATATTTTATGTAACGATGTCCCGTTCGTTTTCCGCCGAGAACTCTATGCGAGTATCTCTTTTGTGGCAGTCATCTGTTACTGGGTTTGTCAGGATTTAGGATTAAGCCTAGAGTTAACAGTCATTTCAACTTTAATTTTTGGCTTTACCTTGCGTCTGATTGCGATCTATTTTGGCTTAGAAATGCCTAAATTTATTTATAAAGATGATGATGCAGAATCGGCTTCTTCAACTGACGAACATTAATCATGCAGAATTCGATGTGAGCATGATATAACAATTAAATATATTGTCTTGCTCACTTATTTTTTCCAGTAGAGTTTTTCCTATGGATCTGGTTTCACGTATACAAAATCTTCCAATTGGCAAATTTCACTACACATTACTGTGGGTGGTTGGTTTAGGTTGGATGTTTGATGCGATGGACACCGGTATCATTGCTTTTATCATGACAACGCTTGTTAAAGACTGGGCATTAACGCCAGCAGAAAGCGGTTGGATTGTAAGTATTGGTTTTGTAGGGATGGCTATTGGAGCTGTTTGCTCAGGAGCTTTAGCAGACCGCTTTGGCCGCAAGACAATATTTGCTATAACCATGGCGATCTATAGCATTGCGACTGCCTTATGTGCCTTTGCTCCAGACTTAAAGTGGTTATTAATTTTTCGTTTTATTGTTGGTCTTGGACTTGGTGGACAGTTACCCGTTGCAGTGACATTGGTGAGTGAATATATACCTGCACATGTACGTGGTCGTTTTATTGTCCTCCTCGAAAGTTTTTGGGGTTTAGGCTGGTTAGTTGCTGCACTCATTTCTTATTTTATTATTCCTAAATTTGGTTGGCACATTGCATTTCTTATGGGTGGCCTCCCACTGATTTATATTTTAGTAATTTGGAAAAAACTCCCTGAATCCATACCTTACCTGATTAACCGTGGACGTGTTGAAGAAGCACATGCATTGGTTCAAAAATTAGAAGCTCAAGCAGGCGTTCAAATTGTTCACCATATTGAAGTCGTGCCTGTAGCCATGCGACAAAAAGTCTCTTTTAAACAACTTTGGAGTGGTCAATTTGCTCGCAGAAGCTTAATGCTTTGGCTCATCTGGTTTGGAATTGTGTATTCCTACTACGGGATCTTTACGTGGCTGCCAAGTTTATTAGTGAAACAGGGCTATGACATCGTTAAATCTTTTGAATATGTTTTGCTTATGATTTTGGCGCAGCTACCAGGCTACTTGGCAGCGGCATGGTTTGTAGAGAGATTGGGTAGAAAAATTACACTCGCTGCATTTATCGGTTTTTGTGCCTTGTCTGCATATTTCTTTGGACAAGCCGACAGTGTAAACAGCATTATGTTTTGGGGTTGTCTCATGTCCTTCTTTAATTTGGGTGCATGGGGAGTGTTATATACCTATACACCAGAGCAATATCCAGCCAACATTCGGGCTTTTGGTTCGGGCTGGGCATCGGCAATGGGCCGTTTAGGTGGAATTTTGGCGCCGATAGTCGTCACTCATATGATGGTTTCCAAAAATGGGTTTAGCCATGTTTTTATGATGTTTACTATTGTTTTACTTTTGGTTGCAGCTGTAATTTTAATATTAGGTGAAGAAACCCAAGGTAAAAGACTAGAGTCGATAGGCCTCTAGTTTTGCCTAACTTTATAGCAAGTAACTAAAAATATAGAGAGATGAGACATAATTTGACGCTCAGGTGACAGAGTCCCTCTTGTGTCTGTAACATAGCCCACTTAGCATAAGACTCACTTAAAATAACGACTGATTTGGAAGATAAGCTGACTATGACCAGCCTTGCGCATCAAGCGACAGAAAACCGCTCTGTAGCCGAATTTACTGAACAGGCTTACCTGAATTATGCCATGTACGTCATTATGGACCGTGCATTGCCACATATCAGTGATGGCTTAAAACCTGTACAGCGCCGTATTGTCTACGCCATGAGCGAGTTGGGCTTAAAAAGCAGTGGTAAGCCAAAAAAATCGGCCCGTACTGTAGGTGACGTACTAGGTAAATATCATCCGCATGGTGATTCGGCATGTTATGAAGCCATGGTGTTGATGGCTCAGCCGTTTAGTTATCGCTATCCTTTGATTGAAGGTCAAGGGAACTGGGGTTCACCAGATGATCCTAAATCGTTTGCTGCGATGCGTTATACCGAGGCAAAACTTTCTGCCTACAGTGAGTTATTACTAAGTGAGTTAGGACAAGGCACGAGTGAATGGCAAGATAACTTTGACGGTTCATTAAAAGAACCGATTACCTTGCCAGCACGAGTTCCTAATATTCTGCTGAATGGTACAACTGGTATTGCGGTTGGTATGGCGACTGATATTCCGCCACATAATTTGCGTGAAGTGATTAAAGGAACAATTGCCTTAATTCGTAATCCGCAAACATCAGACGAGAAATTGGCTGAATATATTCCAGCGCCAGATTTACCAACCAAAGCTGAAATTATTACTCCGCCTGAAGAATTACTCAAAATCCAGACGACTGGACGTGGTAGTTACCGCATGCGAGCGGTTTATACCATCGAAAAAAATGAAATCGTGATTACCGAATTGCCGTATCAAGTATCGGGTTCTAAGGTGATCACTCAAATTGCCGACCAAATGCAGGCCAAAAAGCTACCATTAGTGGTGGATGTGCGTGACGAGTCGGATCATGAAAACCCAACACGACTCGTGATTGTACTTCGTTCTAACCGTATTGATGCTGAAGCGGTGATGAGCCACTTATTTGCTACTACCGATTTAGAATCAAGCTACCGCGTTAATTTAAACATGATTGGTGAGGATGGTCGTCCTCAGGTTAAGTCGATTCGACGTATCTTGCTTGAGTGGATTGAGATCCGTAAAAAAACGGTTACTCGCCGTTTGGAATATCATTTAAACCGAATTGAAAAACGCCTGCATATTTTGGCAGGCCTTTTAATTGCTTATCTCGATATTGATACAGTTATTCGTATTATTCGTGAAGAAGATCAGCCTAAACCTGTATTGATGGACCATTTCAAAATTGATGAGATACAAGCAGAAGCAATTTTAGAACTCAAGTTACGCCATTTAGCAAAACTTGAAGAGATGGAAATCCGTCAAGAACAGGATGAGCTCTCAGCAAAAGCAGCGATTATTCGTGAGCAATTAGAAAACCCAGAATCTTTAAAAAACCTGATTATTGGCGAATTAAAAGAAGACGCGAAAAAGTTTGGTGACGAACGCCGTTCTCCAATTGTTGCACGTGCTGAAGCTGTTCAAATTAGAGAACAAGATTTAATGCCGGCTGAAGCAGTAACAGTGGTTTTATCTGAAGCGGGATGGATTCGTGCTGCAAAAGGTGCAGATGTTGATGCAGAGAATTTAAACTATCGTGCTGGTGACCAATATTTAAGTCATGCGGTGGGTAAAACCAATCAACGAATTTATTTCCTCGATGAGACAGGGCGTAGTTATGCCTTGCCTATTAGCAGTCTGCCATCAGCAAGAGGTTTAGGCGAGCCATTAAGTTCAAAACTTGCTCCTGCAAGTGGAGTTGCGTTTATTCAGGTCTATTTAGATGATGAAGAGTCAGAACTTATTGCTGCTAGCTCATCAGGTTATGGTTTTAAAACTCAAGTCAAACAGTTAGATACCAATGCCAAGGCAGGGAAAAGCTTCTTGTCGGTACCTGAAAAGTCAAAAGCACTACCGTTAATATCTGCCCAAAACATGACACATTTGGCTGTACTCAGCTCAGCAGGTCGACTCTTGATTATTGATTTGTCAGAACTGCCAAATTTAAATAAGGGTAAAGGTAATAAGTTGATACAACTTGAAGCGAAAGAGCAGATTTTATCCATGACAACCCTGAACTTAGATGAAATAATTCAGGTGGTTGCAGGTCAACAACATCTAAAACTAAAAGGTGATGATCTACAGAAATACATGGGTAAACGAGCTTCAAAAGGTCACCTCTTACCACGTGGATATCAAAAAGCAAATAAACTGTTGATTCAGAGATAAAGCTAGCGTCGGGCAACATAAATACGCTATATATGGCAATAAGTTCAAGCAATGAACTGAACTTATTGGTATTGGATAACGATTAAAAGGACAGCAATTTGGAGTACGCAATTTGTACTCCATGCAAAAAATTTGGCAGGGTCAAATTGTCAAAACTTCTGTCTCATAATCTTGTTCGAAAGTGTCATGAATGTGCCAATAAGTTTTAAATATGTTCTGGCACCAAGAAGCTAAAGAATAGCTGGGGCATTGAATAACAGTTATTACTAAGGATTACGAATCGGAGATAATGGCATTATGGAAAAGATTTGGTTTGCAGAATACCAAAAAACAGGGATTCCAGAAACAGTAGCATTGCCTGCGGAAAATACCTCTCTTGTTGATATTTTTGAGAGTAATTTCCAAAAATTTGGTTCTCGTGATGCCTTTATCTTTATGGATAAAGCGATGTCATTTAACGAGTTGGAACTTGCAAGCCGTAAGTTCGCGACCTATTTGCAAAATTTGGGGTTAGCAAAGGGAACTCGTGTGGCAGTGATGATGCCAAACGTATTGCAATATCCTGTAGTTGCATTAGCTGTGTTACGTGCAGGCTTAGTATTAGTGAATGTAAACCCACTTTATACTGCGCGTGAGCTTGAGCATCAATTAAATGACTCGGGTTCAGAAGTACTCGTGATTATCGAAAACTTTGCCAGTGTTTACCAAAGCATTTTAGGTAAAACTCCTGTGAAGCATGTTGTAGTTGCGACAGTAGGAGATATGCTTGGTACGCTTAAAGGTACATTAGTAAATTTTGTATTACGTAAAGTACGTAAGCAAATTCCTGCTTGGAATATTCCAGGGTACGTTAAATTTAATACAGCATTAAATAAAGTAAGTCCGAGTAATTATAAGCGTCCAAATTTAACTTTAAGTGATACTGCCGTGCTTCAATATACGGGTGGTACTACAGGTGTTTCAAAAGGTGCGGAATTAACACATCTTAATTTGGTTGCCAACCTTTTACAGTGTGATGGTATCTTCCAAAGTAAATTTGGTGCAAATGATGGTGCTAAAGGCGACCGTATTGTTTGCGCATTACCGCTTTATCATATTTTTGCGTTCATGGTTTGCGCGATGTACGGTATGTATAAAGGTCAGGCAAATATCTTGATTCCGAACCCACGTGATTTACCAGCGGTAATTAATGAATTACGTAAATATCAGCCATCATTCTTCCCAGCAGTAAATACATTATTTAATGCTTTAGTAAACAATGAAGAATTTAAACAACTTGACCATAGCAATTTAAAAATGGCGATGGGCGGTGGTATGGCAGTTCTACCTTCTACAGCAGAAGCGTGGAAGAAGATTACTGGTACAACCATTATTGAAGGTTATGGTTTGTCTGAGACTTCTCCGGTAGCGACTGCAAACCCTCCTGCATCTACTGAATTTAGCGGCACTATTGGTATTCCGTTACCTTTAACTGAAGTTGCTATTTTAGATGATGACGGTAAAGAAGTTGCCTTAGGTGAGCAAGGTGAAATCTCTATTCGTGGTCCTCAAGTCATGAAAGGCTATTGGAAGCGTCCTGATGAGACTGCGAAAGTCATGACTGCAGACGGTTTCTTCCGTACTGGTGATATCGGCGTTATGGATAGCCGTGGATATACTAAAATTGTAGACCGTAAAAAAGATATGATTTTGGTTTCTGGCTTTAACGTTTATCCAAGCGAAATCGAAGAAGTTATTGCTAAACATCCAAAAGTATTGGAAGTTGCAGCAATTGGTGTTCCTGATGAAAAATCAGGTGAAGTGCCAAAACTCTTTATCGTGAAAAAAGATCAAAGCTTAACGACTGAAGAAATTTTGAACTTTGCTAAAGAAAACTTAACAGGTTATAAACGCCCTCGTTATGTTGAGTTTATGGATGAATTACCTAAATCAAACGTAGGCAAAATCTTACGTAAGGACTTACGTAAGCCAGCCTAAAAAGTTAATAAAAAAGCGCCTTAGGGCGCTTTTTTTGTTTTTACATTTTGTTGTGGCTTTTCATAAACCAGCGGTCTATGTAAGGACGACCAATTCCTACCATCCCAACAAAAACTAGCATTGTGCCCAATTGCAAACGCAAATGAGTTAAATCGAGCTGACCATAACTTAAATAATTATCTACTAGGCAATATAGGGTAATCACAATTAACCAATGCCATAAAGGAAGCCGTTTAATACCGACTGCAATAAAAGTAATTGTTAAAATAACAAAGGTGCCCAATGTCGATTGCCAATTTAGATTTGCACAAATCACACTCAATAAAAAAGCGACAATAGGAAATACGATTTTTAATATACGGTCTACCTGAAGCTGATTTTGTTTTTGCTTGTCTAAGACGTCAAACAATTCTTTTTGATCAGGTTGTTGCATACATGGCCCTATTAATCAGTGATGACAAGTGATTGCATAAAATTTCAGGTAAAAACGCAATGTTATGATAGCATGATCAACAGTATTTTCAGTGATGGATGGCACTATGCAGGGCATCAGCGGCATTATCTATATTATTTTAGTGGCATGTTTGCTGCCATACGCATTTACCGTAATTGCAAAATTTACAGGTGGTTTTCAGCCCGTCGATAATCAAAACCCAAGAGCTTTTTTGGCTAAAACAACAGGCCTTGCTGCTCGCGCTAATGCCGTACAACAAAATAGCTTTGAAAGCCTACCTTTATTCTTAACTGCTATTTTAATGGCTGAATATATGGTTGTTCCGGAATATTTTATTCTGAGATTAGGTTGGGCATATATTATTTTAAGAGTTATTTATGGTATTTGCTATTTAAGTAATTGGGCAACTTTGCGCTCGATTGTTTGGTTCTTATCTATATTGTGTCCAATCTTATTACTTGTGGTCACGATTAAACTGACTTGAGTGTCATTCTGTCATCATTCATATCAACTTTCGCGTGTGCCCATTGTATAATCGGCATCATTTTGATGATATCCACGCTATAATCGAGAGGATTTTACATCTGACTTCATAACGAAAGAGTATTGATATGAGTTACAGCAATATCCCAGCAGGTAAAGATGCGCCAAATGACATCTATGTCATTATTGAAATTCCTGCAAATGCAGCACCAATTAAATATGAAATCGATAAAGATTCTGATGCATTGTTCGTAGACCGTTTCATGGGTACAGCAATGTTCTATCCAGCGAACTATGGTTATGTTCCAAATACTTTGTCTGAAGATGGCGACCCATTAGACGTACTTGTTGTAACTCCTCATCCTGTTGCTGCTGGTTCAGTCATTCGTTGCCGTCCAGTGGGCAAATTAAATATGGAAGATGACGGTGGTATTGATGCGAAATTAATCGCTGTTCCACACGAAAAATTATCTCCACTTTATAAAGACGTGAAGGAATATACAGATCTTCCTCCGTTATTGATTAGCCAAGTTGAGCATTTCTTCAGTCACTATAAAGATTTAGAACCAGGTAAGTGGGTAAAAATCAGTGGTTGGGAAGGTGCTGATGTTGCTAAAGCCGAAGTATTAAAAGCAATTGAAGCTGCTAAATAAGCTTTAATTTATAAGCTCAGAATGTCTCAATTGATATTTTGAGCTTAATAAAAAACCTACATCTGTTACCAGACGTAGGTTTTTTTATGCTTGATAGATTTGTGAATTAGAATAATTTCACAGGAATATCAAGGAATAAACGCCATTCATTGGTATCACCAATGTACGCACCTTGGTATGAGTCGCTTGCACGATAATACGAGTTACGGATACGGAGGCTTGCATCTTTAGCGAAACCACTTTGAACTGTGTATTTCACTTGGTTAAAGAACTCACGTTCTTGAGCATCATCAGTTACATTTTTAACTTTGATGTCCCAACCATATACAAATGCAGTTGTCCAGTTTAGACCAGGTAATACACCTAATTTACCAAAATCGAGACTGTACTGGATTTGTGCAGATTTTTCATCATTACCGATGAAGTCAGACATGTAAGAGTTTGGCAAATAGATACTTTGGAAGCCGTCAGCATTTTGACCATAGTCATAACCAACATTACCGCTGTTTTGTTGGTAAGCAACCATGATGTTATGTGGGCCCGTATTATAAGCCGTAGAGATAGCCCAAATGTTATTTTGACGATTAGATAGATCATCAGTAGTTTGAGAATAAGTAAAAGCACCTTCATCAAACTTAGTATGATAACCGCTGAAATCATATGTTAATGAACTGTCATTCGCCAATGGCTGTTTAAAGTTCACATTTACATAATGGCGATCAAGCTTATTCTTGCTGTCTAAACCATAGTAAGATGCATTTAAATTATCATCAAACTTGTATTTAGCACCCCACACAATTGCACGATCAAGACCCTTACCATTTACGTCAGCATCGGTATTGATTTGATCAGACATTTGGTTTTTAGTAAATTTACCAGCAACAACTTCAAGATTCTTGATTTCATGGCTAGTTAATAAAGTACCTGTAAAATATTCAGGAACCATACGTCCAGTATTACTTGCAAGAACAGGTAGGTCGAGTACTTGAGTACCGTAACGTACTGTTGTATTCGAGAAACGTGCTTTAACGCTACCACCACCACGAGCCCAGTGATCATAAGCGGAGCCATCATTATGTAATGGGATCATTTGGTTACCGGCATTTTTATTTTCACCGATCTTAAATGAACCATCACCCACAGCGCCAACACCGAAACCAATAATACCAGGGGTAAAGCCAGAATCAATACTTACAATTGCTGATTGAGCAAATGAGCTAGTATCTTTTGCGCCCTGTTTTTTATCACGGTTGATGTAACCTGTACGGAAGAGAATAGAACCGTTCGCATCTTCAACAAATCCTTTTGCCTCACTTTGCTCGCTTGCCTGAGCTGAGGAAATTATTGCCGCAGAAATGAGAACTGCTAATGTAAGTTTTTGTGCTTTTAGCATATTTAAAGAACCTCATAAAAACGATAAATCCTGTGCCTTGTTATTGTTCAGGGCCTAGGATTTCCATCAATTGTATAAGTAATCTGTAAAAAAGATATATTTTTGTTCATTTTATTTTATATATGCTATGCAGGATTTGATTAATGTGGTAGGGGTTGTTTAATAAATTTATAATTCGTCTTTTATACTTAATCTATTGTTTAAAATAAAAAAAGTAATTTAATTTTTAGTGGATTTTTACCATTTATTTTGTATTTAAAGTTCAAAAAATAGTTGATTCTTGTGTTCATTTTTTACTCTTTTTTGTTGGATATGTTTACTTTTTAATCTTATTTTAAGTTTCTTTTTTCATCACTTTTATTTTTATACCCTTTAAATTGTTACTATATAACGTTATTTTAAAAATGGAATGTACAAAAATAGATCACTACAGGCGGATAACAAAATATGTTTAGATTGATCAAATTTAGTGCAATAAATTGCTTGTATTTTGTGCACTACTCTTTTTATCCATATTATTGCTTAAAAAAGACCCAAAATAGTACATCTACTTTAAACAAGTAATAAATAAACAAATCCAATGAGTAGAAATGCGCAATCACAGATCATTACAAGCATTGTCTTCCAGAAATTTACATACTTTTTATATCTCGCCTCTAAGATTAAATAGAAAATTTATGTGCAACAAATGAATACTTCACGCCTCGCTCATTAATTTCCGATAAGGGATTTTCGTATGTTTAGTATTTTTTATCGCATAAGAATTTTATTTTATCGCTATGTTTTTTATGGATATATTTTTATAAAAATTACCCAGAAATTTTATAATAAAGTGAGTTTGATCTCAAAATTAATGAAGAGAACTGATAGCAAATTCGTACTTGGCACAGCAATTGCTAAAGCTCAAGTAACACAATTTGTTTAATTCCTATAAATCGTGCGTTCATTGTGGGGGAGATCAAAATGATGAAATTTGCACTTAAGGCAGTAACTCTTGGTATCTTTGCAGCAGGGTCAACTATGGCTATGGCTGAAGATGCTCCATCTTTTTATGGAATCACGGCAACAGGTAGTGTGGCAGCGACCACAGACTACCGTTTCCGTGGTGTTACCCAATCGTCAAATAACCCAGCTATTCAAGGTGGGTTCACCTTTTCTCATAAGTCAGGTGCTTATGTTGCGCTTTGGGGGTCAAGCGTAGACTTTAATACACCTGGCGTTTCAACTGAAACCGATATCTCTTTAGGTTATACAAATACATTAAAATTGTCTGATACGCTTGCACCAACGTATGATGTGGGTGTAATTCATTATGGCTATATTGGTTCTGACTCAAAATTTACTAACCCATACAATGGTGATACTGGCTTCGACTTCACCGAATTTTACGGAAAATTAACGTTTGCAGACTCTTTATTTAAAGGTGATGCACTTAGTGTGGGCGTAAGCTATTCAGATGATTACTGGGGCCACTCTGATGAGTTCTGGTATTTCAACGTCGGTTATTCAGCACCAATTGCAGACACAGGATTTACTGGACTTGCTTCAGTTGGTTATAACAAACTCAAAAACAAAGACTCTTTACTTGTAGTTGCGGGTGGGCCAGGTGAAGACGATAGCTATATCGATTATAAAGTTGGTGTGAATTATAACATCTTGGGTATTATTGCTGAGCTAGATGTTGTTGGTACAGACATTAGTACTTCTGGTATGACTGATGCTGGTAAGAAACCTTATGACACGGGCTTGGTGTTTAGTTTAACTAAAACATTCTAAGTTTGAGTTTTAAAAAAGCGGGTGAGTAACCCGCTTTTTTTATTAGTTTTCTATTTCAGAAAGTAGCTGTTTTAACTGGTTAAGCTCAATATCCGTAGCTTTAGATAATGGCTTGCGTGGTAAGCCCGCAGAGACACCTTTTAGTTGTAAACCAGTTTTAATCGTTTTAGGTAAACCACCATTTACAATAAAGCGTAGTAAAGGAAGTTGCTGATAAAATGAATTTTGGGCTTGTTCTAACTCACCATTTTTTACATGTTCAATAAGCTGTTGAGGTCGTTGACCTAATAGGTTTGGTGCTGCTGTACACCAGCCGCTTGCTCCCGCACATAAAGCTTCTAAAGCTAGAGGGTTACACCCGTTATAAAATGGGAGTTCTCCTTTTGATAGCTCATAAATCTTATGCATGCGCTGAATATCACCGCTACTTTCTTTCACCATCGTAATATTTGCAATGCTATTAAACATATGCACGATTAATTCTGGAGACATATCAACACCGCTAGTCGCAGGGTTGTTATAAATCATAATTGGTAGTGTGGTCTCTTGGGCAATTGCTTGATAATATTCAAAAATATCTTGGTCTGTTAGCTTCCAATAAGATATAGGAATCACCATGAGTGCATCTGCACCGTAGCTTTGCGCGATTTGGGCTTTTTTAATGGCTTGATCAGTCGTGAGTTCTGAAATTCCAATAATGACAGGCACGCGTTTATTAATACTTTCAATTGAAGTTTTTGCGACTAAGCACCATTCATCCCATTCAAGATAAGCGCTTTCGCCTGTACTGCCTAAAGGCGCAATTGCATCGCAGCCATTTGCAATCAGCAAATCCAGCATTTGTTTCAAAACAGGAAGATTAATGGTGTTGTCATCAGAAAATGGGGTAACAGGGTAGCCAATAATGCCGTTTAGTTTCATGGTCGAAATCTCTTTTTAAATACAGTCAGAATGTTTTTTCAAAGCTTTACGTGCGTAGTAGGCAAAGTTCACTTTGTTACGTTTATCGATAGAAACCCAGTCATGAGCTTCTGTTGCTAAATCATGTGGGATCGGCTGGATTTGTCCGGCAGACATCGCTAGCAGTTGCAGTTGAGCTGCTCGTTCAATTAAAAGAGCCAAGTTGCAGGCTTCTTCAATGGTTTTTCCTGTAACCAGTTGGCCATGGTGAGACAATAAAACAGCACGGTTTTTACCCAGCGCAGAAGAAATCAAAATACCTTCTTCATTGCCCACAGGAACACCTGGCCAATGACCTACAAATGAGCAGTCTTCGTAAAGTGCGCAGACGTCCATTTGGGAAATCATAAGTGGAACCTGTAGCATCGATAGAGCCGCTACATGAGTCGGATGCGTATGGATAATGCAGTTCACTTCTGGATGTTCTTTATAAATCCATGTATGAAAACGATTAGCTGGGTTTGCCATTCCTTCTTGATTGATGGGTTCTAAATCTTGATTTACCTCAAGTAAATTTGAGGCAGTAATTTCATCAAAACCTAAACCAAAACGTTGGGTAATAAAGGACTCTTTATTTTCACTACGGCAGGTAATTTGGCCTGCTAAACCAGCATCATGGCCATGGTCAAATAAAATACGGCAAGTGAGTGCAAGCTTTTGACGATCAGTTAAATCTGAGTCACTAATCCACTTTTGCATATCTTGCTGTGCGTGTTGCATCAGGTCTTGTTTGTTTACAGCAGCAGTCTTCATCTCTTCTCCAGTCCAGTTGACCAAATTAAGTAGGTGAAGGCAGAATAGAAAATAGCTGGATGAATCAATACATCCAGTTTTTATAAGTTGTATGGTCCAGATGGGGTGGATATGCTAAGACCTTGGCAAGTACATTTTCGTATCGATGAAAGAGAAGAAAAAACGGTTTTTCTAAAACTGACTAACTTGATTAGTCAGGAAATTTTAAGTGGCCGTTTAGTGCAGGGGACTATGCTGCCAGGGTCTCGTAGCCTGTCAAAAGAACTAGGAATTAATCGAAAAACCGTACAAGCAGTCTATGAAGAATTAGAAGCACAAGGATGGCTTGTGACCCTTCCCCGGAAAGGCACATTTGTGGCGGATGTTTTGCCAGAAAAACAGCTTCAAATAGAGCCAGTATCTGAGCGAAAAGTTAATGATAAACCAATCACTCAAGAAGTGATTCAACGCCCACATAACGATGGTGTGCCAGATCCGAGGCTTATTCCCTACGAACTATTTTCGCGGGCATACCGGCATGCACTGATTAAAATTACGCAAAACCAGTACATGGGATATGGTGACCCACGAGGGATGGTTGAGCTAAGACAGGCTTTACAACAAATGTTGTCAATGGAATGTTTTATGAATGTTGCTGAAGATGAGATTTGTATTGTACGTGGTAGTCAAATGGGAATTTTTCTTGCCTCTCGAGCATTACCCAATCGGCAGGGAGTTATCGTTGTTGAAGAATTATATTATCCATCTGCTTTTAAAGCATTTCAGTCAAATGGCTTTCAAGTGGTTTCTGTTAAATTAGATGAACAAGGTATTGTCATTGACGACCTAGAACGGATTTTACAAGAGCACTCAGTTGCTGCCATTTATACAACTCCGCATCACCAATATCCTACAACTGTCACCATGGCCATGTCTCGCCGTTTTCAACTCTTAGAGCTTTCAAAAAAATGGGGGTTTTATATTATTGAAGACGACTATGACCACGAATTTCATTATGACAGCCGGCCTATGCCACCCTTAGCAAGTTTGCCTCATTCTGAATTGGTCATTCATGTGGGCTCATTATCAAAGGTCTTCGCACCCGGTATTCGCTTGGGATACGTCGTGGCATCGTCAATAATCATTCAATCGATTACAGAAGATATTCTATTGATTGATCGGCAAGGCAATAACATTACGGAACTTGCTTTAGCAGATTTAATGCAGCGAGGGGAAATCAAGCGGCATATCCGTAAAATGAAAAAAATATATCAACTACGCCGTGACCATGCCTTAGCTGAGTTCCATCGAGTTTTTGCTGAGACTGTTCAGATACAACCACCTGCAGGTGGAATGGCCTTATGGGCGAAATTCCAGAAAGCATTTACTCAAGATCAGCTTATAAAATTAAAAGAACTTAACATTGATACAGAGCATAAGTTTAAACAGGAAGAATGTACTAATCATTGTATCCGTTTTGGCTTTGCGGCTTTATCAGAGAAAGAAATTACTTGCTTAATTGAGACTTTAAATGGAGCTTTTAATAAAAGAACAGCGGACTCATAATCCGCTGTTTTATTTTAAGAAAGTTCACTCTAATTCATTTCTACATTTTTGAATCTCTGAGACAAAGGTAAGCAGAAAGGGAGTAATTTGTGACTTATATTTTTCGGTTTGTAGCATCTCGCTAATTTGTTCAGGAGATTTGCCGATGAGAGAAATCCTTAAAAATAAATCTTCAAAGAAATTGCTACTAACAGTCGACAATACTCTTCTTAAAGAAACTAGCATGTCGTCGCCGCGGCTAGATGCATGAACCAGAACAATAGGTATATCTATAATTTCGGTACGGGAAACCATCCAATCAATTGCATTCTTGAGACCACCTGGAATACAACGGATATATTCTGGACTTGAGATGATAATGCCATCTGCATCAGAAACAGATTTGATGAAATCTTCCACTACAGTAGACGTTTTTTCTCCTTCATTATCTGGAGAAAAGACAGGCAGATTATTAATATGATCAAAAACTGTCAATTCAATGTCGGACGGTGCTATATCCTTCATTGCTATTAATAGAGCAGTATTTGTAGATTCTTTTCTTGCACTACCTGAGATAGCCAAAATTTTCATAGCATCCTCTTTACTTCTATTAATACATAGGGAGTAATAAATTCTCTTATTAATAACTTCTATAAATATTAAAAAAGCGGACTCATAATCCGCTGTTTTTATTTTAAGAATGATTGCCTCGATAAGAGAGCGCTTCTGTAAGATGAGGACTTTGGATCATCTCACTTTGCGCCAAATCGGCAATGGTACGAGCAACCCGTAAAACACGATGATAAGCACGAGCCGACAGATTCAAACGTTGTTGAGCCATTTCAATCATTCGTTGAGAAGTACTATCAAGTACAGCATATTGCTCAAGTTGTTTCGGTGAAAGTGCTTGATTTAAACAATCTTGTCTTTGCATTTGTTGTTCATAAGCATAAATCACACGCTGTCTTACAGCCGTAGAGTCTTCAGCAGGTGTTGGATCTTGCAGTTCCTGAGCTTTTAAAGGCGGTACATCAATATGTAAATCGATACGGTCAAGTAATGGTCCCGATATACGGTTTTGATAGCGCTTGATACTCTCTGGCGAACATTGGCAACGGCTGTCTTGATTAAACGCATAACCACATGGACAAGGGTTCATTGCTGCAATGAGCTGAAAGTTTGCAGGATAAGTAATTTGCCGAGCTGCACGTGAAATAATGATTTCTTTTGACTCAAGCGGCTGACGTAAGACCTCTAGAACTTTTCTATCAAACTCAGGGAGTTCATCTAAAAACAAAACGCCTAAATGAGATAAGGTAATTTCACCCGGTTTAGGATGCGAGCCGCCCCCAACTAGTGCAATGGCTGATGCTGTATGGTGGGGCGCGCGAAATGGACGCTGACCAAAGGTATGCGGTGTATTTGAAATAGAATAAATACTCGCGACTTCAAGCGTTTCCTGATTAGAAAGCGGTGGCAAAATTGAAGGAAGACGTGAAGCGAGTAAAGTCTTACCTGTACCTGGTGGTCCTTTAAAGAGCAGCGAGTGCCCGCCTGCGGCGGCAATTTCTAGTGCGCGACGTGGACGTAGCTGACCTTTTACATCTGCCAGATCAAATTTATAAGGCATTTGGTTTGAGGTCGTTGCAGGTTCAATCGAAGATAGTGATTTCATGCCCAAGAAATGATCACAAACTTCTTTTAAATGGCTCACTGGATAACATTCAAGATTCGGTAAATGGCTAATATCCTGACTGTTATCGAGAGGTAAAAGCATTTTATGCTTGGCCTGTTGACATGCCATTGCCAAAGTTAAAGTGCCTGACACTAGCCTTACATGGCCATCTAAAGCTAATTCACCAATTAATTCAAAATCTTCGGCGCAGTTTTCTGGGAGCTGGCCAGAAGCAATTAAAATACCTACAGCAATAGGTAAATCTAGACGTGAACCATCTTTGGGCAAATCTGCTGGTGCAAGATTAATGGTCAATCTTTTAGTTGGAAATTGAAATCCACTATTAATAATGGCTGAGCGAACCCGGTCTTTACTTTCTCTTACCGCCGCCTCTGCTAGGCCGACAATAGTAAGAGAAGGTAAACCTTGACTCACATGTACCTCAACTTCAATCAGAGGCGCATGTAAACCTAAAAGTCCCCGTGTATAAATTTTAGAAAAAGACATCTTATTGTTCCATTATGGTGCTTCATTTTTAATCGTTGTAAAGTATAAATGCGCTACGTTGGTGCTTATTTTTTATTCTTTAAAGTTTCTTCTAACAAACTTACTTGTTTTTGTAGCTCTTCTAAACGTTGATTGGCTGATTGAAGTGCAGTCTTTTGACGGTCGATCTCTTGTTTGGAAACAAGATCCAACTTTTCAACCGCTTCATTTAATAATGCACGTAAATTTTTTTCCAAATCTTTTTTAGGCTCATCAATTTGTTCCAGAATGGCCTGTAGCAAAGTTTCTAGCATGAAATATCCAAAGTGTTGTATTACCTTATGCTTTACAGTTTAACACTGCTTAAGCGCTGGATATAGGTTTCAATTTTTTTAGTGCAAATAGATCATTAAATCAGCATATAACACTACTGAAAATTCATTTTATTTTTGATAGCTCATCTACATCTTGCTCACTAAATAGGTTATAAAGAAAGTTCATGCAAAAGATTCATTTCCCTCAACCTTTGAAATATTGGCATGAAAATTGAACATAAAACCTTACTGGTGAAAAGAAGCCGAAGGAAACAAACATGAAGCTTGTAACTGCAATTGTAAAACCGTTTAAATTGGATGACGTGCGTGAAGCACTCTCTGACATTGGTGTACAAGGGATTACCGTAACTGAAGTTAAAGGTTTTGGTCGTCAAAAAGGGCATACTGAACTCTACCGGGGCGCGGAGTATGTGGTTGATTTCTTACCTAAAGTAAAAATCGAGATTGCGATTAGTGATGAAATGGTCGACGCAGTAATTGAATCAATTACACGTGTCGCAAGCACTGGAAAAATCGGCGATGGTAAGATTTTTGTGACTAACCTGGAACAAGTAATCCGTATTCGTACGGGTGAAACTGGACCGGATGCTGTCTAAATTGGCACAAAGCTTGCTGAGTAGAAAATAACTCGCAAATGAGGTTGGGGGACACGAATGAAAAAAATGCTTATGGCGCTCAGTCTATCAGGCGCTCTTTTGGGTGGTACTGCCGTTTGGGCAGAAGAAGCTGTAACAACGCCAACATCGGAAGTTGCGGCTGCATCAACATCTCCAGCTACTGCAACTACTGCAGAAGCACCAGTTGCTGAAACTCCAGCAGCTCCAGCACCGGCACCTACGCTTGATACAGGTGATACCTCTTGGATTTTAGTTTCAACCGCATTGGTTCTATTAATGACCATTCCGGGATTGGCATTATTCTACGGCGGTATGGTACGTAAAAAAAATGTACTCAGTACGATGATGTTCAGCCTTTCAGCTGCAATCTTGGTAAGTTTGCTGTGGGTGATTGCTGGTTACTCAATCGCGTTCTCTGGCACAGGTGCATTTTTTGGTGATTTGTCTAAAGCAATGCTAAACGGGGTAGCGTTTGATGCATTAAGTGGGACAATTCCTGAAAGTCTCTTTGTTATTTTCCAAATGACTTTTGCCATTATTACAGTGGCGATCCTTAGCGGTTCTATTGCAGACCGTATGAAATATTCAGCTTTCATGGTGTTTATTGCAGTTTGGGTGCTCGTTGTTTACGCACCAATTACCCACTGGGTGTGGGCTGCAGATGGCTGGTTATTTAAAGCAGGCGCATTAGATTTTGCTGGTGGTACAGTTGTACATATCAACTCAGGTGTTGCAGGTCTAGTTGCTGCTTACATGCTTGGAAAACGTATTGGCCTTGGCCGCGAATCTATGGCTCCGCATAACCTGACTTTAACTGTAGTGGGCGCAAGCTTACTTTGGGTGGGTTGGTTCGGCTTTAACGGTGGTAGTGCTCTAGGCGCTGGTGCTCGTGCAAGTATGGCAATTTTAGTGACTCAAGTTGCCGCTGCCGCTGCTGCATTCTCTTGGTTAGTTGTTGAACGTATGATCCGTGGTAAAGCATCTGTATTAGGCGGTGCTTCTGGTGCGGTAGCTGGCTTAGTTGTGATTACACCAGCAGCAGGTTTTGTTGGGGTAGGCGGTGCTTTAGTGATGGGCCTTATTGGTGGCGTAGTGTGCTTCTGGGGTATTACAGCACTTAAACGCTTACTTAAAGCCGATGATGCTTTGGATGCGTTTGGTTTGCATGCGGTAGGTGGTATTGTCGGTGCGATTTTAACTGGCGTATTCTACAGTGACGAAATTATTAAAGCAGCCAACGTTGCATTAGCTCCAACATTCGCTGGCCAATTATGGGTACAAGTTGAAGGCGTATTGGCAACCATGGTTTACAGCGGTATCGCGACTTTCGTTATTCTTAAAGTGATTGATCTTGTGATTGGTATTCGTGTTAATGCTGATGATGAACGCATGGGTCTGGATTTAAGCCAACATGGCGAACGTATCGAATAATTCGTAATATATTCCAATCAAAAAAACAGTCTTCGGACTGTTTTTTTGTCTTATAGAATGCTGGTTCTGTAAGTGTAGAAATTTTGCTACACTAGGTCAAAGTAATCGACCCTATAAATCCGCTATGCATTGTCCATTTTGCAACGCCGCAGATAGTAAAGTCATCGATTCACGTTTAGCCGCCGAAGGCTGTCAGATTCGTCGACGTCGTGAGTGTGTAAGTTGCGGTGAACGTTTTACCACTTTTGAAAGCTATGAAGTGGTAATGCCCCGTGTGATCAAATCGAATGGAAAAAATGAACCTTTCGATGAGGCCAAATTACGTCGTTCGTTAATGCATGCTTTGCAAAAACGTCCGGTCACACAAGAGCAGATCGAAACAGTTTTAAGTGATATCCAGTTGCAGATTCGCCGTTTAGGTGAGCGTGATGTGAAATCCAGAACGATTGGTGAGATTGTCATGCAATCTTTATTTGCACTTGACCACGTTGCCTATGTTCGTTTTGCTTCGGTTTATCAAGACTTTCAGGATGTTGAAGCGTTTCGCCGCCAAATTGAGCAAATGCAACAACGTGAGCACTAATCATTTGAGATTTTTATGTCTGAGTTAAAACAAGATCAATACTGGATGCAGCAAGCCATTGAACTTGCCAAACGAGGACTATATTCGACCAAGCCTAATCCAAATGTTGGTTGTGTGATTGTCAAAGATGATCAGTTAATTGGCCAAGGTTTTCATCCTAAAGCGGGTCAGCCACACGCAGAGGTTTTTGCCTTACGCGAAGCGGGTGAACATGCACAAGGTGCAACAGCTTACGTTACGCTTGAACCATGTGCACATTATGGCAGAACCCCTCCTTGTGCCGAAGCATTGGTAATAGCCCAAGTTAAAAAAGTAGTGGTTGCTTGTCCTGATCCAAATCCATTGGTGGCGGGTAAGGGTGTTCAGATTTTGGAAAATGCCGGAATTGAAGTAGAAGTTGGCATTTGTGAAGATTTAGCATCAAAACTTAATCAAGGTTTTTTAAAGGCAATGTCTACAGGCATGCCTTATGTACGTTTAAAGGTAGCCTCAAGTTTAGATGGACGTACTGCAATGGCATCAGGTGAGTCGAAGTGGATTACCGGTTCGGCTGCACGCCAAGATGTACAACATTGGCGTGCCATTTCTGGAGCAGTGATTACAGGTATTGAAACTGTGATTGCAGATGATTGTCAGCTTAACGTGCGTTCACTCAATAATTTTGATATCGAGACAGTTGCTCAGCCAAAACGTGTCGTTTTAGATCGCCAAGGACGTTTACCACTTAACGCTAAGATCTTAGAAAATCCTGAAACTGTGATGGTAATGGGGCCGTATCGTCAAGAACTTGCTGATTTAGGCGTGATACAATTAGAAATTCAGCCTTTAAAAATGCTGTTACAGACCCTATCTAAGCAACATCAAATTTATGATGTGTTGGTTGAAGCTGGCGCAACATTGTCTACTGCCTTTTTGCAAGAAGGTTTGGTGGACGAATTGATCAGTTATATTGCCTCGACCTTATTGGGGAAAAGTGCAAGGGCCATGTTCAATGCAGAATTTGAATATATGGCAGAGCAACTTCGTTTTACACTTCTTGATGTGACACAAATTGATCAAGATATACGCTTAAGGTTAATCCCTACGCAAGAGAAAGTATGAATTCAGAGCCTTCGGTTTATCACAAACGTCGTCATGCAGCCCGTACGACAGACGAATATCTTTTCCATCAGCTTGTGCCGTACTTGGGTAACAAGCGCCGATTGCTCCATCTAATTTTAGAAGCCCTTGAAATTACAGGGACACTGAATAGCAAGAAAAAGAATCCACCGATTTTTGCCGATTTCTTTGCCGGCAGTGGCGTTGTATCTCGTTTAGCACGTCAAAATGGTTACCGAGTCATTGCAAACGACTGGGAACCTTATAGTCATGCTTTAAATCATGCGATTTTAGCCTGTGTAGATGCACCTGCTTTTAAAGAATTAGGTGGCTATCAAAAGGCAATCGATTATTTAAATCGCTTACCTGAAGTTAAAGGTTGGGTAACGCATAACCTTTGCCCACGTAACGATGATGTATACGATCCAACCCGTGACCGTTTATTCTTTAAACGCCGTAACGGTATGCGTATCGATGCAATTCGTCAGCAGATTGCAACATGGCAGGCACAAGGTGCAATTAATGATGTAGAGATGAGTGCTTTGCTTGCGCCATTGCTCTATTCAGCTAGTTTTGTCAGTAACACGAGTGGTGTATTTAAAAGCTTCCACCAAGGGTGGGGCGGACGTACTCAAACTGCGTTAGAACGAATTGAATCATTACTTTGGTTAACACCGAGCCGTTTTTGTGAGATTGGTGATCGCAAACGTCCGGCTGCTGAAATGTGGTGTGTAGATTCACAACATCTAGCAAATCAAATGAGTGGTTTTGAGGTTGATGTTGCCTATCTCGATCCACCATATAACCAGCACGCATATAGTAGTAATTACCATGTTTTAAATGCATTAACTTTATGGGATCAGGTGGATTTACCTTCACCGGATACCAAAGGTTATAAGAGTGGTATTGATAGAGCATGGCGTAAAGAACGCCCAAGTCCATATAACTCTTCTAAACATGCAAAAGATGCGTATGAGAAATTACTTTCAACGATCAATGCACGCTATATTCTGACCAGCTATTCAACTGATGGTAATATCGAGCCGAAAGATTTACTTATGGCCAATCTGGAACGAGGCAAAGTGACCTTGTTAACACAAGATGTTCCGCGTTATCGAGTGAGTAAACAACGACAGTCTGAACGTGCACGGGTGCTTGAGTTTATTGTGATTACTGATACTCATGCTAAGTCAGGACCACCATTACGTCAGTTATTAGGCCAGCTTTACCACTTCGCCGAGCTAGGTGGTGTAGATACCTCAGGCAATAGTACACAGCTCGCACTTTGGTAAGCGCTGCAATTTAAGCAGTGTAAAAAGATTTGGAGATTGAGCCATGTTTACAGGCATCATTGAAAGTTTAGGTAAAGTTGAAAGCCTGCAAAGTGTAGGTGGTGATGTACGTCTACGTATTCAGACAGATCTGGATATGTCTGATGTACATTTGGGTGATTCGATTGCAACCAATGGTATTTGTCTTACAGTGATTGAATGGGGCGATAACTGGTACGCGGCAGATGTTTCTCGTGAAAGTTTAAATCGAACAACATTGGGTAACTGGAAAGTTGGGCAACGTGTCAATGTTGAAAAGGCAATGTTACCGACAACGCGCTTTGGCGGGCACATTGTAAGTGGTCACGTTGATGGCGTAGGTGAAATTACCGTAGTGCGTGAAGATGCTCGTTCAATCTATTATGAAGTTACAGCACCGACAGAACTTGCTAAATATTTGGCGGAAAAAGGTTCTGTAACCGTTGACGGAATTAGCTTAACGATTAACCACTTACGTGGAAATATTTTAAGCTTGAATTTGATTCCGCATACCGCAGAACGTACCAATATTGGAACATGGCAAGTAGGCAGTAAGGTCAACCTTGAAGTCGACGTGTTGGCGCGTTATATCGAACGTTTATTGCTAGGTGATAAAGCAGCTGAACAAAAAACTGAGTCAAATATTAGTATGGCTTTTTTAGCTGAAAATGGTTTTTTAAAATAAAAGCCAGATCATCAAAATAAAAAAACCGGACATATGTTCCGGTTTTTTTATTTTTAAAAATTAATGCTTGGTGAGTGTAACCGAATGTGTGCCAACCCATGGTTTAGTATGCTGAGTGCTTGTAATTGAAAACTCACCTTTTTCCGACGCTCGTGTCAGCAAGATTGAAAGCGAATTAAAGTCGTTATGACTCATATAAAGTTCTTGTGCTGAAAATGTCCATTGCTCACCCTGATTAAGCTGCTCAAGTTGCTTTGAAATCTGATGCGGAATGTCCATTTCTTACCCTCATTAATTATCTTAAATCACTACTTTCTATTCTCATAATCAATTGATCTACAAGAATAATATTTATGTCTATTTTGTGACATATAGGTGTCAATTTTATGACAGAATAAGTTTTTAAAACTTTACTTTTCTATTTTTTCATCAGAAAACTTAGAATTCTTTAAAATGTATTCAATTTCTTCTTGAGCTGCCGCATGTAGTTTGGCTCGGAAAGCCGTTACAGACTCTTCAATTAAGTTCTCAGCTTCAAGTTCTAAACGAATGCGTAAACTTTCAAGCTCAGATAAGATTTGATCATCGGTAATACTAAGTTTTACGCCAGCAGAATAATTGACTGCTGGTGTTTCTGGATTTTTCTGATAACGTGCAGTTTGTTCTGCAACTTCTTGTTCTAAATGGCTACGTAATGCCTGTAATGTTTCAGTCTGTTCATTAAACTTTCGAATTTCGTCTGCTTGCAATGCCGCAGCATAAGCAGCTTCTGATGCACGTTTGTCAGCAAGCGCTTTTTCTAAAGCGAGTTGACGACGGATACGTGCTTGCTCAATAAGCTCTGCTTTAAGGTCCGCGTAAGCTTGTTCAATTTTTTGCTGTGATTCTAACTGCGCTTTTTCGTCATTTAAAACCCAAAGCTGAATAGGGGTTTGAGGTTCTAATAAGTCACAAATACGTGCCAGATCCTGTTGATAGGCATGACGGACAGCTTCAGGCGCATTTAACCATCTTTTTTTAAAATCTTGCCCGACATTTAATGCCACCATGCTTCTCCTTTGTTCAACAGTTTTACATTTTAGCGCGTTATAATTTAAAGGTTCGCGGCTCTATACCCAAACGGCGATACATTTTAAATTTTTCTCGACCAATTTGCTTGGCTGTTTCATTATTTTCAACAATTTCTATAATGTGGCTAAAATGATCAACTTGTTCAAGTGCATGATTGTTAAAATTAAATACTAACAGGCCTTGTTCAAGCGGTTGTTTAGCCGAAATACATACAGCAGCCTCAGCTTGATCAACTCCATGTGCAATGAAACTGACAGGGTCGAAATCCCATAATCTTTCATCAAGAGTTTGTTGTAGCTGCACATCTGGGCAATACCACCAGATTTTAGGATGCTTCTGTAAAATCTTTCGACATAAACGGCAAGCACTATCGACTTGCCGTTCTTCACTAGTTTCAAACAGATAAAAACTAACTTTAGCCATTCGTATTTACACGATTCGCTAAAAATTGCATGAGTAATGGCACTGGACGACCTGTTGCACCTTTAGCTGGACCAGATAACCACGCTGTTCCTGCTACATCTAAATGAGCCCAACGATACTCACGTGTAAAGCGCTCAAGGAAACAAGCTGCCGTAATTGCACCGCCGTATGGACCGCCGATGTTCGCAATGTCAGCAAATGGTGAATCAAGTAATTCTTGATAATCCTCAATGACTGGCATACGCCATACACGGTCAAATGATTGCTCACCCGCTTGTTGAAGTTCAGCTGCTAAAGCATCATCTGGTGAGAACAAACCACTCAGTACTTTACCTAAAGCGACTACACATGCACCTGTTAATGTTGCGATATCAACCACGACTGCTGGATTGAAGCGTTTGATATAGGTCAATGTGTCGCACAGTACCAAACGACCTTCCGCATCCGTGTTTAAAATTTCAACAGTTTGACCGCTCATGGTTGTCACAATATCACCTGGGCGAGTTGCTTTACCTGAAGGCATGTTTTCTGCAGCTGCAATTGCTCCAACGACATGAATAGGGAGTTTCGCTTCACATAGCGCACGAATGGTACCTAGTACAGAGGCTGCACCGCACATATCGAACTTCATTTCATCCATGCCTAGGCCTGGTTTTAAAGAAATACCGCCTGTATCAAAAGTAACGCCTTTACCTACAAGTACAACAGGCGCTTGGTCAATTCCAGCTTGGTATTCGAGTGTTACGATACGACCCGGACGTTCAGATCCTTTGCTGACTGCAAGAAAAGCATACATGCCTAAATCAGCCATTTGCTGTTCATTTAAGACAGTCACTTTGAGTAAATCAGGGAATTCTGCGGCTAAAGCTAATGCTTGTTCTGCCAAATATTCAGGGAAGCAAATGTTACCCGGACGATTTCCAAGGTCACGTGCATACGACTGACCAGACTGTACGGCATGCACTAAAGCCAGTTGTTTTTCATCAAGGCTCGTAGTTGAACTAATTAAATCAACCTGTTGTAACACAAATTCATTTTTTTTCGATTTAAACTCATCATAACCATAAGCTGCTTGAGTTAAGCTTAAAGCGAATAAATAATGGTATTCGACAGGTAACGCAGCAATATCAATTGCGATATGCTTAAATTTATTTTGTGTCGATTTGATAATGGTTTGGGCAAGTTTAGCGAGCTTAACCGCCTGAAGTTCGGCTGTTTTTCCTAAGCCAAGTAATTGGCTATGAGGTTGATTTGAAACCTGACCGAATAAAGGCAGAGTTTCATTGAAGTTGCCTTTGAATTGGGTGGCAGTAAGAACGCTTTCTAGGTTATTGATTTGATATGTGTTGATGTTGCTTTGTAGCTGTTCTGAATCAACTAAAACCCACAAAGATTCATTAGATGTCTGTTCGGGAAAAGTTGTATAAGTTGTAAATTTCATGGCTGCCGTGATTGCCTATAGAAAGTTATGATGGATTAAAACATTGAAACACTTTCAAGCATAGCGTTGCAATGTGCGGTTTTATATTTTTAACATTCGGGTAAACTAGCACACGTCCCGATTAGCCTTTTGGAAGTATTACTTTGATTATTCGGCGTTATCTCGTCAAGCAAGTTGTCTCTACCTCATTGGTGGTCATTTCTTTACTGACCCTAATCATGATGGGTGGTCGTCTGATCAAATACTTTGGTGTGGCGGCGCAGGGGCGTTTAGATGCCAGTATCTTGTTTAGCATCATTGGATATCGTTTACCTGAATTTCTAACACTCATTTTACCATTGGGTTTTTTCATTGGTTTAATGTTGGTGTTTGGTCGTTTATATGTTGACCATGAAATGGCTGTATTGAATGGTAGTGGTGTAAGCCGTCATCAATTAGCACGATTACTCATTCCAATGACGCTGGTTTATATGGTGTTTCAGTCGGTACTTATGCTGTGGATGACGCCGTGGGGACTACGTGAGTTTGAAAAACTGACAACCACACAAGCCGTAAGGACAGGTTTCGATTTGGTTCGACCAAGAGAGTTTATTTCTTCTGGGCCATATACGATCTATGCGGGGTCATTGTCAGAAGACCGAAAGAATTTGAAGGATATTTTCTTTTATCAGCGCGCTGCTAAAGAAGATAAGCCAGATGTTATGATTTTGGCAAAAGAAGCGACTCGTGTAGAAGTTGCAAATGACACCGCCAATGTCGTTGATCTGGTACAAGGTCGTCGCTATGAAATATTCCCGGGACAACCAAAATATACACAAGCAGAGTTCCAGTCTTATCGTCTACGTTTAGAAAATGACAAAGATGTTAAGTTTGAGAGTGGCGATGTAGAAGCGCTATCAACAACAAAACTCTTTTCAAAAACAAATGATCCAGTTATTAGAAGTGAGTTGGGATGGCGTTTATTTGGGCCATTCACCATTGTTATTGCGTTAATGCTATCAGTGGCATTGTCTGAGGTGAGCCCACGACAAGGCCGTTATTACCGTCTTATTCCGGCGATTTTTATTTTTTCCAGTCTGATCGTATTAATGATTGCAATCAAGACTCGTATTAGTAAAGAAGAACTCGATATTTGGGCTTATCCTGCCGTGTTAGTTGTGTATGGTGTTGCTGCCGCCTTATTCTCACGTAAGCAGAAGTTGGGGCCAAAAATCAAGAAACAGATCAAGCGAGTGAAATTATAATGTTAGCACGTCGAATAGTCGCCAAATATGTGACGAAAACCACTGCGCTTGCGATGTTTGGCACCACAGTTGTTTTGTCCATTCTTCAGGTCTTATTTACATATCTTGGCGAGTTGGGTGAGCTCAAACCAGACTATAACGCATGGCAAGCTCTCGTCTATGTTTTGTGGGGAGCTCCTCGCTATCTCTATGAAATTTTACCTATCTCTGCCTTGATTGGTGCTGTGATTGGACTGGGCTCATTGGCAACGAGTAGTGAACTCATTGTTATGCGTTCAGTCGGTGTTAGCTTATGGCGTATTGTTGGTTGGGTTATGCGCTCAGCTTTACTGCTTATTATTTTGTCGTTTGCTTTAAGTGAATGGGTTATTCCTTATACCAATGAAAAAGCACAAAGTGTTAAAAGCCATCGTTCAGTAGCTGCTTTAGGTGAAGTTAAAGGCTATTGGTCACGTGAAGGGCAGCGATTTATCTATATCGACTACGCTAACTCTCAAGGCAATTTAAGAGACATTCAAGTGGTTGACTTTGACCAGAACTATTACTTGCAATCATTAATTAATGCTCAGCAAGGACAGTTTATTAAAAATGGTCAATGGGCTTTGAAAAAAGCTGAACAAATGGACATTTTGGCGGCAGGAAATGCCATCAAAACTGACCATGAAGAACAATCGCTTGCTTTAGCATTACAGCCTAAATATGTGCACATGGTGACTTTAGATCCTGAAGATTTATCACCAAGCCAACTGATTAGCTTTATGCGTTATATGGATGAATATAGTCAGGTACCAAAGACGTATCAATTGGCTTTCTGGCAAAAAGTTGCTTCGCCATTTTCACTCATTGCATTAGTTCTCGTGGCGTGTTCTTTTATTTTTGGACCATTACGCCAACAATCGATGGGTTTCCGTTTGGTGATCGCATTGTTCATTGGTTTAAGTTTCTATTATTTGCAAGATTTCTTGGGCTATGCGAGCTTGGTTTATTCCCCATCTCCAGCATGGTTTGTACTCGTGCCTATCTTGCTAATGTTTGGCGCTGGAAGTTATTTGCTTTACCGCGCTCGCTAGTAATAATTGATATTTATGGTTTTCATCAATCGCGGATATTGGTGAAAGCCATAGGAATAAATAGAGTCTTGACCGAAAATTCGGTAAGATATTGTGACGAAATTGTAGACAAAAGAGAAATTGATTATGACGGATGCAACTGCTGGCAAGATCCCTCACGTTCTGGTCATTATGGATGGTGTTGGACACCGTGAAGCGATTGAAGATAATGCTTTTCTTGCAGCAAAAACACCAAATTTGGCGGCAATGAAAGCCAAGCATCCAAATAGTCTAATTTCTGGTTCAGGTGAAGATGTTGGATTGCCTGATGGACAAATGGGGAACTCTGAAGTCGGCCATATGAATCTTGGCGCTGGCCGTGTGCTATATCAAGACTTTACCCGTATTACTAAAGATATCCGTACTGGTGACTTTTTCAAACACGAAGTGTTGATCGACGCTGTTGAAAAAGCCAAAGCTGCTGGCGGTGCTGTCCATATTATGGGGCTACTTTCAGAAGGTGGCGTTCATTCACATGAAGATCATATTGTGGCGATGTGTGAGCTTGCATTAAAACGGGGTGCAAAAGTTTATTTACACGCTTTCCTTGATGGTCGTGATACACCTCCACGCAGTGCTCAACCATCTTTAGAAAAATTAGATGCATTATTTGCTCAATATCCGGGCCAAGGCCGTATCGCAACTATGATTGGTCGCTACTTTGCAATGGACCGTGACAACCGTTGGGATCGCGTTGAGCAAGCTTATCGCTTGTTAACTGAAGGCGAGGCACTTCGTACTGCGCAAACAGCAGTTGAAGGGTTGGAGTTAGCTTATGCAGCCAATGAAAATGATGAGTTTGTAAAAGCGACTCGTATTGGTGATATCGCTAAAGTTCAAGATGGTGATAGCGTTGTATTTATGAATTTCCGTGCTGACCGAGCTCGTGAAATTACTCGCGCATTTGTAGAGAAAGACTTTGCTGGTTTTGAACGTAAAGTTGTACCGAATCTTTCTAAGTTTGTGATGTTAACGCGTTATCAGGCAAGCATTGATGCACCAGTTGCATACATGCCAGAAGCCCTCAAAAACTCATTGGGTGAGTATTTATCTTCTTTAGGTAAAACCCAGTTACGTATTGCTGAAACTGAAAAGTATGCGCATGTAACATTCTTCTTTAGTGGTGGCCGTGAAGATGAATATCCGGGTGAAAAGCGTATTTTAATTCCATCTCCAAACGTTGCGACATATGACCTTAAGCCAGAAATGAGTGCTTATGAAGTCACTGATGAGTTGGTTAAAGCAATTAATTCAGGTGAATACGACTTATTGGTTGTGAACTACGCAAATGGTGATATGGTTGGTCATACGGGTGTGTTTGATGCTGCGGTTAAAGCAGTTGAAGCGGTTGATACTTGTTTAGGTCGCGTCTATGAAGCAGTTATGGCAAAAAAAGGCCATATGCTCATTACTGCTGACCATGGTAACGTTGAACAAATGCAAGACTACGAAAGTGGGCAAGTGCATACTCAACATACAACCGAGCTTGTACCGTTTATCTATGTTGGCCCAACACAAGCAACAATTGCAGAAGGTGGTGTGCTTGCAGATGTAGCACCGACAATTCTCAATTTAATGCAGATTCCTGTTCCTGCCGAAATGCAAGGGCGTAATCTGATTACACTATCTGCATAAGTTAAAGGTGATTGGATGCTGCAACACATTAAATATAAAAAACTTATTGTAAGTATGTTGCTGTGTTGCAGCCAATTTGCTTTTGCAGCGCCAGTTGTAAAAGAAAAATTGTCACCTTTGCATTCTGATTCGGAAGAACCAGAACATAGCTATGCAGAGGTGCCGATTGAGTCTATTCAACAGTTTGTGCAAATCTATGGAATTGTTCGAGATAACTATGTCGATGTGAAGTCTGACGATGCGTTGTTTCAACAAGCTATAAAAGGGTTGGTGAGTGGGCTAGATCGTTATTCACGTTATTTATCGGCAGAAGAATATCGCCAACTGATTCAATATACTGAAGGTGACCTTGCGTCAGTTGATTTCGGATTAAGCACTGAAGCACATACCCATAAGTGGATGATTCGTGATCTTAAAACGGGTTCAGACTCCTATAAATTAGGTTTGAGAAATGGTCAGACGATTCTAAAGATTGATAATCAAGATTTAAAAAATTTAAACCAAGATCAGGTACTCGGGCTACTTTACGGTTCTATCGGAAGTACACTTCAAGTACAAGCGGAAGAGCTAAACGGAAACATTAACTTAGTCCGTAATAAAAAAATAGAAACCGATATAGAACCTGTAATGCTGCATAATCAGGTGCTTGTACTCAAAATTAGAGTGTTCCAACAAGACACTGCTAATGAAATTAAAAGATTAATTGAAGAAAATAGTTCCCCACGTTTAAAGGCTGTTTTAATCGATTTGCGAAACAATCCGGGTGGATTGTTATCGGCAGCGGTAGAGTCAGCAGATTTGTTTTTAAATAACGGAATTATTGTTTCAACCAAAAGCCGTTCGGAAGGTAACCAGCAGTTTCAGGCACTGCCTGGTAATGAATTCCAGAATATAAAATTAGGTATATTAATTAATCACCGTTCTGCTTCTGCGGCAGAAGTTTTTACTGCGGCCATGAAAGAACACCAGCGTGCTTGGGTTATGGGTGAAAAAAGCTATGGGAAAGGCGTAGTGCAAAAGCTATTTCCTTTGCCAAGTGGTGCGGCTCTACAGATGACGGTCTCACATTACTACACGCCAAATGGCAATATGATTGAAGGGCAGGGTATTCAACCTAATCAGGCTTATCCATTGCCAGCAGAAATGAAAGAAGACGTATATTTAGACCGCGTTGCAGATTTACTCCTAAAGAGGAAGTAACTTTTATACTTCCTCTCCCATTTCGGTATCTAAACCAAATTTTTTAAGTCGATAGCGCAAAGAACGAAATGTCATTCCTAGCTTTTTAGCTGCCAAAGTTCGATTCCAATGCGTCATGTTTAGTGCATTTAGTAAAATGTCTTTTTCGATATTTTCTAAGTAGCGTTCTAAACCTTCTATTGGAAATTTTGGATGAGTTTGAGCAGTTAGCGTTTGATTTACCTGTTTAGTTGCGATTTGCGGACTAACACTATTGCATCTAACAGGAGGTGCCAAGTGTTTCAAATCAATATATTCATCATCACTTAAAGTAATAGCTCGTTCAATCATATTTCTTAATTCACGAACATTACCTGGAAAATCTTGCTGCAATAAGTAAGTTTCAGCGCTCGCTGTTAATTGTTTGCTTGAAATTCCCCATTCCGTACAAACCTTTTGAATAAAATGATTGGCTAAGAGCAAAATATCTCCACCACGTTCACGCAGTGGTGGCAACATGATATCCATAACATGGATACGGAAGAATAAGTCCTGACGGAATTTACCTTGTTGGACTAACAAATCTAAATCTTGGTGGCTGGCGCTAATCACCCGAAAATCTACATCAATTTCCTGATCTGAACCTACAGGGCGAATCTTTTTCTCTTGTACTGCCCGAAGCAATTTAACCTGCATACTTAAAGGCAATTCGGCAATTTCATCTAAAAATAAACTGCCGCCGTGTGCCGATAAAATAAGACCTTGTTTGTCTTGGGTTGCTCCAGTAAAACTGCCTTTTTTATGCCCGAAAAGTTCACTTTCCATGAGCTCAGTTGGGATTGCTCCGCAGTTAATTGCAATAAATGGCCCTTCACTGCGGTTACTTAAGCGGTGCATAAGATTAGCAACAACTTCTTTACCAGTACCAGACTCACCAGTAACAAACACAGGTGCTTGGGAGCGGGCTATTTTTTTAATAGCTGTCCGTAAGTTTTGTATAGGTGGTGAGCGCCCAATTAATAAGTCATTCTCTAGAGTTGTTTCACCGAACTCATGTTCTGGTTTTGGCTGGTTAAGCGCTTTTTTTAATAGCTGATCTAAATGAATTTGATTAATAGGTTTACTGACAAAATCAAAAGCTCCAGCTTTTAATGCTGCAATTGCAATATCCATATTGCCGTATGCGGTTAAAACAGCAATGGGTGTGTGAGGGTAAGTTTGAGAAACATGTTGGACCAATTCTAAACCACTACCGTCAGGTAGATTTAAATCGGTCAAGCATGCATCGTAATGAAACTGAGTAAAGAGTTGTTTGGCCTGTTCAACCCGATAAGCAAGATGTGTCTTAATCCCCATTCGTGCAAGAGTCATTTGCATTAACAGGCACAAATCTTCTTCATCGTCTACAAGCAAAACGAGTGGTTGCTGTTCTGCCATTTCCCCAAAAACCTAATAAAAAAATCAATATATTATTGAGCATTCTATTCTGAAGCATGCTCCTTGTTTTTGCTCTACATAAGTGAGCTTTGCATGGTTTGCCTCACAAAAACTATGAGACAAATATAATCCTAAACCAGTTCCATTAATTTCGGTACTAAAAAATGGTTTAAATAATTGAGATATATCACGTTTTGAAACACCTTCACCGTAATCGATCACATCAATATAAATTTTATTTGTTTGTGAATGGATATTGATCAGAACATAGGGTGAATCGGGTGCATTGTGGCGTAGAGCATTTCTAACAAGGTTAATTAGGACTTGTCTGAGCTGCTTTTCATCAAACAATAGCTTTAAGGATAAATCAGAAATTTTAAGCTGGATCGCATGTTTAACATCAGATAAATCCTCATCTAATAACGTTTTTATGAAGCCGTTTAATTCAATCTGGATTGGATACGTTCTTTCACTGCGGGCAAGTCCTAACGTGTCTTGAACAATACTATCAATGCGTTTCGTTTGCTTGCCAATCATATTGCGCAAAGTGTTTTGCTGTTCTGAATCACTGTCTTTGAGTAATTCATTCGCTTGAACAATGGCTGCAAGAGGGTTACGGATCTCATGTGCAATACTTGCTGATAGTTGGCCTAAAGCGGCAAGTTTGAGTTGTTGAGCTTGCTGATTAATCTGCTGTGCATCTTGTAAAATGAGTAGCGTCAATGCTTGCTGTGGCACCAAAAGGTGTTGCACTTTAATATTAATAGAATAAGCTGACAGTCGAGATTCAAAAATAAATCGATCACCTTCTTTTAAATGATCAAACTTAAGAATTTCAAATAAGTCAGCATGCCATTTTGCTAAGGGGTATTTTTCACTGGCAAATTGAGGTGGAATTCCTAAAAGAGAGCAGGCAGCTGGATTACTTAAAACAATGTTGTAGTTTTCATCTAGAACTAAATAGCCTTCTTCAATTTGTTCCAAGATATAGCGGTTAATATTTTGTAGTTGATAGAGTTCTATTGATTGGTGGAAAGTTAGTGCTTCAAGTAATTTAAAGCGCTGGACCGCAATTTGTCCGATTCCGTGTACTACAAAAAATAAAAAGGCTAATAAGGCACTATTACTAATCGTATTTAAATTATTGTAGTCAAATAAACTGCCAACGAAGCGTTGGTAAATAACCGCAATGACTGCAAGTAATGTAATGAGCAACGACATTCTTGCGCTAAGTAAAATTGCCGAAGTAAATATGGCAATCACATAGAGCAAGCTGAGTTGAAGATTTGGTTCACCTACAGAAAATGTAAGTAAACTCAGACAGATAATATCAACTACAAAAAATAAAATGAGCTGCCTTGTTGCCTGAGTGGCAATAAACTTAAAGCATAAAAGTTGAAGAAGGCTTAAGAGCGAATAGCCGAGTAGTGTATAAGAATATAAAGCGGGTTGTTGTAGACTATTGTCGATTTGAGCATCGGTTAAAACCAAAATAATATTCAGACTAACCGCAATAATAAGGCGATATAAACCATACCACGTGCCCAAACGAAATATCGTATTGGACAAGGATGAGTTTAAGGGGAATTGCATATAAGTCTGATTAAGGTTTGATCAGACCGTAGCGAATCGCGAGATGAGTCAGTTTAACATCACTATCAATGGCTAGCTTTTCAAAAATACGGTAGCGGTAAGTATTCACTGTTTTGACACTTACAAAAAGTTTGTCTGCAATTTCTTGAGCGCTAATACAATTTACAACCATCATTGCAACTTGCATTTCTCGTTCAGATAGTGAGTCAAAAGGCGATTGTTGTGTATCGGATAAATATGAACTCGCTAATTGCTCGGCAATATCGGCGCTGAAGTATTTGCCACCTTGCATCACTTTATTAATTGCGCGAACCATTTCTGTAATTGGAGCACCTTTAGTAATGTAACCTTTAGCTCCTGCTTTAAGCAACAGAGATGGGTAAGGTTCTTCTGCTAAGCCACTGACTGCAATCACTTTTGTATCTGGTGCGGTTTGTAGTAAACGGCGGGTTGTTTCTACGCCACCGATGCCAGGCATGTTGACATCAAGTAGAACAACTTGAGGATGTTTCTGACGAACAATAGCAATTGCTTCTTCACCCGATTCGGCTTGTCCAATGACCTCTACATCGGCATGATCTTCTAACATACGGCAGATACCTGTACGTACAAGTTCATGGTCATCCACAACTAAAACTGTAATCAAGAAGACCTCCTTTCTTTCAAAAAACAAGTTTTTTGTTACATAAAGCAAAATTAGCTTGCAATGGAATGACAAAATTAGCAATCCTATTCTTATATAGTGAGCGAATAGTTGTGCACAATTGTGTCGGTAAAAGCGTTATACCTTATCCCTCAAATGTAAGGCATAATTATAGTAAGCGCAAATGTGTATCACCCTGAGTCGAGTATTGTGCCGTGAAAAATTCTAAAAAGTCTTTAATGCATGTGCTAAGCATGTCTATTTTGCTTAGTTTGAGTTCAACAAGCTTTGCAGAACTCGTCAATAACCCGTCCTCAGGGAATAGTGGTACTGCAAGCTTAAATTGGTCAGCAGCGGATGCTAGTCAACTTTTAAATGATGAAGATGATGAACCAACTCCGCAAGGTTCAACATCGGTAACCACAACTTTGCGTGGCAGTAATGCGCCAAAAGTTATTAGCTCTACACCTAGAGTTGCTCCAATCCGTGATACGTCTGGTTACAATGCCCAGCCGAGTGTAAGTGCTCGAGCTGCACTTGTGATGGACGCGCAAACTGGTGAAGTGCTCTACAGTAAAAATACCAACGCTTCTGTACCAATTGCATCTATTACAAAAGTGATGACAGCGGTTGTAACGGCGGATGCCCGTTTAAACATGTCTGAAGAAATTACACTCGAGCAAATTGACTTTGCTGGTGCTGGTGGGAAAAATTCTAGCTCTACCTTACGTGTTGGCGACAAGATGAACCGTGCAGAAGTTCTTTTGTTTGCTTTAATGAAATCTGAGAACCCTGCAGCGGCTGCCTTAGCACGTACTTATCCAGGTGGTCGCCCTGCATTCGTAGCTGCAATGAATGCTAAAGCTCGTGCTTTGGGTATGAATTCGACTCATTACTATGAATCAACTGGTCTAGATCCACGTAATGTATCTTCTGCGCGTGACTTAGGTATTTTAGTAAGTACCGCATCTCAATATGGTTTGATTCGTCAATTCTCAACTACACCGACTTATGACTTTAATTTGGGTTATCGCGTGTTGAAATCTAACAACACAAATGCTCTAGTTCGTAACGGTGGTTGGAATATTAACTTGTCTAAAACTGGATATATTAATGAAGCAGGTCGCTGTGTTGTAATGCACACGACTGTAAACTCACGTCCAGCAGTCATTGTATTACTGGGTGAACCAAGTACACAGGCACGTAATAATGATGCAACTAACTTATTGGGTTGGTTAAGTAATTTACCAAAACGTATTTAATTTCAATATTCTAAAAAACGCTTCTATCAAGAAGCGTTTTTTTATGGCTATAAAAAAGACATAAAAAACGGCTGTGTTAAACAGCCGTTTTTGAAAAATCAGATCTTACATATTAGATAAAATCGAATCTTTTACTTGGTCCATTGTTGCATCAATTGACAACATAACTGCATCAGCACATTGTTTGATTGCAGTGTCAGGATCTTTCAAGCCATTACCAGTTACTGTACATACAATTACAGAACCTTCAGCAATTTTACCCGCTTTAATATCACGAATCGCACCGCCGATAGAAGCAGCAGACGCTGGCTCAACAAATACACCTTCATACATAGAAAGTAAGCGTTGAGCTTCTAAAATTTCGCTGTCTTGAAGTTCATCAAACCAGCCTTTAGAGTCACGTACTACAGCTTTTGCATGGTTCCAGCTCTGTGGATTACCAATACGGATTGCAGTTGCAACAGTTTCAGGGCTTTCAACTGGAGCGCCACGTAAGAATGGAGCTGCGCCAGAAGCTTGGTAACCTACCATAGTTGGTAAACCTTCTGGTTTTGGACCAGTGAATTGATCAGTAGCAGCATCATAAATCACTTGTTCAAACTGATCAGCAGGCTGGTTTGCTACAGCTTCTGTATAGCCCATCCAGTGAGCTGTGATGTTACCTGCGTTACCTACAGGTAAGCAGTGGTAATCAGGTGCACGGCCTAAAGCTTCAACGATTTCATAAGCAATAGTCTTTTGACCTTGCAAACGGTAAGGGTTGATTGAGTTTACAATCGTTACAGGCGCTTGATCAGCGACTTCTTTTACAAGACGCATACCATCATCAAAGTTACCACGAATTTGCATAGTAATCGCACCATACATCATCGCTTGTGCCATTTTACCCATCGCAATTTTGCCTTCTGGAATCAAAACAAATGCTTTGATACCTGCACGTGCAGCATAGGCAGCAGCAGCAGCAGAAGTGTTACCAGTAGATGCACAGATAATCGCTTTAGAGCCTTCTTCAACCGCTTTGGTTACAGCCATGGTCATACCACGGTCTTTAAATGAACCAGTTGGGTTTAAACCCTCGTATTTCACATAAATTTCAACATCTTTGCCAATAATACGTGGAATATTCTCAAGTTTAATGAGTGGGGTGTTGCCTTCACCCAAAGAGATAGCACGAGTAGTTGCCGAAACTGGCAAACGGTCACGATAACGATCTACAAGACCAGTATAACGATTGGCATTAGACATGATGGTGTTCCAATTAGAGATGAAGCGGGAGAGGGAATCTTTCCCTCAACCTGATTAACTATCGAGCGATTCTAAACGAATTCTTACGATTTCGCCACGAATTGCAGGTAATGCTTGAATTTGTGCAAGAGCATCATCCATTTTTGATTCAACGATTGGATCGGTCAGAATCACGATTGGAATAAGGTCTTTTAAACGAGATTGTTGCATGATCGCATCAATACTAATTCCAGCGCGACTTAAGATGGTAGTTACATCTGCAAGTACGCCAGTTTGGTCTTCTGCATTTAAGCGAATGTAATAACCTGTGGTCATTTCTTCACGGCTTAAAATTGGCACATTGGTTAATGCTTCAAAAGCCAACTGAGGAATTGTGCCTGCGCCGTCTTCGGTATAAGAGATGTCACGGACAATATCAATAACATCAGCAACAACCGCAGAAGCTGTAGGACCTGCGCCTGCACCCGCGCCGTAATAGAGTGTTGGACCTACGGCATTTGCCTGAACTAATACAGCGTTTTTAACGCCGTTTACATTCGCAATCAGCTGTTCATCTGGAATGAGTGTTGGATGAACACGTAACTCAATACCTTTTTCAGCACGACGTGCAATACCGAGATGTTTAATGCGGAAACCAAGATCTTCTGCATATTTCACATCTTGTGCAGTGATTTTGCTGATACCTTCGGTATAAACCTTATCAAATTGAAGAGGAATACCAAAAGCACAAGACGCTAAAATGGTAAGTTTATGCGCAGCATCAATCCCCTCAACGTCAAAAGTTGGGTCTGCTTCTGCATAACCGAGTTCTTGAGCTTCTTTTAATACATCATCAAATGCACGACCTTTCTCACGCATTTCAGTCAGAATAAAGTTACCTGTACCATTAATAATACCTGCCAACCATTCGATATGGTTTGCAGCAAGACCTTCACGGATCACTTTAATAATTGGAATACCGCCAGCAACTGCTGCTTCATAAGCAATTTGCACAGCATTGTCTTCTGCTGCTTTAAATAATTCATTGCCATGTTCAGCGAGTAACGCTTTGTTTGCAGTCACGACTTGTTTGCCGTGTTTGATCGCTTCCATGATAACTTCGTAAGCAGGGTGGATCCCACCCATAACTTCTACAACGACATCAACGTCTGGTTGACGAACGATGTCAAGTAAATCGGCGCTTTGTTTAATCCCTTCCAATTCAAGATCTGGACGAGGGCGGCGTGTTCCAACGTGGGTAATTTGAATTTCTCGACCGGTGCGACGTTTAATTTCAGCGGCATTTTCTTGTAGTAGTTTAAGGGCTCCTCCACCTACGGTTCCTAGACCGAGTATTGCCAGGCGAACTGGTTTCACGTCACACTCCATTCATCATTTAATCATTTAGTTGAAGCTAGATCATAGCTAAAAAAAACGCCAGACTCTAGCGCTTTTAGTGCTTGTTCAATGAATTAGAGTGCGATGTTTGGAAAAGAAGAGTAGATCAGTCTTTAAACAGAGGTTGTTTAAATATTAATTATTGAAAAAACAAAGCGCTGCAATCAGAGCAGCGCTTTTTAAAAGAGATAGATGATTAATCATTCACCAGCTTAAAGGATGTTATTTATCCAGACGTTTAATTAATTCATCCGGTGTTAGGTATCCACCTAAGTACTCGCCATCAACATTGTAAATAGCTGGTGTTCCATTTACACCCATGTTTAAGCCAAGCTGATATTGTTCACGCACAGGGTTTTTACATTGAGCAGGTGGGATATTAATACCTTGTACTGCTTGATTAAACGCAGCTTTACGGTCTGCACTACACCATACAGCCTCCATAGTCGGCATAAACTGTTCACCGCGTGGCCAAGCGATATAACGTACCTCAATACCTTTTTCATTAATTTCAGGTAAATGCTCATGTAATTTATGGCAATAAGGACAGCTTGCATCGGTAAACACATAAATCACATGTTTAGCCTTACCACCTTTAGCTGGGTAGACAATCAAATCTTCATTTTTTAAAGCAGCAAGATGCTTCTTGTTTTCTGAAGCTTGAAGATTATCGCCAATATTATGCAGTTCTTTACCGCCTAAACGAATGACATCACCTTGAATCAGGTATTTGCCATCACTGGTTGTATAAATCGACGTCATTCCTTCGAGATTTACCCAATATAAGTTAGGCACTTCAGTAGGCTTGATATCTAGAATTTTGGCGTTGATGTTTGCATTCTTAAATTGTTTTTGCAAAGTTTCAATTAAACGCTGTTTCTCATTGCGTTCAATGATGGTTGAAGCTTCCCCAGTAGCAGGTGCGGTCGCAGTGAGCGCATCTTCTTTTTGTGGTTTGTTTTCTTTAGAACAAGCACTGAATAACAGGCTAGAGGCCAACGCACAGGCAAGAAAAAGTTGAGATCGGGTAAAAGACATAGATAACCCTTATTTCATCAGTATTTATAGTCAGAAGCTGCTAAGCATAACAAAAAATCTAGTGTGTATTGTTAAAACTTTCTTAACCTTTGTGAACGAAATCAATTGATTGTTGGGTGTATTTAAAATAATAAGTTTTAAATTTTTTAACCTCTAGGATGATGTTTTTCATGCAATTGTTGCATTCTCACTTGTGCTACATGTGTGTAAATTTGAGTAGTTGATAAGTCACTATGACCCAATAACATTTGTACTACGCGTAAATCGGCGCCGTGATTGAGAAGGTGGGTTGCAAAGGCGTGACGTAAGGTGTGAGGTGAGAGTTCAGCTTGAATATTGGCTTGTAAGGCGTAACGCTTAATGGCATACCAGAAGTTCTGACGGCTCATAATTCCGCCGTGTTGAGTTAAAAAGAGATAGTCAGTAGAGCTTTTATAGAGTTGAGGCCGAGCATCCTGCAAGTAGCGTTCCACCCATTCACAAGCAAATTGCCCTAGCGGGACCAAACGCTCTTTATTACCTTTACCAGTAATTCTTAAATAGCCTTGTTTTAAGTTAATAAGTTCTAGGCGTAAGTTCAGCAGTTCTGAAACACGTAAACCACATGCGTAAAGAACTTCAAACATTGCCCGATCACGTAATCCCAGTGCCGTATCAATATCAGGAGCCTGAATCAGTGCTTCGACATCTTCCTCTGATAAATCTTTGGGTAAGGCTCTGCCAATTTTTGGAGAATGATGGGTTGCTACAGGATTATCGCTTCGTAATTTCTGTTCACGTAAAAATTTGTAAAACTGGCGTAGGGCAGATAAGCAGCGGGCAATCGAGCGCGGGCTTTTTCCAACTTTAGTCAACTCAATCAAAACATCAGCGATATCATCACTTGTCCACTCTGGAAGAGCTGATTTTTTATGAAGTTCGCTGCATTGAATAAGGTCGGATAAATAAGCATTACGTGTATGTGGACTTACCGTCTGAGCAACGAGATAGTCACGAAAACCTTGTAAAAAGCTCAAATGTTCAGGAATTTGAACAGGGCTTGGAATACGCGGTTTTTTATTCAACATACACTACATCCTCTAAACCTCTGTACTTTAAAAGAAACTTTAAGGTTTGTCGATTAAACTGAATAAGAAGTGAAATTTAACCTTATTTGGTAATTATTCTCATTTATATGTATACTATTAAAAAAGGTTTAGGATCGGATGCGGTGCGTTTATCAGCTTTAAAAGTGAAGCAAGCGGCGACCATCACCAAAGTGAATCGGATAGAACTAGAGTCCGAGCAGCAAGATTTGGTCGCAATTCGTTTGGAAAGTCTGGGCTTTGTACCGGGCACACGAGTGGAAGTGATTACCAAAGGTGTTTTTGGTGGTGATCCGATCTTGATCCAAATAGGCTTTACTCGTTTCGCTTTACGTAAAGCAGAAGCGGAAAAAATTGAAATTCAAGTAGAAGAAGGAGTACCCGCATGAGTGATGCGTTACGTATTGCCCTTGTGGGAAACCCTAACTGTGGTAAAACCTCTCTTTTTAACCATTTAACTGGAACTCGACAAAAAGTTGCAAACTATGCGGGCGTAACGGTCGAGCGTAAGGTTGGTCATTTTCAGTTGCCTTCAGGTCGAGCTGTGCGTGTACTCGATTTACCGGGTACATATAGTCTTAATGCAACTAGTCCTGATGAAGTGATTACCCGTGATGTTTGCTTGGGTAAAATTGCAGAAGAGGGGCAGCAAGATGCCTTTTTATGTGTGGTTGATGCAACTAACTTAAAATTGCATTTAGGGCTAGTGCTCGAAATGATCGAGCTAGGTCGTCCGATTTTACTTGTACTGAATATGATGGATGAAGCGCGTCGTCGTGGTATCCAAATTAATACTCAAAAGTTATCTCAGCGTTTGGGCGTACCCGTTGTTGAAACAGTTGCTGTTCGAAATGCGGGGATTGAAAATTTATTACACGCTCTTGATCAAGAAAAATACAGTGTGCCACAAACCGAACTGAGTGGTTTAACTGGGACTCATCATCAGAAAATCGATATGATTTTTAAAGATGTTGTTCATTATGTTGATCAGGGTGATAAGCGGACTGATTTTCTAGATCGGATTTTCTTACATCCAGTTTTAGGCTTACTTAGCCTTGCCATCATGATGTTTATTGTGTTCCAAGCAGTTTTTGCATGGGCCGCTCCATTCATGGATGGTATTGAAGGCTTCTTCGGCTGGCTGGGTGAAGTAATAGGAAGTGTGATTACGCAGCCACTACTGCATAGTCTGGTTGTCGACGGAATTATTGCGGGTGCAGGTGGCGTAGTTGTGTTCTTGCCACAAATTTTGATCTTGTTCTTCTTCATTTTGGTATTAGAAGAATCGGGCTATTTACCGCGTGCAGCATTCTTGCTTGATAAATTAATGTTCCAAGCTGGCTTAAGTGGTCGTGCTTTCATTCCTTTACTTTCGAGCTTTGCTTGTGCAGTACCGGGAATTATGGCAACGCGTAGTATTAGTGACCCTCGTGATCGTTTTACGACCATTATGGTTGCACCTTTAATGACCTGTTCGGCACGCTTGCCTGTATATGCTTTGCTGATTGCTGCCTTTATTCCAGAGAAAATGGTCTGGGGTATTTTCAACTTACAAGGTTTAGTGCTTTTCGGTCTGTATATGGCTGGTATTGTGAGTGCTCTTTGTGTTTCATTTTTAATGAAGTTTTTGCAAAAAGATAAATCACAGCATGCTTTACTGCTAGAGCTGCCAAGTTATCGTTTCCCTGATTTAAAAAGTGTGGGAATCGGTTTATTGGATCGGGCAAAGATCTTCTTGAAACGCGTCGGTGGAATCATTTTTGCGCTCTCTATTTTGCTTTGGTTCTTGTGTACTTTTCCGCAGCCACCAGAAGGGGCGATATTACCTGCCATAGATTATAGTTTTGCAGGTATGCTTGGGCATCTTATACAACCTTTATTTGCTCCAATTGGTTTTAACTGGCAAATCTGTATTGCTTTAATTCCAGCTATGGCAGCTCGTGAAGTGGTAGTCGCGGCATTAGGTACAGTTTATGCCTTGTCTGCAACAGATGATGATGCTGTGGCACAAGGTTTGTCACATCTGATTAGTGCAGATGGAACAGGTTGGTCTTTGGCAACAGGTTTATCGCTTTTAGTGTGGTTCATTTATGCTCCACATTGTTTGGCAACATTGGCAACGGTACGCCGTGAAACAGGTTCATGGAAACATGTTGCAGCTATGACTGCATATCTGTTTGGTTTAGCTTATTTTGCATCGTTTGTTACCTATCAAATTGCTTCCCACTATTGGGGTTAAGGCAATAAAGGAGGTTGTATATGGTTCAATATCTGATTATTGCGGTTTTAGTGATTTGGAGTGCTGTAGTTGTTTTTAAGAAAGTATTTCCAAAAACAGCAAATTCAGTCTTTTCTTCACTCTCTGCATTTTGCGAAAAGCAGGGTTGGGCAACTTTGGCAAAGTGGCTTAAACCGAAAATGACCTTTGGTTGTGCTGGCGGTTGTGGTTGTTCAAGCGAAGATAAACCTACGAATACAGTTCAAGAAATTAAGCCGATTAAATGGCAGTAGATTCAGTATTTCTTGTTTCGTTTAAAAAGCCATCATATTGATGGCTTTTTTACGCACTGACACAAAAAAAGATGAATAAAGTTCAAACTGAAAAAGCATTCAAAACAGCAAAGTGCTAACATTTTTGCCATTCTGTCGATTGATAAATTGTGGGGCAAAAATGTTAATACAACGTGGTGGATTAAAAGTTGTAGCAGGCTTGGGAATATCAGGCGTTTCTGCTGTAAATTTCTTGCATGAACAAGGCTACCAAGTTGCAGTAACAGACTCTCGCCCCACGCCACCAGGGCATGATCAGATTCCAGCTGGCGTTAAAACTAGTTTCGGTCAACTTGACCAAGAATTATTATTACAAGCAGAAGAAATTATTTTAAGTCCAGGCCTTGCACCACAATTACCGGAAATTCAGGCAGCTATTGCTAAGGGTATTTCTGTGGTAGGGGATATTCAATTATTACGCCGTGCAACCGATGTGCCTATTGTGGCTATTACTGGCTCTAATGCGAAAAGTACAGTAACGACTTTAATTGGCTTAATGGCTAAAGATGCGGGTAAGAAAATTGCTGTAGGTGGCAATCTTGGACGCCCAGCTCTAGATTTATTAAAAGATCAACCTGAGTTAATTGTACTTGAGCTATCAAGTTTTCAGCTAGAAACCACGTCTCACTTAAATGCTGAAGTTGCTGTGGTTCTCAATATGAGTGAAGACCACTTAGATCGTCACGGCAATATGTTGGGTTACCATCAAGCAAAACACCGTATTTTCCAAGGCGTTAAAAAAGTAGTATTTAACCGTGATGATGCTTTAAGTCGTCCTCTTGTTCCAGATACCACGCCAATGCAAAGCTTTGGTTTAAATGCGCCAGATTTAAATCAATATGGTGTTTTAAGAGATGGCGATGGCACGCTTTGGCTTGCGCGTGGTTTACAGCGTTTAATTAAAAGCTCAGATTTATATATTCAAGGCATGCATAACGTAGCAAATGCTTTGGCTTGTCTCGCATTAGGTGAGGCAATAGGCCTGCCTATGGAATCCATGCTTGAAACCTTAAAACAATTTAAAGGCTTAGAGCATCGCTGTGAATATGTAAAGACTGTGCATGATGTACGTTATTACAATGACTCTAAAGGCACCAACGTTGGTGCTACGCTTGCAGCGATTGATGGTTTAGGCGCTGCCATTGAGGTTAAAAAAGGTAAAGTTGCCTTGATTTTAGGCGGGCAAGGTAAAGGTCAGGATTTTGGACCATTACGTTCTTCTATCGAAAAATATGCCAAAGTCGTGATATTGATTGGTGAGGATGCTCCGGTTATTGAACAAGCAATTCAAGGTGCAACCAAAATTTTACATGCAGCAACGCTTAAAGAAGCTGTAGAGCTGTCTCAACGTGAAACTCAGGCCGAAGATGTGGTGTTGTTATCACCAGCATGTGCAAGTTTTGATATGTTTAAAAGTTATAATGACCGTGGTCAGCAGTTTGTTGCCTGCGTCAATTCGTTGGTTTAAAGAAAACATGATTAGGAATGTAGTATGGCAGGCTTAGCTCAGACCACAATCCAGAAAATCAATCATTGGTATGAACGGATATTGCCTAAATGGCCAGCGGAAGTGACGCCACGTAATGTCCTGATTTTCTGTGTCGTTGCATTATTGTGTATCGGTTCCGTGATGGTTGCATCTGCTTCGATGCCCTATGCTGAATATATGCATGAAAACCCGTTTCACTATGTGATTCGTCATGGTATTTCGATTGTCGCTGCGGGTGTGGTGGCTTATTTGACCTATCGAATATCACTAAATACGTGGTTTAAAAATACCTTCCCGCTGTGGTTATTAACCATGGTTCTGTTGCTTGCTGCTTTGGTAGTGGGTTCGGAAGTCAACGGTTCTACACGTTGGATTAAGATCGGTGGCTTTACCTTGCAGCCAACCGAGGTTGCCAAAGTCATGATGGCGATCTTTACCGCAGACTACGTTGTACGCCGTGCCAAAGAGGTTCGTACTCATTGGAAAGGCTTATTGCGTTTAAGTGGGGTTATGGCAATCACGGTTGGTTTAATTATTGCTGAGCCTGACTTGGGAGCAACTGTCGTTATTGTCATGATGATGGTTGGGGTGTTCTTTTTAGCGGGTGCGCCGCCAACTCAGTTCTTAATCATGCTTGGCGCGATTGTCACGGGTATCGTATTTTTGATCTTATTTGAACCATACCGTTTCCAGCGTTTGATCTCGTTTACTGACCCATGGGCAGATCCATTAGGTGTAGGTTATCAGTTATCAAATGCACTAATGGCTTTTGGTCGTGGTGAATGGTTTGGTACAGGTTTAGGCCACAGTGTACAAAAACTATCTTATTTACCTGAAGCACATACTGACTTTATGTTGGCAGTGCTAGGTGAAGAGTTTGGTTTCGTGGGTATTTCTATTGTTATTGGCTTGTCTTTCTTGATGCTGGCATGTTGTATCAAAATTGGTCACCGTGCTTTGAAACATCATTACCTTCGTGCAGGCTATTTAGCTTACGGTATTAGCATTATTTTCTTGCTTCAGATTTTGGTAAATGCGGGCATGAATATGGGTTTAATGCCGACGAAGGGTTTGACTTTGCCATTCATTAGTTATGGTGGTACGTCTTTAATGATGTGTGCGGCGATGATTAGCTTAATCTTAAAGATTGATGCATCAACACAAGAAGTCAACCCAGAACGAGAAGAGTCAAACTTCTAATTGAGTATTTAGAAGTTTAAAAAGCCTGATTTGATATCGGGCTTTTTTATTATTTATAGATATGTGCCGCTGAGCTCTTGTCCATGAGGAATCAAATCAACATTCCATTGTGCTACAGCCTGTTTGAGCATCAATCTAGGTTGATCTAAATCAACGTTGGGTTGTCCCAAGGCGCGTATTGCTTTTTGAAGTAATTCAGGAGCTTTTGATAAATCGAGTGCTTGGGCTAGATTTTGTTTAGAGAGCTTTTGCCCTTGTTCATTCATTGCAAGGGGAAGATGCATATAGCTCAATTTAGGATAACCCAGAAGCTGACCTAGCCAGATCTGACGTTCAGTGTTATCTAATAAGTCTGCGCCTCGAACGACATGGGTAATACCTTGTAGATAATCATCCACGACGACCGCAAGTTGATAGTTAATAATTCCATCACGGCGCTTAAGAACAAAATCTCCAAGATCATATTGTAGATTGGAGCAATGACGTCCTTGCAATCGATCATCAAAACAGATCTGCTGATCTTGAACTTTTACCCGAATCGCTTGACCTTGAAAATCAAGATTGAGATCGCGGCAAGTACCTGCATAGATTGCATTTGAACCAAGCATTTTGCGGGTACATTGACATGCATAGATAAGACCTTCTTTTTTGAGTTGGTCTAATACGCTTTCATAAATGTCTAAACGATTTTTTTGAAAGATGATGTCTGTATCGGGTTCGAACTGGAAGGCTTCAAGTGATGTGAGAATATGCTCTTCGCTGCCGGGATAAATACGAGGAATATCTGTATCTTCGACACGAACGAGCCATTTGCCTTGATGGGCTTTTGCATCGCAATAGCTGGCAACAGCAGTAATGAGTGATCCAAAATGCAAAGGGCCGGTTGGCGATGGCGCAAACCGACCTGAGTATGAAAAGCTAGGCTTTTCTTGAGTAGCTACAGCGGTCATATTAACCGTTATTTTGCTTCTCTTTAATTTCTGCCAAAGTTTTGCAGTCAATACATAACGTTGCAGTTGGACGTGCTTCTAAACGACGTAAGCCGATTTCAATACCACAAGTTTCACAGAAACCGTAGTCTTCATTCTTAATAGCTTCCATAGATTGTTCGATTTTACGAATTAACTTACGTTCACGGTCACGTGTACGTAATTCAATTGCAAATTCTTCTTCTTGGGTCGCACGGTCGTTTACATCTGGCAGTGCAGTTGATTCGTCTTGCATCGTATTTAAAGTACGATCAACTTCAGACATTAATTCAGCTTTCCATGCTTGCAGAATTTGTCGGAAATGCTCGAGCTGTCCTTCAGACATGTACTCTTCATTTTTCTTAGGTTGATAAGGTGCAATACCAAATAAACTTGCAGTTGTGCCTATGTCAGAAGTTTTAGGTTTCACTTTACGTGCACGTTTTGCAGAAGCTTTGTCACCTTCCACTACAACTTCTGTATGTTCATCCAAAACTTGGTTGTGGTTGTCATTCGCCATAATAGGGCATTCCTCATCATACACGTATTATCTATACGCAAAAAATATGGTGATATGCAAGTGTTTTTATAGAAAACCATCGATGGGATTTTCCCATCGGGTCGTCATCATATAGATTTTTCCTGCAAGATGATAGTCATTCCGCCCCGTAAATATTTTCAAAACGTGTTTGCCCCAGTCATAATTATATATAAGCATATAAGAAATAGGGCTAATAGCCTGAAATATCAGTGTTTATATGGCCTTGAAAATTTTCAAGACGGAAGACTTCTGTTTCAAAACTACCATCGTTTTTTAGACGAATGTAACGGTAGCCGGGAGCATTTTGATCGAGTGCAAAATCATTACTAAAGGGTTTAAACTGAACACTTGTCGAAGGTGTAGAGAAAAATTCGACCCCTTGCCAAATGTTGATTGAGTCTTGATGAACATGCCCGCAGACCAAAGCTTTTACATTTTTAAACGGCGTTAATGCTGTAAGCAAAGCATTAGAATTTTGTAACTTGTGATGATCAATCCATTTTGACTTCATGGCAAAAGGGTGGTGATGACAAGCCAGCAAAATCGGGTTATCTGCATACTCTTCAAGTAAAGCCGTTAAGTTCTCTAGCTGTTCTGCTGATAGATGTCCATCAATATGACCTTTTACCGCACTATTTAATAGAATAATCCGCCAGTTCCCTAAGCAAATGACCACAGGTTCCTGATGATTCTCTTTATGCAATGGAAAATGGTCAACATTGTCATGATTACCTAAGGTCTGAAAAAAGGGCAGACCAAGCGTTTGCATATATTGAATATAACGTTTGTAGGTAATAGGCGTTGGTGCCTGAGCTAGGTCCCCAGTATGGATAATTGCATCAATTTCAGGATGTTTATTAAGTATCTGTTGAATAATTGCATGAAAGCTTTCTTCAGGATTCATACCCACAAATTCTAAATGCGGATACTCCAATAGGTGGGTATCGGTAATTTGTATAATGACATGGTCTTTTTGTGAAAGTGTTGAGACTTGAAAAGTCACCGTCCTACCTCTTCGGGTTTATTATCGTTTTGCTGTGTTGGGCCAGCCATTGTAATGCCATAATGACAGGAGCATTTCTTAAACGCCCGCTGTCGAGTAGAGTCTGGATTTCACTATAATTAAATAAGTGCAGTTGAATATTTTCCCCCTCATCATCTACGCCAAAAACACCCCCCTCAGCGGGTAATTCAGTTTCGGCAACATAGAGATGAAATAACTCTGAGCAAGCACCAGCTGACGGGTAAAAGCTAAATAGATGCTCTAAATCTTGAACTTCGCAACCTGATTCTTCAAGGCTCTCTCGTCGAATACAACTTTCTGGTGATTCATCACCATCTAGCACGCCTGCAATTATTTCTAACTGCCACGGTGATTGAGCATCATCTAAAGCCCCAACACGGAACTGTTCAATCAGAGCAAACTGTTGTTTTTGATCGTTGTAGAGTAGTACGCCAGCTGCTTCAGGCCGATGAACGAGTTCACGCTGCAATACATGAGTATATTCAGATTGATTAAATAGACGATGTCGAAGGCTGACTTTTTCAACTTGAATAAAACCACGGAATAGAGATTCACGTGATGTTACTTCGACATCTTTAGATGTATAACTTGGACGTTCAACAATACTCATGATTCGGTCAGGACGAAATCTATTTATTTCATCCTAACCGAGAATCAGGGCTAGGCAAGTGTTTTTTTTGAATATTTACACTTTATGATACAGTTTTTGACCTTGCTCCTGATAAACCTCTTTCATCGCTTTGAGGCCTTCTTCAACCTCTGAATCGTTATTGGTGAGGTTGTTGGCATAGTCGCGTACATTCTGAGTGATTTTCATTGAACAGAATTTTGGACCACACATTGAGCAGAAGTGTGCAGATTTATGAGCCTCTTTTGGTAAGGTTTCATCGTGCATACTACGTGCTGTATCAGGGTCTAGACTTAGGTTGAACTGATCATCCCAACGGAATTCAAAACGAGCTTTTGATAAGGCATTATCGCGAACTTGAGCACCCGGATGCCCTTTCGCAAGATCGGCAGCATGTGCTGCAAGCTTGTAGGTAATAATTCCGTCTTTAACATCTTTTTTGTTTGGTAAACCTAAGTGTTCTTTTGGTGTCACATAACAAAGCATCGCTGTGCCGTACCAACCAATCATGGCTGCACCAATTGCAGAAGTAATGTGGTCATAACCCGGAGCGATATCTGTTGTTAATGGTCCAAGCGTATAGAATGGTGCTTCTTTACACACTTCTAACTGAAGGTCCATGTTTTCTTTAATCATGTGCATTGGTACATGACCAGGGCCTTCAATCATGACTTGAACATCATGTTCCCATGCACGGTGAGTCAGCTCACCTAGGGTTTTAAGTTCGCTGAACTGTGCTTCGTCATTTGCATCTTGAATACAGCCCGGACGTAAGCCATCACCTAAGCTAAATGAAACGTCATAAGCCTTCATGATTTCACAGATTTCATCGAAATGTGTGTATAAGAAGTTTTCTTCATGATGTGCTAGACACCACTGCGCCATGATTGAACCACCACGAGATACAATACCTGTTAAACGGTTTGCTGTAAGTGGTACATAGCGAAGTAATACACCTGCGTGAATTGTGAAGTAGTCAACACCTTGCTCGGCTTGTTCAATTAGTGTGTCTTTGAAGATTTCCCAAGTCAGATCTTCTGCAACACCATCAACTTTTTCAAGCGCTTGATAAATAGGTACAGTACCGATTGGAACAGGTGAGTTACGAATAATCCATTCACGTGTTTCATGGATATTTTTACCTGTCGACAAGTCCATAATGGTGTCGGCACCCCAACGGGTTGCCCAAGTCATTTTTGCAACTTCTTCATCAATTGAAGAGCCAAGCGCTGAGTTACCAATATTGGCATTAATTTTAACCAAGAAGTTACGACCAATAATCATTGGTTCAAGTTCTGGGTGATTAATGTTTGCAGGAATGATCGCACGACCTTCAGCAACTTCTTGGCGAACAAATTCAGGTGTAATTTCTTTTAAGTTTTTTGCACCGAAATTTTGTCCAGCATGTTGACGCATATCAACACCTTCACGCTGGCGTTGATTTTCACGAATTGCAATATATTCCATTTCAGGTGTGATAATACCTTGCTTGGCATAGTGCATTTGAGTGACATTTTTGCCTGCTTTGGCACGGCGTGGATTTTGAATGTGCGCAAAACGAATATCAGCGGTACGAATGTCTTTTAAACGTTCTTGACCAAACTTTGAAGTTAAACCAGAAAGTACGTCAGTATCGTTACGCTCTTCAATCCAGTTTTGGCGAACTGAAGGTAAACCTTTGTCTAAATCAATTTGAACATTTGGGTCGGTATAAACACCTGAAGTGTCATATACCATAACAGGAGGGTTATGTTCACCGCCAAGACCAGTAGGGGTGTCGGTTAAAGAAATTTCTCGCATTGGAACCTGAATGTCAGGGCGAGAACCCTCAATATAAACTTTTTTAGAAGCGGGTAAGATGCGGGTTAAATCTTTTGCATCTTGTTCATGTTGTGCTGAAATTTCAGCAGAAGAGAGATTCGTTAACTGGTTCATCACATGATCCTTATGAATAACATCAACGAATCAAGCACGACCAAAAACGATGGCGGATTTATCTTTATTAGATAAATTTAAGGCTTTAAGTTTTTAGATGGCTTGATTCCTACGCAGGTCTTAACCTGATCAGGTTCAACGGTACTTGTGATCAAACTTGTGTCGCGATAACACAGAATTTACACAATCTCAGCGAGCTATTACTCGCGCTCCGTCAAGCGATTTACAGACTAACATGTTTTAGGTTGGCTGGCATTGTCAATTTGTATCTATACAAACTGCATCCATATGGCAGTCACGATAGACTTCCGTGTTCCATGGTGAATCAAATTTTAATAGCTGCTCAAGCTGTTCATGAGTAATCTGATAATTTGATTTTTTATCACCATTTTTATCAGTTAAATCTATTTTAAATTGCTTATTACGCTCCTCTACAGGAGTGGCAATAAACTTAAGAAACAGTTGAGCGGATTTCGCTAAACTCGACTGATTTTGTGTAGACAAAAACTGAATTTGTTGAAGAGCATCTTTATCAAACCACGTATTCGGTGCATATTCATCTGATACTGGCGTGTTATCTAAACCAAAGAAAATAAAATAGCGATATTCATTAAATAGTCGTTTTGCATCACTAATAAAGTGGCTTTTTGGATATTTCTGAATAAATTTTTCCCAAAAAAGTGCTCGTTCAGTAAGTTCTTTCCATGAAACGGCCAACGCACCATCGTTATAGAAAATATCCTGATTATCTTTGGCCATACGAGTTAAGAACTCTTTTTGGTCTGCTGGTAAGGACGTAGAAAAAACCTCAACTAAATAGTTTGGCTGACGTCGATAGGTAAACATACCCTCACCTTGATAGAGAAGTTCAATGTAGGCTTGGCCTTCATGTTGAAGTAAATATTGATCACGCGGGCTAAGTTGGTCGAAGAGTTTTTTCTGGGTTTGGATGACCTTTTTAAGGTCTTGTTTCTGTTCTAAAACGGCATAGCCAAATGCTTCAAAAGCTCTCCCTGTTTTTTCAGTGTAGTCTTGTTTAAGAAAACGTTGATACATCGCAGTTGAAGCATCAATAAGCTTAAGCTGCTCATCATTTTTTAAAGAGGGAACACAGCTTTTAAGCTTTTCATTAATTTGATTTAAATCTTCTATTTTGCTGTTTTGGTTGATTTTCTGCGTGGCAGCCATAATTTGTAAGCAACTGCTGTCTTGTTTTTGAGTAGCCTTTTGTTCAGTTGGTTTTTGCTCTTTAGATACAGCCTGATCTTGCTCTGATGTTTTATTACATCCAGCTAAAAGTAGTGCGCTGCACATACTCATCATTAGAACTTTTTTCATCATTGTTTTTTTATCAAAGTGAATATTGCTCAAATTATAACTCGGAAAAAGATTGCATCATTGTTAGAAATCTTTATTATTAGGTAGGTCGGTCTACTTAAATTAAAGCTATGAATGATAAAACAGCAAGACAGAAAATTCTCGATGCAGCAGCAACCTTGTTTTATAACGATGGCATTACTGCAACAGGAATCAATTCAGTTACGGCTAAAGCCGATGTCGCTAAGATGTCGCTTTATAATAATTTTTCTTCAAAAGGCGATCTTGTTGATGCCTATATTGCTGCACGCCATCAAGAGTGGCTCGATCTCTATCAAAAGCGTTTAGCAAAAACAAACACAGCTAAAGAAGCCATTTTGGCTGTGTTTGATGCCTATCAGGACCATGCAGAATTTGCCTACGAAAAAGGGTTTCGAGGCTGTGGGTTATTGAATGCTGCCGCAGAGTTTCCAGCGAATAGTGCAGGGCGTAGTTCTGTAAGGCAGCATAAAGAAGAAGTGGAAGGTATTGTTGCTGAGCATTTAAAAAAATTAATACCAGACTCACAGCGCGTTAACTATGTGGCCACGCAGCTTTCTTTTCTTTTAGAGGGTTCTATGGCACGAGCAGGCTTAGAAGGAAACAGTCGTCAACTTCTATTAGCAAAACAAATGGCAGAAGATATTTTAAATAGAGAATGCCTACATGATTAGCCTCATTAAAAATAGTAGCTATGGGGGCACAATTGCGATTTTGGTTGCTTCTGTTTTGTGGGGAACAACAGGTACGGCGGCAGCATTTGCACCGACACTTGGCCCACTCGCTATTGGTGCCGTAGCGATGGGCGGTGGAGGACTTTTACAAGCTTTGGTTGCATCACGAGCAATACGCGAAAACCGTCAGTTTATAAGGGAAAATCTTTCAATACTGCTTTTAGGGGTAGCGGCGGTTGGTATTTATCCTTTAGCTTTTTATTCCTCAATGCATTATGCGGGCATTACGATTGGCACCGTTGTTTCAATTGGTGCCGCTCCATTAATAGCAGCAATTTTAGAGCGATTTTTTGACCGCAAAGCTTTATCGGCTATCTGGTTTCTAAGTTTTGTGTGCGGTGTGCTTGGTGTAAGTATGTTATCGATGGGGGAAAGTCATGCGATCCAAGAGAGTACAAATCAATGGAATAAATTCTTCGGTATTTTTCTTGGGCTTGTCGCAGCTACAACTTATTCACTTTATTCATGGGCCGCAAAAAGATTAATAGATCGGGGTGTTGCCTCTAAAGCTGCAATGGGCATGATTATGGGTGGTGGGGCAGTTATTTTGCTTCCTACTTTGTTGGTTACAGGTGGAGGGTTATTGCATAGCTCAACCAATTTACTTGTGGCTGGTTATATGATGCTGATTCCTATGTTTTTGGGTTATTTACTTTTCGGTTTTGGATTAAAAACAGTAAATGCCAGCAAAGCGACGACCTTAACTTTATTTGAACCTTTAGTGGCTGCGATTTTTGCCATCGTTTTGGTGGGTGAGCATGTTTCATGGCTGGGTTGGATAGGCATGTTACTGATTTTTATTTGTATTTTAATATTGTCAAAAACTAAGAACGCTTAAAAAACTAAAACTTTTAATGGCTTGAGTTTGATTTGAATTTTTCTTAGTCTTAAAGGCAAGTTTTATCGTTGATTTGAACAATGAAAATAAAATTAATGGTCGCTGTTGGCCTTTGGAGTTTTGCATCTTCGAGTTTTGCTCTAGATTTGGTTGAAGCTTATGAGCGCGCAAAACAAAATGACCCAACGTGGCAAGCCAATCAACAACAATATGAAGCAGATCAACTGAACTTAGGCTTAGCAACGGGGGCGTTATTACCTACTGTCACATTGTCTGGAAACATTACCCGTAATCGACAAACTGTAAAACGTTCAAACTTTCCGGGTGTTGATCAAGAAGGCCTGTCAGATGCTTTGGTAAGTAGTACGTCAACGACTCGACAAGCGACTCTCACTGCACGTCAGCCATTATTTCGAATGGATGCTTGGGAAGGTTATAAACAAGTTAAAACTTCGGTTGCACTTAGTGAAATCACTTTAAGGCTGCAAAAACAAGATCATGTTTTAAATGTGGCAGAAGCCTATTTTAATGTGTTGCGGCAGCAGGCGTTGAGTGTTGCATACTTACAAGAAGAAAAGGCTTTGCTTGAACAGCTCAATATGATGAATGCCAAACTCAAAGAAGGGTTGGTGGCACGTAGTGATGTGAGTGAAGCAAATGCTCAATATCAAAATGCTAGAGCCAATCGTATTTCAACCAATGTTCAATTACTTTTAGCCCAAGAGCAGCTTTCTGAATATATCGGTTCTTATCAAGATAAACTCGCTGTACTGCGAAGTGATTTTAATTTTCAAAAGCCTTATCCAGCAGAGCTTAATGACTGGCTTTCTTTGGCACAGCAAAAAAACTTAAAGATCCAGCAAGCCCGTTTACAGCAAAAATATAGTGAAGACCAGCGCCGTGTCGAAAAGGCAGCACTTTATCCTCAAATAGATGCTGTGGCGAGCTATGGCTATACTAAACAAACACCAGAGACACTCATTTCGACTGACGGAAAATTTGATCAGGTCGGTGTAGAAATGAACTGGAATTTATTTAATGGTGGACGGACCCGAACATCAATTAAAAAAGCCACTGTAGAAGCCAGTAAAGCGCAGGCTCAACTTGATGCAGCCATTCGCCGTGCCAATGTCGATGTGAAAAGTGCGTTTATGCAGGTAGACACAGATCAAGCCAAACTTGAAGCAAGAAAGGCTGCAATGGATTCATCTTCTTTGGTTTCTCAAGCTTCAAAAGCGAGTTATAACGAAGGCTTGAAAAGTATGGTTGATGTTTTATTGGCGCAGCGTAATGCTTTTTCTGCAAAACAGGATTATCTTAATGCTCAGTATGACTATTTATTGAATGTGCTTCGTTTAAAAGCTGCGGTAGGCCAGTTAGGCGAAAAAGATCTAGTCGAGCTTAATAGCTGGTTAACTTATCAGTAATTAAATGCTTTTATCTGAAATTTAATTTTGTCATAAAAACTTAATGATTGCTGTGTTTTAATGCTCAATCATTTTATTCCCGCGCCATCATGTTGGAGGCTTCCCTTGAGTCCGAGTAATCCGGTGTTAAGCCATCATATTTCTTCTCAATTTAATGAAGATTTGCAAGATGTAAACACAAAGTTTATGACCATGGGTGGCTTGGTCGAACAGCAGGTTGCAAATGCAATTCATTCTTTACTTGATACCGACGCAAATTTAGCGATTGATGTTCAATTTAAAGATAATGCAGTCAATCAATATGAACGTGATATTGATGAAGGCTTGACGTTGATTTTGGCGCGTCGTCATCCGGCAGCGATTGACTTACGTATGGTGATTGCCATGAGCAAAGCCAATACTGACCTTGAACGCATTGGTGATGAAGCAGCGAAAATTGCCCGTATTGCACAAAATCTGTGTGAAGAAGGTGGATCACCACGTGGCTACATGGAAACACGTCATATTGGTAATCAAGTTCGTGTCATGATTCATGATGCACTTGATGCTTTTGCACGTTTAGATGCAGATCAAGCTTTACGTGTACTTTTAGCTGATGCTGACATTGACCGTGAATATCAATCAGCAACACGTACATTAATGACTTATATGATTGAAGACCCGCGTCATATTGCTCGTGTAATTAATGTCATGTGGGTGTTACGTTCATTAGAGCGTATTGGCGATCATGCTCGTAACATTGCTGAGCAAGTGATTTATATGGCCAAAGGCTTTGATGCTCGTCATACCAAAATTGAAGAAATTGAAGCCAAAGTCCACGAAAAGTAATCTTGAGCTGAAATATTTAAAGGCCTTGTTTGAAACAAGGCCTTTTTATTTTTAAAATTAATAGATAAAAAAATGTCCCGAACTTTGGGGGGAAGTTCAGGACAGAAAATCAAGTGCATAAACACGACAGGGATCGTGTTCTTCTTGCTATAGAGTGATATTAAGTTCTTCGCTTTTTGATGTCATGTAGAGTCCTGTGCGCTCTATGTAAGGCTTTTTATGTTTGTGTAAGTTTCACGTAAAAAAAGGCGGATCTATGTATATAGACCCGCCTTTTTAATGATGATTAAGCTAAAACAAACCGATTATTCTGGTTTCCAGCCTTCAGCTTTTTCTACACTTTCATCATTGTTAAAGAACTTCTCACGTTGTTCTTCCAGAAACTTTTTAGCTTCTGGTTCAAACACGTTTAAACGCTTTTCATTAATTAACGTAGTTTGGTGTTGTAACCATTCTTGCCATGCTTGCTTAGACACATTTTCAAAAAAATCTTGGCCTTTAGCACCTGGGAAAGGAGCGAAGTCTAAACCTTCCATTTCCTTTTGATATTTACGGCAAAATACTTGTCGACTCATGATTTATCCTTAAGCGTATAACTGTTCTAAACGTGTATGGGCACGCGCAATCGCAGCTTCAACCTGTTTTGGTGAAGTTCCGCCAATATGATCACGTGCATTTACAGAAGCTTCTAGAGTTAAAGCTTTGTCAAACACATCTGCTGTAATTAAGTCAGAGAATTGCTGTAATTGCTCAAGTGTGAGTTCAGATAAGTCTTTTTCTTCCGCAACACCTAATGCAACAGCTTTACCTACAATTTCATGTGCATCACGGAACGCAACGCCTTTTTTCACTAAGTAGTCAGCAAGGTCAGTTGCAGTTGAGAATCCACGAAGAGCAGCTTCACGCATGATTTCAATATTTGGAACCAATGCAGGAATCATGTCTGCAAATGCCATGAGTGAACCACGAACCGTATCGATTGCATCAAATAAAGGTTCTTTATCTTCTTGGTTATCTTTGTTGTATGCCAATGGTTGACCTTTCATGAGCGTAAGTAAGCTAATTAAGTCACCAAATACACGGCCAGATTTACCGCGAATAAGTTCTGGAACATCCGGATTTTTCTTCTGTGGCATGATTGAAGACCCGGTACAGAAGCGGTCAGGAATATTCACAAATTTGAACTGTGCAGAAGTCCAAAGAATGAGCTCTTCTGACATACGTGATAAATGCATCATGATAAGTGCAGCAGCTGCATTAAATTCGATGGCAAAGTCACGGTCAGATACAGCATCAAGAGAGTTTTCAGATACAGCTTCAAACCCTAAAAGCTCTGCTGTATATGCGCGGTCAATTGGATAAGTTGTACCCGCAAGAGCAGCAGATCCAAGCGGCATACGGTTAACACGTTTACGGCAGTCTTGGAGACGTTCAGTGTCACGTACCAACATTTCAAACCACGCTAACAAGTGATGACCAAAAGTTACTGGTTGAGCGGTTTGTAGGTGTGTAAAGCCCGGCATAATCGTATTTACATTTTTAGCAGCCAAGCCTAACAAGCCTTTTTGTAAACGTTCTAATAATTTTAAAATATCATCAATTTCGTCGCGTAGGTAAAGACGAATATCAGTAGCAACCTGATCGTTACGGCTACGGCCTGTGTGTAATTTTTTGCCTGTAATGCCAATACGTTGAGTCAAACGTGATTCAATGTTCATGTGAACATCTTCAAGATCGATGCGCCACTCAAAGTTTCCAGCCTCAATTTCTGAGCGAATGGTGCTTAAACCTTCAATAATGTCATCGCGTTCTGCTTCTGTGAGTACGCCAACTTTCGCAAGCATGGTAGCATGCGCAATCGAACCAGCGATGTCTTGCTTATAAAAACGTTGGTCAAACTGAACAGAGGCGGTAAATTCGGCTACAAAAGCGTCCGTCGCTTCAGAAAAACGACCACCCCACATACCTGAGGTTTGGTCTGGGGTTACTGAATTAGGGGGATTTGAAGATGTGGTCATGGTGGCTCAGTAAAATAAAAAAGAGTATATCACTTGCCGAAGCTCAACAAACAAAGTTGTTTTCTACAGCATACCGAAATCAAAATTCCTCCTATTTTTTTACGAAAAGTGGGCGTTGGCAACACTTATTCGAATTAATTATCGCAAGTAATGTTTTGGCATTGGTTCTGGCATTGGCTGAAGCGCAGTCTTGGCAAGCCTTAAGCGGGGAAAGGCTTTTTCAATACATCGTTTTTATTAATTGGGTAATATTGTCCTTTTTTGCATTGGTTGAACGCTTTCAAGGTTTTTTTAGCAGCTTACGTCAAGAATTTGCTTTGGTTATTGGTTTTGTCATGCTGCAAAGTATTGTTGTTTTGACCACTTTAATGAGTAATTTTTTTCAGTTTGGACTTTTACATAAACATGCGTCATTAACGCAGGGCTGGGGTGTTTATTTTACCAATGTACCTTTATATCTAAGCTATGGAATATTACTCGGGGCCTTCTGCTTACGTTATTTATATGTCAGGGAACAATGGTTGCATCAGCAATATGCCGAATTAAATGCACGTATTCAGGCCATGCAAGCAAGAATTCACCCTCACTTCTTATTTAATAGTTTAAATAATGTGGTGAGTTTAATTGCGATAGATCCAGATAAAGCAGAAAGCATGCTCATTAGTTTGTCGCGTTTATTTCGAGCGAGTTTCCAAGAATTAAAATTGGTGAGTCTGCATGAAGAAATCGAGCTGAGTAAACAATATTTAATGATTGAGCAGGTCCGTCTAGGTGAGCGTTTAAAAGTTGATTGGAAGATCGAGCTTTCACCTGTGCAACTAAAACAGATCACTATTCCTTTATTGACATTACAACCTTTGTTAGAGAATAGTATTTTTCATGGGGTAGAACCAATGATGGGCAAAGCAACCATAGGGGTATTGGTTGAAATATTGCAAAATCAGGTCAGTATAGTCATTACCAACCCATATACAGACGATACAATAAATTCACGGAAAGGGCATGGAATCGCTCTTGAAAATGTTAAGCAGCGCCTGAAAGCGTATTATGGGAACACCGTTAGATTTCAGGTTTATAAAGGTGAGGCTTTATATACCACTATTATGAGCTATCAATATCAAACAAAATAATAAGTCAGTCAGAGTTAACCATAAAAAAATGGACCAAGTTAACGGTGACAAGGAGGATGAATGAAGGTGCTAATTTGTGATGATGAACCACTTGCAGTGGAGCGTTTATCACGTTTAGTTTCAAAGATGGGACATGAGGTTGTATCAACGGCTCATCATGGACAGGAGGCCTTGGAACAGGCACGGCTTCATCAACCGGATGTAATCTTACTTGATATTCAAATGCCAGGTATGAATGGGCTTGTCTGTGCAGAACAGTTAAGTCAGCTCAATCCTCGACCTGCGATTGTGTTTTGTACCGCCTACGATCAGCATGCATTGGAAGCTTTTAAAGCTCAGGCTCAAGCATATCTTCTTAAACCGATTGATGCAGTTGAACTTGAGCAAGCTTTAAGTCAGCTAACTCAACTTACTCAAGCACAGCTCAATGCATTACCGAATTCTGAGCTTTTACAAGATTTAAAGACACAGCGTCATCAAATTGCCGCAAAAACCTATCGCGGGGTTGAACTGATTCCTGTTGAAAATATCTATTACTTTTTAGCAGATCAGAAATATGTCACTGTGAGACATAAAAATGGCAGTGTATTAATAGATGAAACATTAAAAGAGCTTGAAACCGAATTCGCAGATCAGTTTATTCGTATTCATCGAAATGCATTGGTTTCGGTTGCATATCTAGATGGATTGGAGCTAGTCAGTTCGGGGCAATATCAGGTTAGATTACGTGGTCTTGATGAAAGACTTTCAGTGAGCCGTCGGCATTTATCTACGCTTAGAGAGCGAATTCATCAGCTTTAAATCTAAAAGAGTTAACTGGGACTTGCGAGATTTTACTTGCAATTTTAAGGGATCAAGTTAAGTTTAGGGTGTATTGTTTGACCAGCCCATGCTTGAATTTATGAAAACCTTGAAAATTGCTACACGACAAAGCCCACTTGCTCTTTGGCAGGCAGAACATATTCGTGCCCGTTTAGAGGAGCTTCACCCTGATTTAACGGTGGAACTGGTTAAATTTGTCACGCAGGGCGATAAAATTTTAGATACGCCTTTAGCAAAAATTGGGGGCAAAGGGCTGTTTGTTAAAGAATTAGAAGCAGCACTTTTAGATGGGCGTGCAGACTTAGCTGTACATTCAATGAAAGATGTCCCAATGGCTTTGCCAGAGGGTTTAACTTTAGCAGTGATTTGTGAGCGTGAAGATCCGTTAGATGCTTTCGTTTCAAATCAGTTTGAAAAATTCGCTGATTTACCACAAGGTGCAAAAGTTGGTACATCAAGCTTACGTCGTAAATCTCAAATATTAAAACAACGTCCTGATTTACAAATTATTGACTTGCGTGGAAATGTTGGTACACGGTTAGCGAAGCTAGATGAAGGTCAATACGATGCGATTATTCTGGCCAGTGCCGGTTTGAAGCGTTTAGGTTTGTCAGAACGTATCCGTCATTGTTTAACACCAGATATTAGTTTGCCTGCTGTGGGACAGGGTGCATTGGGTTTAGAGTGCCGTGCAGCTGACCAAGATGTATTGGCTTTAATTCAACCTTTATTACACGCAGAAACAGATGTTTGTGTACGTGCTGAACGTGCATTTAATGCCTATCTTGAGGGTGGTTGTCAGGTCCCAATTGCAGGTTATGCCACACTACAAAATGGTCAAATCCATATCGAAGGTCGTGTTGGAAGCCCAGATGGCCAAACATTATTACGTGCTGAACTGACAGACGAAGCCAATAATGCTCAGCAATTGGGTGAGAACCTTGCTCGAAACTTACTTGATCAAGGTGCTGGCGAGCTATTAAAGGCCCTCTACTAAACCATGTTGTTTATTAATACTCGACCTGATTCGCGTGCAGCTCAATTAACAGAAGCTTTGCAAAATGAAGGTTATCAGGTTGAGTCTTTACCACTTTTAGAGCTCGTTGCTAAGCCCTTTTCCGAACACTTACTCCAGCTTTACCAACAATTAATTAGGGCGCAAGCTATTGTGGTCGTCAGCCCAACCGCTGTTGAAGTGGGTGTGGAATATTTAGTAAAAAGCGGTTTAAAAATTAGCGATTTAAAACATATTCAGTGGATTGCGGTAGGGCAAGCAACAGCCAATTGTCTAAACGAATATGGAATACAAGCACATATCCCCGATGTTGAAACTTCTGAGGGGATGTTGAACCTACCTATTCTGCATAATATGCAACAGACGGGTAGCGTGGCTTTTTGGCGGGGAGAAGGTGGACGCCAATTTATGATGGAGACCTTGCAACAACAAGGAATTCAGATTTTAAATTTTGTTCTATATCATCGGCAGTGCCCAGAAGCTTCATATTCTACATTCAAACATCTGACACAGAATTCAAATTATAATTTAAATAAATGGCTCGTCTTAATTACAAGTGAAGCGAGCTGGAAGTATTGGCTAGAGCTTTGTTCAAAAAATAATGTACAACCTGATGGTGTATATCTGGTTTTGGGACCTCGTCTTTTTCAAATTGTTAAAGAGTATCGCGATCAGCAACAGGCTCATTTTCACATTATTCAACTTGAAAATTTATCGCCTTCGGGGATGATTCATCACATTCAGGCATTATAAGGATTCATATGAGAAAACTTGTTTCTATCATCATTTTGCTGGGCATAGCTTGGTTAGCTAAGCTCAGCTACGATATGTGGCAAATTTCTCGTACTGTTCCCGAGCTTAAACAAAGCCTGCTGCAATCCGAACAGCACTATGCCAATTTAAATGATCAATTGGTTGCTTTACAGCGACAGTTGCAGAATCAACCTGTGAATACAGGGAGTAAAACCAGTTCAGTCACTCAACCAGATGCACCGCCGACAGGTATTGCTCCTACAGTTCTAATTAAACAAAAATTAGATTTAATTCAATTTGCAATTGATCAGCAGCAGTTGATTTATGCAGTTGATCAATTAAACCAGTTACAGCAATCGCTTGTGCACTATGAAATTGCTCCAGCATTGCAACATAGCTTGAATCAATCGCTCGAGCAAGATAAACAGGCAGTTCAACAGTTTACTTTGGCTCAAAATCAACGCCATCAACTAATCGATGATTTATTACAGAACATTGATAAGAATATTCAACAAGCCTTAGCCCAGCCTAAACTTGAAATGGATCAATCCGAGACTGTGTCTTGGTGGAAAAAATGGTTCCGTATAGAAAAAGTAGAAACGCCGTCTATTAATTTAATGAGTCGCAGTGTCGTGCTTAAAGAAGTGCAATTAAGATTATTAATTGCTGAACAGGCACTCAATCAAGGAAAAATGACTGAGTATCAAAATGAGTTGCAATCTGTGATGCAAAAGTTAGATGAAATGCCTGATGCAACAAGTCAGCAGTTAAAAAAACGTATTGCTAAAGTGGCACATTTATCAGTCGTGCCAGTTCCTAAACTCTCTACACTTGGGCTAATTGGCTCATAAGGAGGATATATGAAGCACCTCCTGTGGGTTTATGTCGTCATCAGCTTAATACTCTTTGCAGCCTTAGCTTTATTTAGCTATGGCTATGGAATGGGATATGTCTATATTTACTGGCGACAATTGCAGCTGCAAACAAATGTCTGGGGATTAACTCTTACTTTTGTAGTGATGAGTTTTATTGCTCAACTCGTATGGCTGTGGATTAAACGTTATTCCTCTCGTGAACAAAGAAAAAGTGAAAACATCTTCCAGTTTAAAAACCTTCATCCTTATGAACAATTAGGTATTGTTTGGTTATTAGAAGCGGCCGAAGATCAACGTGTATTTATTGAACGTGTTTTTACTCAATCAGGGCTTTTAAAAAATATTATTGATGCCAGGTTTCTGGTTTTAAGTGGGGATTATCCAAAAGCATTGGCTGCTCTCGATCAATCACCACCTATGGCATTTGAATTGGCAGAGTTACAGCGAATTGAAATATTTTTGGCCGAAAATGAAGCCGACCGTGCATTAACTCATCTTGAATTTTTATACCAGCATCAGTTATCGCCTTGGTTACAAGAAATAGAAACTGCTTACCAGCAAAAATTAACTGCGTTATGGGGGCAATTAGCGCTGCAACATCCATGGGTGTATTTACGTTCCATGAAATATGGTTTGCTAGATGCTGAGCACCGTGATTTATGGTTGCAACAACTTCTTCAGCAATTTGACCAAGCCTCTATTGATGACTTACATGCCTTACAGCAACGTTATTTGGATTTAGAGTCTGAGATTCAAACTCGACCTTATAGTAGTAAGTTGTTATGGCTAAAACTGTTAGCACGCATGCCAGATATGAGCATGCAACATGCGGCGTTAACACTCCACTTATTAAAAGAGCAATTTGACCCAGAAGTATTTTATCTATGGTTTCAGCAACAATTGCTTAAACAAGTTCCAGACTATGCCGATGTCGAAGAAAAAATTATTGAGTTCGAAAATCAATATATGAGTTTACCAGTTTTAACCTTTGCAAAATGGCATGTCTATATGGCAACTGGGCGTCAAGCAGAAGCTGAAACATTATTATCATTATATCCAGATAATATTTTAATGAGCTATTTGCGTATTAAGTCAACGCTTAAAGAAGATGATGTGTTAATCAAACAGTTAAATCTAATCTTTGAAAATGATGCAAATTTTTTAAAGTTTAAAATATGAGGTAAAAATGAAAGAACTGTCTGTCTACCCGATAATATATGAACAGAAAGTAGCGTGGGGAGATATGGACGCTTTTGGTCATGTCAATAATGTACAATATTATCGATATATTGAAAGCTCACGTATTTTATATATGGAAGCAATCAATATATTAAACCCACATTTATATACCGTGGTAGCTTCAAGTCAGTGTAAATATTTAAAGCCTGTTTTTTATCCCGATGTATTGAAAATTGGTGTTCGCGTGGAAGAGCTCCGTAATAGCGCATTCCGTATGGCTTATATATTGTGGAGTGAAACCCAACAACAAATAGTCGCTACTGGTGAAGCTGTTATGGTATGCGTTGATAAATTAACAGAACGAAAATGCGAAATACCGCAGGAAATAAAACAAAAAATTATTGAGCTAGAAAAATCAGTTGGGCATGACTTAATACATTTATCTTAAATAAATATTAATAAAATATATTTCATTTATAATTGGTAATGTAATTAAAAGGTAATTTTTTTGGTTATTCTGATGAACACGGCTTTCAAACTATTGCTTATTGAATAGATTGTAAATAATATTGGTCTTGATTTTATGTTTTTAAATTTTGTCTGTATTATTTTGAATTGTCTGTAAGACTGGAGTATTTATTAATGAAACCGGATATCAGTGAATTATCTGTTGAAGAGTTAAAACGCTTACAAGAAGAAGCAGAAGCTTTAATTGCAAGTAAAAAAGATCAAGCAATCGAAGATGCTTATAATCAAATTATCGAGATTGCTGAAAATGTAGGTTTCAGTGTTGAACAACTTCTTGAGTTTGGTGCTCAAAAACGTAAGAAAACAACTCGTAAATCTGTTGAGCCTCGTTACCGCAACAAAAACAATGCTGAAGAGACTTGGACTGGTCGCGGTAAACAACCACGCTGGTTAGTTGCTGAAATTGAAAAAGGCGCAAAACTTGAAGATTTCTTAATCTAATCAAATTGCCATTTTTAAAAGCCAAGCAAATTTGCTTGGCTTTTTTATTGATAAAAATATCTCAAAATTTTGCTATGAATATTATTTAAAAATTGAGTGTTTAAATTGCTCTTTAAATGAATTGTTGAGATCAAATGTGCATTTAGTTCATTGAGCGTCAAGTTTTCATGATTTTGTCATACGTTCAACTTATAGTCTTAATATCGAAGCCAAGCCTGATTGCTTGGTTTTTTTATATGAAGTGAATTGGCGATGTTGAAAAAGTATGCATAATGTCAGACTAGGGAGCTACTCTCAAAATAAGGACGATAATTTGCATGTTGGTAAGGCTGAATGAAGAAAAAGTCTAAGCAATGGAAGTGGTGGTTTTTTGCCCTCATTGCATTTTTAATTTTTATTATTTTACAGATCCCGGCGACGTGGCTTATTTCTAAATTTTCAAAGAATAATCAAACTCTACACAATGTAAGTGGAAATATCTGGCAAGGCCAAGCAGATTGGCGGCGTGGTACTTTGAGAGGCTCGATTCATTGGAAAACTAGACCTCTAGACCTGTTTTTATTGAGGTTCGCTGCTGATGTAGATATCCATAGTGGAAATACCCAATTATCTGGGGTAATGGGCTATGGTGTAGGGAAAAAAGTAATTGTAAAGGCTATGAATGGTCAGGTAGCACCTGAAACATTAAAACAAATTGTGAATTGGCAATGGCCTGCGAACAGCATTCAACTGAAAGATATTGAGTTTAATTATAAGAAAGAGCAGGGGTTCGCAGCAGTTGATGGTCAATTACATTGGGGTGGTGGTGCTTTAATTTATAATATTGGTGATCGTCAAGACCGTATGAATATGCCTTCTTTAAATGGGCAATTAACGGATCAGAATGGACAATTACAAGTTGATATACGTGATCAACGCAGTCAAAAAATGGCGAATCTTTTATTAGATGCCAACATGATGCTTGATGTACAGCTTACCCAAAGGTTATTACTGAATATCCCATCTTATGATGGAAAAGCTGGTTTAGATACGTTTGTCATTAGTTCTCGTCAACCCTTAATACAAGGGGGTAACTAATGAAAGTATGGATTGAAAAATTACAGCAATTACAGTGGCAAAAATTAGACCGGTTAAGTGTAGTTGTATTTGCCTTTTTGGTTTTATGGTTGTGTTGGAAATTAGCTTCATTATTTTGGTGGGTAATTGCTCCTCCTCAAATGATGCAGTTTGATCGAGTCGAGTTAGGATCACAGCAGCCGCAAACTCCTAACATTAGTACTTTTTCGCTTTTTAATGAACCTTCAGCCAATGCGGCTCAGGAAAATGTCAACCTAGAATTACAAGGCGTAATGCTGGGCTATCCGAACCGTTTTTCTTCGGCTGTTATTAAGCTAGATAATATTGCTGACCGATATCGTGTAGGAGAAACAATAGGTTCTACCTCTTATCAGTTAGTAGAAGTTTATTGGGATCATGTGATATTGCGTCAAGGTAATGGAAGTACTCGTGAACTCCAGTTTAAAGGTTTGCCAAATGGTTTGTATCAGCCTATGACACCAGATGCCTCACAGCCAACTGCTACTGCGCCTCAATCATCGGCACCTGTTAATACGGCTCAAGAGGCGTTAGGACAGGCCATTCAGCAAATGCAAGGCAACCGTGAACAATATCTACGTGACATGGGTGTTAGTGGGAACTCCAGTGAGGGTTTTGAAGTTACAGAACGTACACCCACTGCGCTTCGAAATAAGTTAGGTTTAAGGCCGGGTGATCGGATTGTTTCTTTAAACGGTCAAACGGTTGGGCAGGGACAAACGGATGTGCAGTTACTTGAACAGGCTCGCCGAGCTGGGCAAGTGAAAATAGAAATAAAACGTGGTGATCAAGTGATGACCATACAACAAAATTTTTAGTGATAACACGTCACCATAAGAGTTAGGAATTATCGCAAGTTATGGCTTTATTGAATCATCAACGTCCACTTTGGGCATTACTTGCAGCAGCCCCATTGATTGCGACAGTGAGCAGCAGCGTCTATGCCCAAACATGGAAGATCAATTTACGTGATGCTGACTTAACTGCTTTTATTAATGAAGTGGCAGACATTACGGGTAAAAACTTTGCAGTAGATCCACGAGTGCGTGGTAACGTCACAGTAATATCGAATAAACCCCTCAATAAAAATGAAGTTTACGACCTATTCCTTGGGGTCTTAAATGTGAATGGGGTAGTGGCAATTCCTTCGGGTAACACTATTAAGCTGGTTCCAGATAGCAATGTTAAAAATTCGGGAATTCCTTACGACTCGCGAAATAAATTGCGTGGTGATCAGATTGTTACCCGAGTCATTTGGCTTGAAAATACCAATCCTAATGATTTAATTCCAGCACTTCGTCCATTAATGCCGCAATTTGCACATATGGCTGCAATTGCAGGGACTAATGCACTGATTGTTTCGGACCGTGCGGCAAATATTTATCAACTTGAAAATATTATTCGTAATCTAGATGGTACTGGCCAGAATGATATTGAGGCAATAAACCTTCAATCGAGCCAAGCGGAAGAAATCATTACTCAACTTGAGGCCATGAGTGCTACGGGAGCATCTAAAGATTTTAATGGTGCACGTATCCGTATTATTGCAGACAATCGAACCAATCGTATTTTAGTTAAGGGTGATCCTGAAACGCGTAAGCGTATTCGCCACATGATTGAAATGCTGGATGTGCCTTCGGCCGACCGTTTAGGTGGTTTAAAAGTTTTTCGATTGAAATATGCAAGTGCAAAAAATTTATCTGAGATTTTGCAAGGCCTCGTAACAGGACAAGCTGTTTCTTCGTCAAATAGTAATAACAGTTCTTCTAATTCATCGAATCCGATCAATAATTTGATGGGTAATAACCAGAATTCCAGTTCAAATACCTCTGGTTCAAATGGTAGTTCAATTTCTACGCCATCTATTAATTTAAATGGTAATTCGAACAATAATAATCAGAACAGTATCTCTAGCTTTAGCCAAAATGGGGTAAGCATTATTGCGGATAATGCCCAAAACTCGTTAGTGGTTAAGGCAGATCCTCAATTAATGCGCGAAATTGAATCTGCTATTCAGCAGCTTGATGTTCGTCGTCAGCAAGTTCTGATTGAAGCTGCGATTATTGAGGTTTCAGGTAAAGATGCCGATCAATTAGGGGTGCAATGGGCACTTGGTGACATTAATAGTGGTATTGGTCTAATTAACTTTACCAATGCAGGTTCAAGTCTGGCTTCATTGGCAGCAGGTTACTTAACTGGCGGTGCTTCTGGTTTGGGAAGTGCAATTGGAGCCGGTAGTTCAATTGCATTAGGGAAGTATAAAGAGGGTGCGGATGGTTCTCGCCAGCTTTATGGAGCTTTAATTCAAGCTTTAAAAGAGAATACAGCTTCTAATTTATTGTCTACCCCCTCTATTGTAACGATGGACAATGAAGAAGCTTATATTGTTGTCGGTCAAAACGTTCCATTTGTAACAGGATCGGTCACTACAAACAGTACGGGGATCAACCCATACACCACGGTTGAACGTAAAGATGTGGGGGTGACATTAAAAGTTATACCTCACATAGGTGAAAATGGCACAGTTCGACTTGAAATTGAACAAGAAGTTTCAAATGTTCAGGCGAGTAAGGGGCAGGCTGCCGATTTGATTACAAACAAACGTGCTATAAAAACAGCTGTATTGGCTGAGCATGGACAGACAGTAGTCTTGGGTGGCTTAGTATCTGATGATGTTGAATTTAACCGTCAAGGTATTCCTGGGTTAAGCAGTATTCCATACTTAGGTAGATTATTCCGCTCGGATACTCGAAGTAATGTGAAGCGTAACCTTCTTGTTTTTATCCACCCAACAATTGTGGGTGATGCAAATGATGTGCGCCGTTTGTCTCAGCAGCGCTATAGCCAGCTTTATAGCTTGCAATTGGCTATGGATAAAAACGGCAATTTTGCAAAACTGCCTGAGCAGGTTGATGATGTCTATAATCAAAAGATGACACCACCTAGTATTGCCTCTCAGCCGAAAAACTATCAACAGGTTCCTTCAGGTGGAAAAACCTCGACGGTAACTACACCTGTAGCCGTAGAGCCAGCAGTGCAAAAGCAAACTTTACAGTTACCTGATCCTGAAGTTAATCGTACTAAAAATACAGTAACAACAACGACACTGCGCCCAAGCACAGCACAGTAGTAGCATGTTATGATTGATAAAAAATGAATAGGACATACGCATGACTTGGAAACTACAAGCAATTACTGGTGAAATTACTGGCCAAGAAATTAATGTTGATCGTGATATGTTGGTAGGGCGTCATCAAGATGCCGATGTATTGTTGCAAGCTGCTGAAATTTCACGTCGCCATGCTGCATTGCTTCTAAAAGATCAAGCACTATGGGTGCAAGACCTTAATTCATCGAATGGCACATTTGTAAACGATATTCGTATTGAGCAAGAAAAGCAGCTACATGATGGTGATATTGTTCAGTTTGCTAGTTTTAAATTTTCTGTACTAGCGCCTGCACAGAAAATCACGGAATTACCTGAAATTGTAGCCGAGCCTGTACATACGACATCCTCTCCAGATTTAAGCGATCAAGGAATGCCGAGCCTTGCAGAGCGCGCTGCAGAAGTCGAAGTTCGTCGCGATGGTACGCCGCAGAATATTTCTATTCCAAAACCTGCACCTATTCCAGAAGGTGTGGATATCAATGCACAACAGCAAACGCCTATTGCTTTTGATGAGCCAGTTTCTCGTGTTGCTGAAGAAAAAGAGCAACAAAAGAATGCCTCAGTTGGTTTAATCACTATTATTATTTTAGTAATTTTAGCTGTATTGGCATGGTTATTCTTTAAATAATCCGTTGCTGCTTTTACAATCAAGGCATGCTAAACGCATGCCTTTTTAATTTTGAGTAGAAAAAAGATGTCTGTTGCACAACTAAGTAAGCGCGATTTAATTTTATTTGATCTAGATGGGACGTTGGTTGATTCTGCTGCTGATTTGTATCGGTCTATGAATTTAAGTTTAGAGGCGCTAAGTTGGCCATTGGTAACAGAAGTCCAAATACGAGAATGGGTGGGTAAAGGAGCTTCAAAACTCTGTGAAAGTGTTCTGCTTCATATTTTTGGAAAATTAGATCCTGAACAACATAAAGTCTTATTACAAAAATTTATTGATATATATAGTGTAGAACTCTGTGTAAATACTCAAATTTATCCTGGTGTAACCGAGTTTTTAAAACATTGTAAAACTTTGAACATACAAATGGCATGTGTTACCAATAAGCCTGTACAACTTGCCCAAGGTTTGCTTGATGCTTTACAGCTCTCTCCATATTTTCAAGTCGTACTTGGCGGGGATAGCCTACCTGAGAGAAAGCCTCATCCATTGCCATTATTGCATTGCATGCAAAGCCTAAAAATATCTGCTTCACAATCATTAATGATTGGCGATTCAAGTAATGATATTGAGGCTGCGCGTCGTGCTGGAATTGATTGTATTGTGGTTAGCTATGGCTATAATCATGGAGAAAATATCTATGATTGCCAACCTCAGCAAGTTGTTGATAGTCTTGCTGAGTTAATTATCTAATGAATGAAATGGAGATCAGAATGAATAAGCGTATGGTTTTTCGATGGCGTGTCTAAACCGAATCTAGAAAAACACACTTTTAAATCGAAACCATATTAGAGAAAATTCATGACAACATTAGCGCAATTTGAGCAACTCAAGGCTGCTGGTTACAACACGATTCCAGTTTATCGCCAACGCTTAGCAGATACAGAAACCCCTTTATCTGTTTTCGCTCGTTTTAAAGACCACACGCAAGCTTATTTATTTGAGTCCGTCGAAGGTGGCGAAAATTGGGCGCGCTATTCTATGATTGGTTTAGGTGAGTCGACGGTTTTCTCATGTAATGCAGGTGTTCTGTCTATACAACATGCTGATGGTTCAATTACTCAACAAGATTGCCAAGACCCATTTCAGTATATTCGTGAATTTCAGAAGCAATTTAAAGTGCCATCTGCTGAGCTCTTGCCAAACTTACCAAGTTTTACTGGCGGATTAGTGGGTTATTTAGGCTATGATGCAGTCCGTTATATCGAGCCGCGTTTAAAGAATGTTCCTACAGCTGACCCAATTACATTGCCGGATTTATGGTTAATGCTATCAAAGACAGTCATTGTTTTTGATAACCTTAAAGATACTTTATTTCTAATTGTGCATGCGGATACAGAGCAGAGTAATGCTTATGAAGACGCTCAGCAAAAATTAGATAAATTGGAACAGTTGTTAGCTACTCCAGTTAGTTTGCAAGCTAAGCCGCATACACCTCCACATTTTGAATCAATTACTGGTAAAACGAAATTCTTAGAGACAGTCGAAAAAGTTAAAGAATATATACGTGCTGGTGATGTGATGCAGGTTGTTCCAGGGCAGCGTATGGTTTCTGATTTCGATGGGGAGGCTTTACAGGTTTATCGTGCTTTACGTCATTTAAACCCATCGCCTTATTTATTCTTGGTACAAGGACAAACGATTACTGATAAAAAGCCATTCCATATTGTAGGGTCGTCGCCAGAAATTCTTTCTCGTTTAGAAAATGGTATTGCGACAGTGCGCCCTCTTGCAGGTACTAGACCACGTGGAAAAACTAAAGAAGAAGATCTTGCTTTAGAAAAAGACTTACTTTCTGATGAAAAAGAAATCGCAGAGCATTTAATGTTGATTGACCTTGGCCGAAATGACGTTGGGCGAGTTTCTAAAATAGGTAAGGTCCAAGTAACGGATCAAATGGTGATTGAACGCTATTCACATGTCATGCACATTGTCTCAAATGTGCAAGGCGAAGTTCGTGACGATATCGATGCGCTAGATGTATTTAAAGCAACTTTCCCAGCAGGTACTTTATCGGGTGCACCAAAAATTCGTGCAATGGAAATTATTGATGAAGTTGAGCCTGTGAAAAGAGGTGTGTTTGGTGGGGCAGTGGGATATTTAGGATGGCACGGCGAAATGGATATGTCGATTGCAATCCGTACTTGTGTTATTCGAGATAAAAAGGTCTATGTACAGGCTGGAGCAGGTCTGGTTGCGGACTCAAATCCTGAATCTGAATGGAATGAAACGCAAATAAAAGCTCGCGCAGTGATCAAAGCGGTTGAATTATCATCAAACGGATTGATTTTATGAGTTTTTAGCGGTTTTTTTAAAAAAACCGCTTGCATCGTTTGGAAGTTTTGCTAAACTGCACACCGTTCCGATACGAAACGTACGAAACACTAAGAAGAGCCGGCATAGCTCAGTTGGTAGAGCAACTGACTTGTAATCAGTAGGTCCACAGTTCGAATCCGTGTGCCGGCACCATCTTAAAGGTGTGTAGTTGTGAAGTAAAGAACAACACTGAAATAAGTGTGATATGGTGAGATTCCCGAGCGGTCAAAGGGGGCGGACTGTAACTCCGCTACGAAAGTTTCGAAGGTTCGAATCCTTCTCTCACCACCATTAACTTCGATTGAAGTGGTATATATGCCAACACAGTGCGGGAGTAGCTCAGTTGGTAGAGCGGCAGCCTTCCAAGCTGCATGTCGCGAGTTCGATCCTCGTCTCCCGCTCCATCGAAGGATAATCGCTCTTATAGCTCAGTGGTAGAGCACTCCCTTGGTAAGGGAGAGGTCTCGAGTTCAAATCTCGATAAGAGCTCCAGATACAGTTTAGTAGATTTTCTACAAAGATTTAAAAAGCAGGCTTATTAGTCTGCTTTTCAAGTATTGGGTGTTTGATTTTTTAGGCGATATGTCGATGCTGAGTTTTTGCTCAGAATTGTGTTCGACGTAAACGAGGACTATAAACATGGCTAAGGCTAAGTTTGAACGTAATAAGCCACACGTAAACGTGGGCACAATCGGTCACGTTGACCATGGTAAAACAACTTTAACTGCTGCGATTGCAACAATTTGTGCAAAAACTTACGGCGGTGAAGCGAAAGATTACTCACAAATCGACTCAGCACCTGAAGAAAAAGCACGTGGTATTACAATTAATACTTCACACGTAGAATACGATTCTCCAATTCGTCACTACGCGCACGTTGACTGCCCGGGCCACGCCGATTACGTTAAAAACATGATTACTGGTGCTGCTCAGATGGACGGCGCGATCCTTGTGTGTGCTGCGACTGACGGTCCAATGCCACAAACTCGTGAACACATCCTTCTTTCTCGTCAGGTTGGTGTACCTTACATCATCGTATTCTTGAACAAGTGTGACCTTGTTGATGATGAAGAATTACTTGAATTAGTAGAAATGGAAGTTCGTGAACTTCTTTCTACTTATGACTTCCCTGGTGATGACACTCCAGTTATCCGTGGTTCTGCGCTTAAAGCGTTGGAAGGCGATGCTGGTCAATATGGTGAGTCTTCAGTTCTTGCTCTTGTTGAAGCGCTTGACTCTTACATCCCAGAACCAGAACGTGCTATCGACAAAGCATTCTTAATGCCAATCGAAGACGTATTCTCAATTTCTGGTCGTGGTACTGTAGTAACAGGCCGTGTAGAAGCTGGTATCGTTAAAGTTGGTGAAGAAGTAGAGATCGTTGGTATTAAAGATACAGTTAAAACAACTGTAACTGGCGTAGAAATGTTCCGTAAACTTCTTGACGAAGGCCGTGCAGGTGAGAACTGTGGTATCTTACTTCGTGGTACTAAGCGTGAAGACGTACAACGTGGTCAAGTACTTGCTAAACCAGGTACAATCAAGCCGCACACTAAATTCGACGCAGAAGTATACGTACTTTCTAAAGAAGAAGGTGGTCGTCACACTCCATTCTTAAATGGTTACCGTCCACAGTTCTACTTCCGTACAACTGACGTAACTGGTGCAATCCAATTACAAGACGGCGTTGAAATGGTTATGCCAGGCGACAACGTTGAAATGTCAGTAGAATTAATCCACCCAATCGCAATGGACCCAGGTCTACGTTTTGCGATCCGTGAAGGTGGTCGTACTGTAGGTGCTGGTGTTGTTGCGAAAGTAACTGCATAA
>NZ_JAKTIG010000080.1:0-101367 GCF_027855145.1 Acinetobacter sp. AOR18_HL
TTGATTAATCGAAATAATTTTCATTGATTGATTGGTTTAAATTACTCGAAGTTTATTTGAGCGAAATTTAAGTCAGTAATTGATGAGCCAGAATTGGTACCTTGTCTTTAAATAAGGTACAAAATGATTTTAACTGAAGAGTTTGATCATGGCTCAGATTGAACGCTGGCGGCAGGCTTAACACATGCAAGTCGAGCGGAGAGAGGTAGCTTGCTACTGATCTTAGCGGCGGACGGGTGAGTAATGCTTAGGAATCTGCCTATTAGTGGGGGACAACATTTCGAAAGGAATGCTAATACCGCATACGTCCTACGGGAGAAAGCAGGGGATCTTCGGACCTTGCGCTAATAGATGAGCCTAAGTCGGATTAGCTAGTTGGTGGGGTAAAGGCCTACCAAGGCGACGATCTGTAGCGGGTCTGAGAGGATGATCCGCCACACTGGGACTGAGACACGGCCCAGACTCCTACGGGAGGCAGCAGTGGGGAATATTGGACAATGGGCGCAAGCCTGATCCAGCCATGCCGCGTGTGTGAAGAAGGCCTTATGGTTGTAAAGCACTTTAAGCGAGGAGGAGGCTACTTTAGTTAATACCTAGAGATAGTGGACGTTACTCGCAGAATAAGCACCGGCTAACTCTGTGCCAGCAGCCGCGGTAATACAGAGGGTGCAAGCGTTAATCGGATTTACTGGGCGTAAAGCGCGCGTAGGCGGCTAATTAAGTCAAATGTGAAATCCCCGAGCTTAACTTGGGAATTGCATTCGATACTGGTTAGCTAGAGTGTGGGAGAGGATGGTAGAATTCCAGGTGTAGCGGTGAAATGCGTAGAGATCTGGAGGAATACCGATGGCGAAGGCAGCCATCTGGCCTAACACTGACGCTGAGGTGCGAAAGCATGGGGAGCAAACAGGATTAGATACCCTGGTAGTCCATGCCGTAAACGATGTCTACTAGCCGTTGGGGCCTTTGAGGCTTTAGTGGCGCAGCTAACGCGATAAGTAGACCGCCTGGGGAGTACGGTCGCAAGACTAAAACTCAAATGAATTGACGGGGGCCCGCACAAGCGGTGGAGCATGTGGTTTAATTCGATGCAACGCGAAGAACCTTACCTGGCCTTGACATAGTAAGAACTTTCCAGAGATGGATTGGTGCCTTCGGGAACTTACATACAGGTGCTGCATGGCTGTCGTCAGCTCGTGTCGTGAGATGTTGGGTTAAGTCCCGCAACGAGCGCAACCCTTTTCCTTATTTGCCAGCGAGTAATGTCGGGAACTTTAAGGATACTGCCAGTGACAAACTGGAGGAAGGCGGGGACGACGTCAAGTCATCATGGCCCTTACGGCCAGGGCTACACACGTGCTACAATGGTCGGTACAAAGGGTTGCTACCTAGCGATAGGATGCTAATCTCAAAAAGCCGATCGTAGTCCGGATTGGAGTCTGCAACTCGACTCCATGAAGTCGGAATCGCTAGTAATCGCGGATCAGAATGCCGCGGTGAATACGTTCCCGGGCCTTGTACACACCGCCCGTCACACCATGGGAGTTTGTTGCACCAGAAGTAGCTAGCCTAACTGCAAAGAGGGCGGTTACCACGGTGTGGCCGATGACTGGGGTGAAGTCGTAACAAGGTAGCCGTAGGGGAACCTGCGGCTGGATCACCTCCTTAACGAAAGATTGACGATTGGTAAGAATCCACAACAAGTTGTTCTTCATAGATGTATCTGAGGGTCTGTAGCTCAGTTGGTTAGAGCACACGCTTGATAAGCGTGGGGTCACAAGTTCAAGTCTTGTCAGACCCACCATGACTTTGACTGGTTGAAGTTATAGATAAAAGATACATGACTGATGATGTAAGCTGGGGACTTAGCTTAGTTGGTAGAGCGCCTGCTTTGCACGCAGGAGGTCAGGAGTTCGACTCTCCTAGTCTCCACCAGAACTTAAGAGAAGTTCGGATTACAGAAATTAGTAAATAGAGATTTCGGTCTTGGTTTATTAACTTCTGTGATTTAAGTATCACGGTATTAAGCATGACCTGACGAAGGCGTGTTTATTCATTAACAGATTGGCAAAATTGAGTCTGAAATAAATTGTTCACTCAAGAGTTTAGATTAAGCAATTAATCTAGATGAATTGAGAACTAGCAAATTAACTGAATCAAGCGTTTTGGTATATGAATTTAGATTGAAGCTGTACAGTGTTTAAGTACACAGACAACAGATAGTAGCGATGAAGAATCGCACGGACAACACTCACTTGTAGGTGTTGACGACTGTTTGGGGTTGTATAGTCAAGTAATTAAGTGCATGTGGTGGATGCCTTGGCAGTCAGAGGCGATGAAAGACGTGATAGCCTGCGAAAAGCTCCGGGGAGGCGGCAAATATCCTTTGATCCGGAGATTTCTGAATGGGGGAACCCACCTACTTTAAGGTAGGTATTGCAACATGAATACATAGTGTTGCAAGGCGAACGAGGGGAAGTGAAACATCTCAGTACCCTTAGGAAAAGAAATCAATTGAGATTCCCTCAGTAGCGGCGAGCGAACGGGGATCAGCCCATTAAGTTATGTGTGTTTTAGTGGAACGCTCTGGGAAGTGCGAACGTAGAGGGTGATATTCCCGTACACGAAAGGGCACACATAATGATGACGAGTAGGGCGAGGCACGTGAAACCTTGTCTGAATATGGGGGGACCATCCTCCAAGGCTAAATACTCCTGACTGACCGATAGTGAACCAGTACCGTGAGGGAAAGGCGAAAAGAACCCCTGTGAGGGGAGTGAAATAGATCCTGAAACCGCATGCATACAAGCAGTGGGAGCACCTTCGTGGTGTGACTGCGTACCTTTTGTATAATGGGTCAGCGACTTATATTCAGTAGCGAGGTTAACCGTATAGGGGAGCCGTAGAGAAATCGAGTCTTAATAGGGCGTTTAGTTGCTGGGTATAGACCCGAAACCAGGCGATCTATCCATGAGCAGGTTGAAGGTTGGGTAACACTAACTGGAGGACCGAACCCACTGTCGTTGAAAAGCCAGGGGATGACTTGTGGATAGGGGTGAAAGGCTAATCAAGCCTGGTGATAGCTGGTTCTCCCCGAAAGCTATTTAGGTAGCGCCTCGGACGAATACCATAGGGGGTAGAGCACTGTTTCGGCTAGGGGGTCATCCCGACTTACCAAACCGATGCAAACTCCGAATACCTATGAGTACTATCCGGGAGACAGACTGCGGGTGCTAACGTCCGTAGTCAAGAGGAAAACAATCCAGACCGCCAGCTAAGGCCCCAAAATCATAGTTAAGTGGGAAACGATGTGGGAAGGCATAGACAGCTAGGAGGTTGGCTTAGAAGCAGCCACCCTTTAAAGAAAGCGTAATAGCTCACTAGTCGAGTCGGCCTGCGCGGAAGATGTAACGGGGCTAAAACTATGTGCCGAAGCTGCGGATTTGACATTAGTCAAGTGGTAGGGGAGCGTTCTGTAAGCCGATGAAGGTGTATTGAGAAGTATGCTGGAGGTATCAGAAGTGCGAATGCTGACGTGAGTAACGACAAAACGGGTGAAAAACCCGTTCGCCGAAAGACCAAGGGTTCCAGTCCAACGTTAATCGGGGCTGGGTGAGTCGACCCCTAAGGCGAGGCCGAAAGGCGTAGTCGATGGGAAATTGGTTAATATTCCAATACTTCTGTGTAATGCGATGAGAGGACGGAGAAGGTTAAGTCAGCCTGGCGTTGGTTGTCCAGGTGGAAGGATGTAGGTATGTATCTTAGGCAAATCCGGGGTACTCTATACTGAGATCCGATAGCAAGCTGTACTTGTACAGTGAAGTGGCTGATACCATGCTTCCAGGAAAAGTCTCTAAGCTTCAGTTACACAGGAATCGTACCCGAAACCGACACAGGTGGTCAGGTCGAGTAGACCAAGGCGCTTGAGAGAACTCTGCTGAAGGAACTAGGCAAAATGGTACCGTAACTTCGGGAGAAGGTACGCTGTTGTTGGTGATGGAACTTGCTTCCTGAGCTGACGACAGCCGCAGAAACCAGGCCGCTGCAACTGTTTATTAAAAACATAGCACTCTGCAAACACGAAAGTGGACGTATAGGGTGTGATGCCTGCCCGGTGCTGGAAGGTTAATTGATGGGGTTAGCGTAAGCGAAGCTCTTGATCGAAGCCCCAGTAAACGGCGGCCGTAACTATAACGGTCCTAAGGTAGCGAAATTCCTTGTCGGGTAAGTTCCGACCTGCACGAATGGCATAATGATGGCGGCGCTGTCTCCAGCAGAGGCTCAGTGAAATCGAAATCGCTGTGAAGATGCAGTGTACCCGCGGCTAGACGGAAAGACCCCGTGAACCTTTACTGCAGCTTGACACTGAACTTTGACCTTACTTGTGTAGGATAGGTGGGAGGCTTTGAAGTTGGAACGCTAGTTCCAATGGAGCCGTCCTTGAAATACCACCCTGGTAATGTTGAGGTTCTAACTCTGTCCCGTTATCCGGGACGAGGACCGTGTCTGGTGGGTAGTTTGACTGGGGCGGTCTCCTCCTAAAGAGTAACGGAGGAGTACGAAGGTGCGCTCAGCGTGGTCGGAAATCACGCGTAGAGTATAAAGGCAAAAGCGCGCTTAACTGCGAGACCCACAAGTCGAGCAGGTACGAAAGTAGGTCTTAGTGATCCGGTGGTTCTGTATGGAAGGGCCATCGCTCAACGGATAAAAGGTACTCTGGGGATAACAGGCTGATACCGCCCAAGAGTTCATATCGACGGCGGTGTTTGGCACCTCGATGTCGGCTCATCTCATCCTGGGGCTGAAGCAGGTCCCAAGGGTATGGCTGTTCGCCATTTAAAGAGGTACGCGAGCTGGGTTTAGAACGTCGTGAGACAGTTCGGTCCCTATCTACCGTGGGCGCTGGAAATTTGAGAGGATCTGCTCCTAGTACGAGAGGACCAGAGTGGACGAACCTCTGGTGTACCGGTTGTGACGCCAGTCGCATCGCCGGGTAGCTATGTTCGGAAGGGATAACCGCTGAAAGCATCTAAGCGGGAAGCCTACCTCAAGATAAGATTTCCCTAGGAATTTATTCCTCTAAAGAGCCGTTCGAGACTAGGACGTTGATAGGTTGGATGTGGAAGCATAGTGATATGTGAAGCTGACCAATACTAATTGCTCGTGAGGCTTGACTATACAACACCCAAGCAGTTGTATATGAAGCATCAATCGATTCATAAACATGCAAAGCAACTTGATTTAGTTATACTACTAGCTAAAATGAACAACGAAAAATCAGACCAATCAGCCCATCTGTAAAGATTTGGAAAACGCAACGTATCACACAGTGAATAAAACGAAGCAAGTATCCATACCAGTTGTGCTGGCGACCATAGCAAGAGTGAACCACCTGATCCCTTCCCGAACTCAGAAGTGAAACCTCTTAGCGCTGATGGTAGTGTGGGGTTACCCATGTGAGAGTAAGTCATCGCCAGCTCATTATTCTAAACACCCCCGTTCTAATGAATGGGGGTGTTTTTTTATGTGATAAAAAAACTAAATCCCCGAGTAACTTTAGAATGAATTATGATATAAATCACATTATTTAAAATGATAATAAGAGTATTAATCATGAAATTTTCAGAATTTAAAATATTTTCCTTCATATTGTTTACAATACTCAGTTGTAGTTCTATATATGCTAATGAAACTGTGAAAAGTTTGTATAGTACAAAAGCCTTTTTAAATATTTGTGTAAGTTCTAGAGGAAACCCTGAATTAATAAATAAACAAGCAAAAAATATGGGATTTATCCAAATGCCTGATGAATATGCTGCACATTTTTTAAAAGATTATAATGGTCATGCATGGATGATAAGTTCCTCTGAAGGAAAATTTGTTATTACTCAACTCGATAATGGCGTATGTTCATTATTTATAAATAAAGGAAATTCAACTGAAATTCAGAAGAATTTAGAAAGCTGGTTACCTCCAGAATCTACGGGCCTAACTTACAAAAAAGAAGTATTTAAAGGTAAGAATTTGACCACGACAAATTATATTATTTCTAAAAATGGGAAGCCTTTAGAGACATGGATATATACTAGTTCATCTGAAAAGAATGCTTCATTAGTTGCGGTTATTTCCCATCAAATGAATTAATGAAAGCAAGTGGAAGTAGAGAAGAGCCAATTTAATTAATAAAGGGCTCTTCTAAAATTGATTATTTCAGTTGTCTACGCGCATGCTTTAGAGCAGTTCGAAGACCTTCTTCTAAAGTCGGGTGATAAAAGGGTTTCTCTAGAATATCATTTAGCGTTAATTCTTCACTGATTATCCAGCTTAATAAATGAGCCATATGTTCAGTTGCTTCTGTAAATAGCTCAGCACCGAGAAGCATTTGGCTTTCCCGTTCAATATAAACTTCAATAGCACCTTTATTTTTTCCAAGAACTATAGCTCTTCCTTGTCGTTCATAGGAGGCTTCGCCTGTAATAAAATCTATACTTTCATCTTTTAATTGCTTATAACTTTGACCTACGATCGCCATTTCAGGATGACTAAAGACAATTCCTAATGGAGTAAGCGTCTTAACTGAGTTTACCTGTGGATAATTTAAACAGTTATAAACAACTTTTTTACCTTCATGTGCTGCTTCATGTTGTAGTGGCGTTGAGGTGTAAGCGTCACCGACAACAAAAATTGGATATGTATCTAGCTGCTTAGTTTTAGCATTTACAGGTAATAACTTAATATCTTTGAATGAATTATCGATATTTTCTAGTTTTAAAGTATCAATTAAACTTGTACGGCCGGTTGCAGCTAAAACATATTCAACTTCGAGAGTTTTCTCTGTTTCATCAAGCTGGTAAGTTAATACAGCGTTTTCCTGACTGCATTTAACTTCACTCGGTAAAGTCTCGAATAGAATTGTTAATTCTTTTCCTAGCTCTTTTTGAGCAAGCTGTTGAAGTCTAGAACTAGTTAGAATTCCAATTCGTTTACTGCGAGCGAAGATAGTTGTTTCTACACCTAGGCGATGCATAGCTTGTGCGATCTCAAGAGCGATTACACCGCTACCAATTACAGCAATAGATTTAGGAAGTGTTTTTAACTCAAATATTTGGTCTGTTGTTATAAGCCGGTTTCCTAATTCTTGCTTCCAAGTTTGATCATAATTAGGGGTTGAACCAACCGCCAGAATAAAACTTTTTGATTTGTAATGTTTTCCGTTAACTTCTACAGTTTGTGCATCAATAAAATGTGCTTTGCCAGAAATTTTATGCTCAGTCGGCCATTGATCTACATCTTTTAAAGTTGCTTGTGTAAATCTGTCACGTAAAGTTTGTACATGCTGCATTACTTGATCAGTATTAATATTTGCAGATACATCTAAAGCAACCTCTTGAGCATTTTGAATGTCAAACATACGGTTTGCTGTAGAGATGAGAACTTTACTTGGCATACAGCCTACCCGGGCACAAGTAGTATCCCATGGTCCATCATTTATAATTAAAATATTGTTGGTATGTTTAACGGCTTCTTTGTATGCGCTAATACCAGCAGTACCTGCGCCAATGATAATAATATCGAACATTGTCATTAAGCTATTTTAATAGATATTTAGAATATATAGAAAAACCCTCTTAAACAGAGGGTTTCGTCCTAATTATTTAGCTTTAAAATGTAAATTTTTGCATAAAAGGTGTTTTTAGGGTTGTTGAAACAGTCCCATTTTGATTAATAGATTGACCTTCAATGCTTATCCCATTAATAACATGCTTAAAGTCTAATGTAGTTCCATTCAAGCTTTGTTTGAAAGTAAAAATATTTTGTCCTTCTAAATAAATACTACCATTAAATTTCTGTGCATTCGTTGTTGGTGATTCATTTTCAACTCGGCTTCCTTCAAGGCTAGTAATACTTGGTAGGCTCAATATTTGGTGATTATTAGCCATTACTTTATACGTCGCATTGTTCGTATTACCAGGAGTTGAGTTCACAACAAATGAAATTGGCTCTGCAAAAGGGACATTAGGATTGTCATTAATGAGTACGTTGAAACCAGAACCACCTTGAACTACACAGAGATCACCATCAATTGATGTATTATCTTTATAGACACTCATTGCACCCGTGGTTACTTCTTTTTCAGTTGGTTGGCCAGTCTCTGGATCTTGAACTAGAGCGGTTGTCGTAATTTTATAATCACTTGTGGCAGCATTAATTAATACGAATCTTTTTTGCTTGGTTTGTTCAAGTCCCCATGACTGTTGGAAAGGATAAGCAAACGCACCTGTAATAGTTACATCTTGAAAGTTTTTATCATTATTTTCATTTTCAAAAATATAAATTCTGGTATTTGATTGATAGTCCTGTAAGTTCGGAGATATATTGTCGTTTGCCAGTTTAATATTTTTTAAATCATCTGCTGTAATATCAAAATCCCAATCATTATATCCAGTGAGTAAAGTTTTTATTTCTTCCCCTTTAAATACATAGCAGGCGCGGTAGTCTGTAGTACTCTTGATAAAACATTTATCTCGATAGTGATCGGAGTACTTAGTTAGATCTACTTTTCGAATGTCTAAGGTTAACTTAAGTGGTCCTTGAGCGAAGGTATCTAGTGCATGATCAATATAACCTTTTGATAGCTTTTCATCATTAAGATCATAGGCACCAAATAGATATTTACCTTCTTGTTTTACATTATTTAAAACTAAGGTTGCTAACTCCTGATCTGGTGATGGAGTGGTTGGTGTTGTTGTAGAACCAGAATTTGAATTTTGATTATAGTAGCCATCATTGCCACCCCCACCACAAGCTGTCAAAAAAGCAGCCAAAGTAACTCCACATACTCCTTGAGTAAGTTTCATGATTATCCCCATTAAAATGATAAGTTATTTAAAATAATTTTTTAGATTTATAAAATAACATATATTTCATGAGGTTGCTCATGATATTTATAGGCAGAGTAACTGATTAAATGCGTGTACCCATCGTTACTCCGACAGTAGGTTTTACCTGCATTGAGGAGCATGCGCTAATGATTAAACAGCTTAAAAGAATGAAAATAAATTTATTCATAGAAAATTAATAAATGAATCAAAAGATATAAATACTCTAAATTAATATTATTTTTAGTTCTGTTGAGTTCGTGCAGAGATATGCAAAATAATTTATCAAAAAACCCTACTTTAAAAAAGAAAATAGGGTTTTAAAGAGTGCCAATTTCTTAAACTTAGTCGTCTAATAAATCCATTTGTTTTGCTAATTGATATAGGTTGTTTGAACGGTTTCCTGTGCGGCAGAACATCAGCACAGGTTTTGGCAATTCATTATAATGATTAGCAAAAGTACGTACATCTAGTTCAGTAATTTGTCCAGCTACAACAGGTTGATACACATAGTCTAAGCCTACTTGACGTGCTGCTTCTTCAATCTGAGCGCTTGTAGGTTGTTCTGGGCCGCCTTCCATATCTGGTCGGTTATTAATAATAGATTTAAATCCTTTTTCTACAACTTGGCCAACGTGTTCTGGACCAATTTGACCTGCGAAACCAACATTATCTGACATTTCGTCACTCCAAAATTTAACAAAACCTCTTATGCTGTATCATAGCATTAAGCTTAACCTGAGATACAAGACACTAAAACGTTGTTCCTACATAGATAAAACTTATGTCATAGAACAGCTCTAGATTTTTAAAAGGCGATCAGGATGTTTTTTGTAAATTCATTACTTCGACCATAATGCCACGGAGCACATATGCACGCTTATACGGTTGAGCCTTTATATGTTCCATGTGATCAGGAAATGATCGCAGCTGACTTTTATATTCCAAAAACAAATAATAAATCTGCGGTAATTATCATGGCGCATGGTTTTGCTGGATTGCGTCAATTTAAACTTATTCAATATGCCCAGCGATTTGCACAAGCAGGTTACGCTGTTATTTTATTTGATTACAGATATTGGGGCGGTAGTACTGGTAAGCCTAGAGAAATGGTCTCCATCAATTCACAATTAGAAGATTGGAAGACGGTGATTCAGTATGCTTCGACTTCTAAACTCGTAGATAACCGAAGGATTGTGCTTTGGGGAACTTCTTTAAGTGGGGGATATGCGCTAAGCCTAGCTTCTGAGTTAAAGAATATTCAAGCAGTTTTAGTACAAATTCCTTATGTAGATGGCGCTGAAACTGCCAAGCTCTATCCTTTGCAGCGCTATCCCCAAGCATTAAAGCTATCGAGTCAGGATTATATGGGATCAAAGATGGGGCTTAATCCAAAGAGATTACCTGTTGTTGATCAACATAACCTATGCTTTATGCCTACTGCAGATAGTTATTATGGCTATTTGTCGATTGTAAATCCTGATTATTATTGGAGTGGGGAAGTTCCTGCTCGTGTCTTTTTTAATCTGATGCGATACCGTCCAATCCAAGTTGTGCGCCAGATTAATATTCCTGTTTTATTTATTGCTGCTCAAAAAGATTCGCTTATTCCTATTGAGTCAAGCCGTGAAGCTGCGACAAATATTGCGCCTTTTGTGAGTTATCATGAATGGGATATGAAACATTTTGATATCTATCACGGTTCATGGTTTGAAAAAGCAGTGATAACCCAATTAGAATTTTTACATCAGCATATAGGAGTGATGTAAATGATTATTGTATGTGCATCGTGTGGTGCTAAAAACCGAGTTCCAGAAGAAAAACTTCCAGAGCAACCAAGCTGTGGGCAATGTCATCAGCCGCTACTACCGCTTGCACCAATTGAGCTAAATGAGCAAAATTTTAGTAACTACATCACGAATAGTGATCTACCTATTCTTATAGACTTATGGGCAGAATGGTGTGGACCTTGTAAAATGATGGCTCCACATTTTGCGCAGGTCGCAAAACAGAATCCAGGCGTTATCTTTGCCAAGATTGATACCGAAGAATCTCCTCGCTTGAGCCAAGCTTTTCATGTGAGAAGTATTCCGACACTTGTCTTAATGAATAAAACGACAGAGGTCGCGCGTATTAGCGGTGCATTACGTGGGCCTGAATTGCAACAGTGGCTCGATCAACAACTTCAAACGAATTTCGGGAGCTAAGGTGTCAGAAGCTTATACCAAACCAGAAGGAATTTTATCCTTACAAACGATTGCCATGCCAGCAGATACAAACTGGAGTGGTGATGTATTTGGTGGATGGATTGTGTCACAAATGGACTTGGCTGGAGCAATTCACGCAGAACGTTTCAGTCGTGGTCGCTGTGCTACGATTTCTATTAATCAAATGACCTTTTTGGTTCCGGTAAAAGTTGGCTTTGTCATTAGCTGCTATACCAAGATCTTAAAAGTTGGAAATACTTCTATTCAGATGCAAATTGAAGTTTGGGATAGTCATGATGACTCTCGTGAACCAATACGCATTACTGAAGGAGTCTTTACCTTTGTAGCAGTAGATGTAAAAGGTAATAAGCGTCAAATACCTGAAGAAGCGAAACAAAAGTTTTTGGAAACTCAATAAGAATCAGAAAGCCTGAATATTAGTATTCAGGCTTTAATTTTTATTCAAAAGAAAAACTAGTTTTTAGAAATTAAAACATCGTATTTGTATTTTTGCTTTGCTCAGGAATATTTTGTATCACATCCCAATGCTCTACGATTTTTCCATTTTCAACACGGAATATATCAACAATCGCTCTTCCTCGATCTTTTTCGTTTTCAGTGGAATGGACATGTAAAACGACAAGATTGCCTTCAGCAATCGCACGTTTAATCTCATTTTTAGCTTGCGGATTCTTTTGGAATTTTTCAGTGAAGAAATTAACGAAAGGTGCTTTCCCATCTGGAACATTAGGATTGTGCTGAATGTATTGTTGACCAATATAGCGGTCTGCATATTCTTTGACTTTATGTTTTAAAAAGACACCTTCATAAAAGTCGGTCACTATTCTTTTGTTTTGAGCACTTACTTTATCAATAGCTTCTGATTTAGCCGAAGTTACTTTACTGGTTTCAATGCTGGGTTCAGTCGCGTGAGCCGTTATTGTTGTAAATATTAAACTGGTAAATAAAGAGGAAAGAATTAATATTTTTTTCATTTTAACCTCAAGATACAAAATATTAGTTTTATATCTTGAGGTAAATAACCGTCTAAAAATACTTTAGATTAGTTATTATTTCTTACGTTTAGGTAACCATGCCCAGAGCATTTGGCATTGAATTGGTTCATTGCCTGCATCATCAATCACAGTAACAGGAATCATAAGTTCACCTTTCTCATTATCTGCAATAAACTTTTGTTGTTCAGCAGACAATGTTGCTGTAGCAGTCAAACCGCCTTCAACCACTTTTAAATAATCTACATGTAATGATTTGATTAATAAAATTCGATTATCAGGAATATGTAAACCGGTTAGAAAACCTGTTGCAGTTTCTGCTAAAAGCGCCATAGCCGCAGCGTGGACGCCTTTAATATGATTCTGCATATTTTTTTGGTTATCTAAACGGACAGTAACGTGGTTTGAGTCTACTTCCAGATAGCGGATATTTGCTGTACCCACCATTGGTACGATACGACCAAACGCCTTGCTCCAAAGCGTGCTCCGAATACCTTTAGGGAATTTTGAAGTTGCTTTTACCAGTTTTGATAGACGGTTGGATTGAGACATGGGATTACCTTAGCTTTAAATGGCCGACAAGATATTAATCTTTAAAGTTATTAAACTGTAATGGCACACCGAATTGTTGTTCACGTAAAAAAGTCATGACTTGTTGTAAGGTGTCACGCTTCTTATCAGTCACACGAATTTTGTCGCCTTGAATAGAAGATTGCACTTTAACGCCACTTTCTTTAATGGCTTTATTAATTTTTTTTGCAGTATCAGAGTCAAGACCATCTTTAAGTTTAATGACTTGTACAAAGTTTTTGCCAGAAGCCGCAGCTTTTTGTGGATCAAGTGCTTGAACATCAATTTTACGTTTATAAAAATGATTTTCTAACATGTTATAAACTTGTTCACACTGGAAATCACTTTCGGTACTGATTTTGATTTCTTTACTTTTTTCATTTAATTCGATAGAAACATCGTGACCACGGAAGTCAAAGCGTGTTGCAATCTCTTTTTGTGTGTTTTGTACAGCATGATTAACTTCAAATAACTCTAATTCAGAGACAATATCGAAAGAAGGCATAGTTTAGACCTTTACAAAGTGAAAGAATATTTGAGATGCTAAGAGGGTTTTCTTCATTTGCCAAGTGTTGTTTACATCAAAGGAGTGCACAATGATCCGTAAACAAGAAATTACAACATTTGAATTCCCAGAAAATGCTGTTATCTGGGATGTCCGTGATACTAATGCTTATGCAGAAGGGCATGTTAAAGGTGCGGTGAATCGCCCAATTAATGATTTGAATGCTGATATTTTGAACCAGGTCTCTGCGGGTCAGCCGATTTATATTTTATGTGGTGGTGGTAGCAAAGCTCCTCGTGCAGCTGAGAAACTAGAAGGATTGGATGCCTCGCGTGAATATGTCGTGCTGATGGGCGGGACACGTGCAGCTCGTGATGCTGGCTTGCCTCTAGAGCAGGGCGCATAAAAAAAGCACCTTCGGGTGCTTTTTTATTGAAATGAATTATTGCGGTTTAAAATAAGGCTTTTTAGGTTTCACTTTCTTTTGGAACCGTTGAGGACTCAATTTTTGTAATAGGCGGTCTGGCACTGGACAAGCTTCTCCTAATATTTGAGCAACTAAGATTTCACTGCATAGCGGTGCAAAAAGAAACCCTTTAGAGCCAAGCCCGGCAAAAGTAGCAATTCGGCTATTCTCCTGCATTTTTCCAACCAGAGGAAAATAATCCAAGCTTTGTGCCCGTATGGATGCACGCCCTTGCCATGTCGAAGGTGACGGTAACTTTTCAGCATATTCAGGGAATACACTGTGGATTAATTCAAAGTTATGCACATGGTCTTCGGGAAGTACATCTTGATCTTCACGATTTGGGTAGAAAGATGCACCTAAAATCATCTGTGCAGCGTCAAGTTGCATGCAATAGCCACCATAGCTATAAGCTTCATTTAAAGGCAGGGGGGCAAACGTATTATCAACCCAGCTCACTTGTCCACGTATTGGTTTTAACTGTGGATAGCTGTCAAATAAAGCAGCACTTTCTCGAGCGCAGCACACAACGACATGGTCTGCTTCTGCAATAATTTCATTGTCGGTTTGCAATTGAACTTTATTTTCACAAGAAATCAGTGCTGTGACATGGGCAATTTTGAGATTGATACATGGATGCTGCAAAATTTCATCACGTAATTGATGTGGTGAAACGGAACCAGCCTCAGTTAGTAATATGCTTGAGTAATCAGTTTCAAGTGAGTTCGCTGAGTTAGTAATAACTTGAGCTGGATACTGATTTACCAAATCTAAAAGTTCTTCTGCATTTTTCAATGCAATTTGTTGAATTTGAAGTGGACGGAATGCATTAAAATTTTTATAAAAATTTAAAGCATGTTGCCAACTTAAAGTCATCAGGTGCTCATGACTTTGTTCAATTGGGCATAGTTTCGGATTAAGTAATGCCAAAGGATTTCCAGAGGCACCCGATAATGCATTGGTTTGCTCGTATAAGGTCACTTGGTGGCCACGTGCTGCAAATGCCCACGCCGTACTTAAACCTGCTACACCAGCCCCTATAATCGCAATATGCTGTTGCTCTGTAGCCAATGCGTGAGTTTGCCCTAATTCTGCGGAACCTTCATCAGATTCAGGCGGATTCCAGACTGCTTTGAGCATTTCTCGTTTGTGGCCAAAACCACGTGGACGAGAAATATCAATACCATGTGCTTTGAGTCCACGTTTTAGAATGCCAGCAACACTAAAAGAGGCAAATGTAGTGCCATAACCTGAAAGACGGACAATATTATTTAAAACATTTTGTTCCCACATGTCTGGGTTACAAGATGGTGCAAAGCCATCTAAAAACCAGGCATTCACAGCTTTAGTTTTAGCCATGCTTGGGAAAATTTCTTGCGCGTCTCCAAGCCATAAATCGATGCTAAAACGTTCTTTAGGAAAAGTTAAACGATGACATCCAGCAATAGGCAGGGGATATTGTTCAATTAACTGCTCTGCAAGTGGTTTAAGTTCATCCCAGACATTTAAAGCGCGAATAAGATCAACTTTACTTAATGGAAATTTTTCCACGCTAATTGCATGTAAATGGCTTTGATTATCAGGACGAACTTGCCGCCAAAGTTGCCAGAGTGCAAGAATATTTAAACCTGTACCAAAACCGGTTTCTCCTACACTGAAATATTCAAAATCTTTTAGATTGGCTAATCGTTCCGATAAGTCGTTACCATTTAGAAAAACATGTCGTGTTTCAAGTAGGCCATTATCTTTAGAAAAGTAGACATCACCAAATTGTTTAGAAATGGGAATCTCGATACCATCGACAAATTCCCAGTCCAGCTCTGCTGTTTGGATACGGTTTGATACGTTCATTGAATTTAATAGATCGCTTGGTATTACCACTGGCGTCGACGTTTTGTATGAATATAACTAGCAATAAAGAAACCTAGCAATACACCACCCGCTAAGGTAACAGCGCCATATAAAAACATTTGCGCACTTCGTTCGCTTTGTAAGACTTGAACCTGAACAGAGAGATTATCATTTTTTAGCTGTAACTCTTGGTTCTGGGCTAGTGCTTCAAGGTTGGCATGTTCTAGCTGTTTTAAGCGAGATGCTTGATCTTGAACTAAGGCTTTGATTTTTGCGTCTTGCTGTTGCTTGTTCTTTGCGAGCTGTTCTGCTGTAAGTGGTTGTGTTGCAGTTGGTGCGGCCGTTGCTGCTGTCTTGATCCCAGTTACAGATGTTGGAGCTGGTTTAGCGGCTTGAGCTGAAGGCGCACTTGGAGAAGGAGTTGCTGGTGTCGCAGCAGGTTCAACTGCTCCAGCAGTTGAACAAATCAAACACAAGCCAAGAAAGCTTTTGATTGCAAGCTGCATGCGATTACCCTTTTGGAAATGCTTTATTAAACGGTTTTACATCAACGTGAGCATAAATGCCTTCTTTAACAAATGGTTCTTCTTTTAACCATTCATCTAATGCTTCGCGACTGTCGAATTCAACAATCATGGTGCTACCATAGAAGCCTGCTTGCGGATCATTAGGATCTTTTGGCATAGCACCCGCTGTAACAAGGCGGCCTTCATCATCGAGTTTTTGTAGACGTTCGATATGCTGAGGGCGTACTGCCAAGCGTTTTTCTAAAGTTCCTTCATTATCGGTACAGCTTAGAACAAAAAAAGGCATGTAATCGTATCTCTATAATCAATCTGGAAGCACTTTAAGCGTCTGGTGACTTAAAATGTTTGCGTAAAATAATGAACTGAATAATGATAAATGAAAACATCACGATCATGTCACCAAATGCAGTAAATTCGCCCCAATATTTTCCACCGTGAAATAAAAACGCGAAGAATACATGGAGACAAGACATCACGACAAACATCGCAGCCCAAGCAAAATTGAGGTTTTTCCAACCTTTTTCACTCAAATCTAAAATCGGGTCAAATAAGCGTTGAATGAGTGGTTTACGGTCTTTACCAAACCAAGGTGAAACCAAGAATGCGCCTGCAAAAACTAAATTTAAAATCGCAGCTTTAAGACGAATATAGAAATCGTCACTTAACATGAGGGTGATGCCACCAAAAATGACAGTCATAAACAATACAAACCACTGTTGTTTATCAAGACGGAATTTTTGGAAAACGAATAGGGCACCATATACCACAAGCATTGAAATAATTAAGCCAGTCGTCGCTACAAGAATATTATTATTATCGGCACCACCAGCAGACCCGATCAGTTTCAGTAAAGGATGCTGGGTGTCAGTTGGATCAACTGTTTTATATAAATAGAAGAAAATAATTAATGGAACAAAGTCCAGAAGTGCTTTCATGTTAGAGTATCTGATCAGGTTTGGCGAATGGCATAGTATAAAAGATGCAAGGCATAGATTTACATACACATAGCAATATTTCTGATGGAACTTTGTCTCCGGAATTGCTTGTGCAAGCTGCTATAGATGTGAACTTGCATACGTTGGCTTTGACTGACCACGATACAATGGATGGGTTGCAGCGTGCAAAAATTGCTGCACAAGGCCATGATTTAAATATTATTTCTGGTGCAGAGATTTCTAGTCAATGGTCGCGCCCAACCACTAAGAAGAGTTATGGTGTACATATTGTTGCTTTAAATATGCAAGATGAAGCACCAATTTTAGAAGCATTAGAACAACAAAAAAGAATTAGAGCGCAAAGAGCTAAAGTGATTTGTGAGCTATTAGAAAAATGTATTGGTTTTCAGATTTATGATGATGTTCTTGCCAAAGTAGAAAATCAGGCGGATAGGGTAACAAGAACTCACATTGCTAAAACATTGGTCGAGAAAAATGTCGTGACTCGTCCTCAACAAGCATTTGATCGTTTCTTAAAAGAAGGAAAACGTGCTTTTGTAAAGTTTGAAGGACTAGGCTTAAAAGAAACTATTGATGTGATTCATCAAAGTAAAGGTTTCGCAGTATTAGCACACCCGACCCGTTATGATTTATCTGCAACTAACGTTCGTTATTTAATTGAATTATTCGCAACTTCAGGTGGAGACGCAATTGAGTTACCTCCACCAATGGAACCTCTATCTACTCGCCAAATGATTGATCGAATGATTGAACAATATCAGTTGGCAGTTTCAATTGGCAGTGATTTTCATGGTGAAAATATGCCATGGATTAAACTAGGAAATACACCTAAACCCACTGATAAGCAGCATGGGATTTGGGAACGTTTTGTTTAAACTCTTTACAGTAAGTTGTTATCTTGAGCCTGAATGGGTGGTGGAGTAGGTTTACCGAGCGTCCCTAATAGCTCAATCTCGATACTACGTACCATTGCATCTAGCGGTAAGTCATTACTTTGCGTACCGAAAGGCTCTTCAATTTCAGAGCTTAGAGCATCCAGACCCAAAAATGTGTATGCCAAAATTCCGACGAGTAAAGGTGTTGCTAATCCAAGCAATGAACCCAGACTAAACGGCAACATAAAACAGAAAAAATAGACTGTGCGGTTAAGTAAAACTGAATAAGCAAATGGAATAGGCGTATTGGCAATTCGGTCACAGCCAGTTTGTACGACGCTTAAGTCGGCAACATTCTTATTCATTTGTGCATAAATGATGTCAGAAATTTCGCCTTCTTTAAGTGCCTGCAACAATTCCCAGTGAATGAGACTGAGCGTGTACTGAGGGGCATTATTTTGTTGGTAGAGTTGAGTGAGTGCTTGCTGACTCATACCACTGGTTTGAATCAACTCAGTTGGGTTCGCCGTCTGACGACGTAAACGGTCACGCAATACATTAGCAAAAACAATCACATGTTGAATAACACGCTCACGGCGAGCTTGAGTTAAAATACGGCAGTCACGGTCAAAATGACGTGAAGTCGCAATGAGAACGCCCCATAATTTTCGCGCTTCCCACCAACGGTCATAACACGCCGTATTTTTAAATCCTAAAAAAATAGAAAGTACGACACCAATGAGCGTGAAGCCAACCAAAGGAATCTCTGGAAAGCGATAAAGATTGATGTATTCGACTCCACCAATGATTGCCGAGATCAGCATCACAACGCCTAGGGATGGCAAAATTTTGGGTAAAATTGTGCCTCGCCAAGAGAATAATACTTTGAAAATACTAGGCTGTTCCCGAACAATCATTTTATTTTAAACGTCGCTATTTTTGTTTTGATCTTCTAGGCTTAGTAGTACTTTGTCAATATCATTGAACTGATATTGTTGCTGGGTTGAGCAGTTGTTGTTCAGCAAAGGAAAAGCTCCCTTCTGGTGAGATAATAAAATGGTCAAGCAAACGAATTTCGACAAGCTGACAAGCCTGTTCAAGTTGCTGAGTTAAGGCAATATCTTCGGAAGAAGGCTGCGCTGATCCAAATGGATGATTGTGTGCAATAACGAGCTGGCAAGCATGTTGCTGTAAGGCGTAGCGTAAGGTTTGATTGATCGAAACTGCGCAATGCTTAACTGAACCAAAGAATAGCTTTTTAAAATGAAGCTTTCTTAATTCGGGATCTAGGCACAAAACAGCAAAGACTTCTTGTTTTTCGCCTTTTAACTCATAGCGCAGATAATCCAAAACTAAATCTGATGAATGAAGGCTGAGATTATTTGTCTGGAAGTGATGATCGAGATAACGCCGTCCGAGTTCTTTGACTGCCAGTAATTGTGAATATTTCGTTGCTCCAATGCCATTAAATTGAGTTAACTCACTAAATGAGGCATCAAACACGGCATTAAGATTACCGAAGTGCTGAATGAGTAAACGAGATAACTCGACTGCTGAATATTGCCGTGAACCTGAGCGAAGAAAAATCGCGAGTAGCTCAGCATCTGATAAACTTTGTGGACCTTGTTGTAATAACCGTTCTCTTGGCCGTTCTTGTTCAGGCCAATTTTTAATAGAAGTATTCATATTCCCCAACATAATTCGCTTAAAATTTTATTTTGTTTGCCCAATCAATCTTGGGTCTGCGCGTATTTAATGCTATTGTGAGCGCCACTGCAACAGAAAGGTATCCTGTTCGTGAGCTTTGATCTAAGCGTTATTCCTCATAAAAACATTGTTTTAGCTGTTACTGGCGGAATTGCTGCCTATAAAAGTGCCATCTTAGTCCGCCGCCTCAAAGATTATGGCTTTGACGTGCGAGTGGTGATGACACATGGTGCTCAGGCATTTATTACACCATTAACTTTTCAGGCTCTTTCTGGTAATCCTGTTCATACTGAACTTCTAGACCCTGCGGCTGAAGCGGGTATGGGACATATTGAATTAGCACGTTGGGCTGATTTATTACTAGTCGCACCTGCAAGCTGTGACACATTGGCTAAATTTGCGAATGGTTTGGCAGATGATTTACTCAGTACAGTTTTTTTGGCAACAAAATCTCCTGTTTGGGTAGCTCCGGCGATGAATCAGCAAATGTGGGCGGCTAAAGCAACTCAACGTAATTTGCAAACCTTGGTCGAAGATGGCGTACATGTGATCATGCCGGATGCGGGTGAGCAGGCTTGTGGTGATGTTGGCTTAGGCCGTATGCCTGAGCCAGAAGAAATTGCTCGCCAAGTCGCTGGCTATTTCCATCAAGCTCAACGTGCCATCGCTGAGAAATTTGGACTGTTGGCAGGTAAGCGAGTAGTTATTACTGCTGGGCCGACACGTGAAGCGATTGATCCTGTCCGTTATATCTCAAACCATAGTACTGGCAAAATGGGCTTTGCTTTAGCCGCTGCTTGTTATGCTGCTGGCGCGCAAGTGACTCTGATTGCGGGACCTGTAAGTTTAGATACGCCAAATGGTGTTCAACGTGTAAATGTTGCCTCAGCACGACAAATGCTCGATGTCAGTATGAGTTCACTAGAAACAGGCTGCGATATTTTTATTGCGACTGCGGCAGTTGCAGACTATCGCGTAGCAGAAGTTGCTGAGCATAAAATTAAAAAAGCAGGGGATGAGTTGAATGTTTCCCTTGTCAAAAATCCAGATATTGTGGCAACAATCGCAGGTCAGGAAAAACGTCCATTTATGGTGGGCTTTGCAGCCGAAACGCAAAATGTTGAAGAATATGCGGCAGGTAAACTTGTTGCTAAAAAATTAGACATGATTGCGTGTAACGATGTATCACGTGCTGATATTGGATTTGCTTCCGATGAGAATGCGATGACAGTTTTCTTTGCTGAAAGCTATCACATGAAAAAGCGGGAGTTGGAGAAAGCATCTAAACAGGAAATTTCTCAACAATTGGTTGAAGCTATTTCGGATGCATTACGCCGTAAATAATTTTTGAATCAAATAAAAAACCGCGAATGAATCGCGGTTTTTTATTTGTCTTGTTTTAGACAACTTAAGGAATTTCATCCTCAAATTCAGGTTTAACCTGAACGATGAAGTCTTGACGGTTAAGACCACGCCATAATGCAAATGCAGTACCGATATAAATCGAAGAATAAGTACCGACAAATACACCAACAAACATTGCCACAGAGAACCAGTGTAGACCATCACCACCTAAGAACATCATTGCTAGAACAACAAGTAATAATGTCATTGAGGTATGAATAGTACGACGCAAAGTCTCAGTTAACGCAATATCGACGATTTCACGAGGAGTCGCACCGCGAATTTTACGGAAATTTTCACGAATACGGTCTGACACTACAATGTTATCGTTAAGTGAGAAACCAATAACAGCAAGTACCGCAGCTAACACTGTAAGGTCAAATGGCCATTGGAATAATGCAAAAGCACCAATAATAATGATGATGTCGTGGAATAAAGACATTACAGCACCCATCGCGAGTTTGAACTCAAAGCGGATGGTTACGTAGATCAACATTAAGATAAGTGCAAGTGCAACGGCACCAGCAGAACGAACATAGAGCTCGTTACCAACCTGACCACCTACAGAGTCCACTTTATGAACTTCGGCAGCATTATTTGGTAATTGTACAGCCTTAGTGATCGCGTTATTGAGATCTTCAACCTTAACTTCTTGTACTGGCATACGCACAAGTAAGTCTTTATTACTGCCTAAGGTTTGTACTACAGCATCTTTAAAACCAGCTTTATCGAGCGCCTGAATAACTTCAGACTGATTGGCTGGTTGAGCATAGTTAAGCTCAGCTGAAACACCACCTGTAAAGTCTAAACCGAGGTTAAGACCTTTAGTCGCAATAAAGAAAATACTTGCCAAAGTAATCAGGATCGAGAAGATCGCTGCAGGTTTGGCAATCTTCATGAACGGGATGATTTTTGCATCATCCGGACGACCATATTGTTTTGAATCTTGTTGAGTCACTTTAGTCATCATCGATCTCCTTAAATGCTCAACTTTTTCAAATTACGACGTTTGCCATAAATGATTTGTACGATTGCACGAGTTACTGTAATTGCAGTAAACATCGAACAAATAATACCGATCATTAATGTCACGGCGAAACCTTTGATTGGGCCTGTACCAATTGCAAACAGAATGAATGCAACGAGGAACGTGGTTAAGTTCGAGTCAAAAATGGTGTTATAGGCTCGATCATAACCGGCCACAATGGCCTGTTTGGGTGAGGCCCCCCAGAGCATTTCTTCTCGGATACGCTCACATATCAATACGTTCGCATCGACCGCCATACCAATGGTAATAACGATACCGGCAATACCCGGTAAGGTGAGGGAAGCTCCAATCCATGACATCACGGTTAAAATCATTGCCAAGTTAAACACAAGAGCAAAGTTCGCGATTAAACCGAATACACGGAAGAAAACCACCATCCAGATTGCAACGAGCAAGAAGCCGATTTGAGTAGACAATACACCTTTATCAATGTTTTCTTGACCAAGGCTTGGACCTACTACACGCTCTTCAACAAAGTACATTGGCGCAGCCAAAGCACCAGCACGAAGCATTAATGCAAGTTCAGATGCTTCTTGAGGAGAACTTAAACCGGTAATACGGAAAGTCGAACCTAAAACAGCTTGAACTGTTGCAGCGTTAATGACTACAGACTCAGTATATGGCGTACGAACTTCTGTTTGTGCACCAGTTTTTGGATCTGTGACATAGTTAATTTTTTGCTTGTTCTCGATGAACAATACCGCCATGCGTTTACCAACCGCATTACGGGTTGCATCGGACATTAGCTTACCGCCAGCGCTGTCGAGCGTGATATTTACTTCGGCACCGCCAGAGTCCTGACTAAAGCCAGAGCTTGCATTTTGAACACGCTCACCAGTCAAGATTCGGTTACGTTGCAACAAGAGTTGACGACCGCTATCTAAAGACTCATAAGCAAAAACTTCTGTGCCCGGAGGTAAAGGTTGACCATTATATTTACCCGTATATGGATCGATATATTGATCATTTAAGTCAGAAACTAAACGGAATTCGAGGTTCGCAGTACGCCCTAAAACACGTTTAGCTTCAGCTGTATCTTGTACACCCGGTAATTCAACAACAATACGGTTGCTACCCTGACTTTGTACCAATGCTTCTGCAACACCAAGTTCGTTAATACGATTACGTAATGTTGTTAAGTTCTGATTTACCGCATATGACTGAATTTCTTGGCGACGTACATCGGTATAAGTAAGCTTTAAAGTAGAACCTGTAGAGCTTGCTAATGCCTGTTGGGTATATTCATTCCCATTACGACGTAAAAAATCCATTGCTGCATCACGGTCAGCATTGTCAGCAAATTGAACAGTGATCACATTATTCGTTAATGCAAGACTGTTAAATTTGATCTTGTTTTCACGGAACTGACGACGCAAATCGGTAGCAGAGGTTTCCATACGTTGGGCAACGGCTTTGTCCATATCTACTTCAAGCAAGAAGTGGACACCACCACGTAAGTCCAAACCAAGTTTCATTGGTTTTGCCCCAATCTTTTGCAGCCATTCCGGTGTGGTTGGTGCAAGGTTTAGGGCGACAACATATTCATCACCTAAGTCACGACGTAATACTTCTTTTGCCTTTAACTGCGCTTCAGATGAACTGACACGCAATAGGGCAGCATTATTTGTAAAAGTATTGTCATGGCTCGCAATATTTGCTGTTTTTAAAATTTGCTCTGCTTTTTTCACCACACTTTGATCAATTTGGGTACCAGCTTTGGCACCGGAAATTTGAACAGCGGGCTCATCCGGATATAGACTAGGCAGTGCGTATAATGTACTGATTACCAGAACAACCAGAATCAGTAAATATTTCCATGCAGGGTAACGCATTCGCTTTCTTCTTAAATGAAAAAGCCGTGCTAAAGCACGACTGTTTTATGATTAAAGGTTATTTAGAGTGCCTTCAGGTAATACTGAAATTACGCTGGCACGCTGAATTTTTACTTCTACACCACGGCTAAGTTCAACAACTGCATAGTCACCTTCAATTTTGGTTACTTTGCCCATTAAACCGCCAGCAAAAACAACTTCACTACCAACACCTAAGCTCTCGATTAAAGAACGGTGTTCTTTAGCACGTTTTGCTTGAGGGCGCCAAATTAAGAAATAAAAGATTGCAACGAATACGACAATCATCAAGATGTTTGGCAAAATACCATTAGTTGGGCCAGCTGCCGGTGCTGCATGAGCAGCAGAAATTAAAAAGCTCATTTTGATTTCCTAAAGTTAAAAATATGAGTCAGATAACTGACATAATCCTAATTCGTTTTGCAATTTACCTTGTCTTGAGGTTGAGCGCAAATCTGGCTTATTCATCAACCGGACATGGTGGAACTTCTAAACCACGACGGGCATAAAAGTCCTGAACAAATTCATCAAATGTGCCATTGTCTAATGCATCACGCATACCTTCAGTCAAACGTTGGTAATAACGTAAGTTATGAATAGTACCGAGCATAGACGCCAACATTTCTCCACATTTTTCAAGGTGGAATAGATAAGCGCGGGTAAAGTTCTTACAAGTGTAGCAATCGCAATGTGGATCGAGCGGGCTCTGGTCATGGCGATATTTACTATTACGAATACGTACCAGACCATCAGTGACAAAATAATGACCGTTTCGCGCATTACGAGTCGGCATTACACAGTCAAACATATCGACACCGCGGCGCACCGCTTCAACGATATCTTCTGGTTTACCAACGCCCATCAAATAACGAGGTTTGTCATGTGGCATTTTATTCGGTAGATAATCTAAAACTTTGATCATCTCTTCTTTAGGTTCACCTACAGATAAACCGCCAATTGCGTAACCGTCAAAGCCGATTTCTAAAAGGCCATTTAAAGACTCATCGCGTAAGTCTTCATACATGCCACCTTGAATAATGCCAAATAACGCATTGTGATTTTTGAGCTCATCATGATGATGGGTTTTACAACGTTTTGCCCAGCGTAAAGAAAGCTGCAATGATTTTTGAGCTTCTTCATGTGTCGCAGGGTAAGGCGTACACTCATCAAAAATCATAACGATGTCAGAGTTCAAGACCTGCTGAATTTCCATAGAAATTTCAGGTGATAAAAATACTTTTGAACCATCAATCGGTGAGCGGAAAGTAACACCTTCCTCTTTGATTTTGCGCATTGCGCCAAGACTAAAAACCTGGAAACCGCCAGAGTCAGTCAAAATTGGCTTATTCCATTTAATAAAGTCATGCAAACCACCGTGTTCTTTAATCACTTCAAGACCCGGACGCAAATATAAATGGAACGTATTTCCTAAAATAATTTGTGCCTGAATGTCTTCGATGTCACGAGGTAACATGCCTTTGACTGTACCGTAAGTCCCCACTGGCATAAAAACAGGTGTTTCAACAACACCATGTTCTAAAGTTAAACGACCACGACGGGCGCGCCCCGACTGACCTAATTTTTCAAACTTCATCTAAAAATCCTGAACACGAGCAGAGGCGAAGAAACAGTTCGCTGCTAAAAAGAGGGCTATTTTCCTTGATTCTGCGATGTAGTTCTACTACTAAATGTAGCTGTTATATAAAAAGATTGGAGAAACTAAGGATAGGTTTTATGGCATAGATATTTTAATGAAGGAAATATCTAAAATTCAGGCTTATAAAAATTATAATCGACTTGGTAAAGCTAATCGATATTGCTAAATATTTGCATCCTTATTATAGAAGATGTTTATAGATGATTAACAATATCGATCAGAATTTAGTTTTTAAACTTCTAGCTTATCAATCAGCATTGCATCGCCATAGCTAAAGAAACGATAGCGGCTTTTAACTGCATGTTCATAGGCAGCCAAAATGTTGTCTCGATTTGATAGCGCTGATACCAACATGAGCAGGGTAGACTCTGGTAAATGGAAGTTGGTAATTAAACGGTCCACGATGCAGAACTCATAACCCGGATAGATAAAGATTTGTGTGTCACCCGTCCAAGCTGCAATTTTACCGCCATGAGCTTGAGCTGCACTTTCTAAAGCACGTGTCGCGGTTGTACCAATGGCAATCACTTTATTGCCGCGTGCTTTAGTCGCCAAAATTAAATCAATAGTTTCTTGAGGAACATCACACCATTCACTGTGCATGACATGATTGGTAATGTCATCAGTACGAACAGGCATAAATGTGCCAGCACCGACGTGTAAAGTCACAAAAGATTTTTGAACATTTTTTTGCTCTAACTTTGCTAGTAACTCTTCGTCAAAGTGCAAGCTTGCAGTAGGAGCGGCAACACTGGCAATTTTTTCAGGATTATGGAAAACCGTTTGATAGCGTTCAGTATCAATTTCTTCTGCTTCACGGTTAAAGTAAGGCGGAATAGGTAACTGACCATATTGCTCAAGTACAGGCAAGATGGGCTGTGAAAACTCAACCACAAATAAATTTTCGTGACGACCACGAACAATCACAGGAATGTTATCTGCACCAACAAAAAGCTCAGCATCTGCTTTAGGTGAGTTGCTCGATTTAATATGACAATACGCTGTAGTGTGGTTCAGCATGCGCTCAACCAAAATCTCGATAGCACCGCCTGTAGAGCGTTTTCCTTTAAGTCGCGCTTTCATGACCTTGGTGTCATTAAGCACCAACAAATCACCTTCTTCGAACAGATCGATAATGTCTGTGAACATGTGATCGTGATATTGACCCTTTGAATCTAGGTGCAACAACCGCGAAGCACTACGTGATTCGAGAGGGTAACGGGCAATAAGTTCATCAGGTAATTCAAAGGAAAAGTCAGACAGTTGCATATTTAGAAAAAACACCGCAAAAATTGGGCCTAGTATAAACTTTTTCGCTTTTTTATGGCTGTGCTTCTGACCTAAATCATGAAAAATGTTTAAATGATCTAAAAGTGAACGATAATATTCACTTAGGGTTTGACAAGTTTTACAAACGCGCTAATATACGCAACACAAACATACTTCCTCTCCCGAGGTGGTGAAATTGGTAGACGCGGCGGACTCAAAATCCGCTGTCAGAGATGACGTGTCGGTTCGAGTCCGACCCTCGGGACCATATTCAGAATCGTAAGATTCTACGAAAACCCCTAAGTTAACGGCTTAGGGGTTTTTTGTTGGGTATAAAAAAGTGGATAGAGCTTAAGAAATTATTATTTGATCCCGAGGGTCGGACTCGAATTTCTAGCTATAAATTTAGAGCTTATAAAAATCTTTCATTTTTTAAGCTCAAGAAGTTCTTCTTTAAATACCAAACATGTTTGATAAAAGCGAAACTGAGTAAGAATCTAAGCTCTTATTCAAAATAATATTTTTTGACCATCTCTTACGAGTATTCCGAACTCGTATTTCTAACATCTTACAACTCTTTACCTTCAAACATTTGTTGTATTTTCCTCAAGCATACCCACTTTATGTATCTGAAAACCTTTAATTGAAACTTCACATTTCTATTTTGAAAAGAACGTTGCTCTTTTAATGTACTGTGTTAAAGTTTGTAGTAGATCATAATGATTATAAGTACATTTCTTGAGAGCGGTTCCGACCAAAAACGACATAATCTGTGAGGCGGGCAATGACATTCCAACGTTTAGAACTAAATCAGGTTGAGCAGTTAAGTGCTTGTAGGATATCTCTGTTGCTTGGATTAAATGCCGAGCAGAACTACATCGAGCAATTTTTCCGGTTTAGTCTTCGTCTTTTGAATTGTAAAAAAGCCTTATTGACTTTTAATGAGGAACCCTACTTTTGGCACCGTTGCCCTGAAGGCATGACCGCCATTTCGTTTAAGCCATCGAAGCATTTAAAACAGTGCTTCGCCAAACAACAGATCATTAATCACTTACATCCTTCATATCAAAATTTAATCAACTATTTAAAAGAATTAAATATTGAGTGCAGCAGGGCATTGGCCGTGCATCTTTTACATCCTGATAAAACCTCGATGGGGTTTGCTGTCTTTTTTGATGACGATGCTGCAACGTTTGAAGATGATGATATTCAATTATTGCTCGATTATTGTTCTACTTTTATGCAACAAGTTGAGTTGAAGTTTAACTATGAAGAGTTAAATGAACTTTATGAACAACAAGTTGCGATTAATTCGAGTAAGACGAAATTCTTTTCGATTATCTCACATGACTTACGTGCACCGTTTCATGGATTACTTGGATTTTCTGAAGTACTTGCCAAAGAGCGTGAAACCTTAGATGAATCTAGTATTCAAAATATTGCAGATTATTTATATGACACCTCACAATCGACCTATAACTTGCTTGAAAGTTTGCTGACATGGGCGATGGCTGAGGGAGGGCGTTTTGTTTATCACCCAATTAACTTTAAGCTTAGACAAGTCAGCAATATCGTTTGTGATGTACTGCACACATTAGCTTTAAAGAAAAATATTGAACTGGTGAATGGTGTTCCAGATGATTTAAATATCTACGCCGATATCAATATGATGACCTCTGTAATTCAAAACTTGGTGTCAAATGCGCTGAAATTTACCGACATTGATGGATCGGGCAAAGTCTTTATTGAAGCTCAACAAGCGGATGCAAATGTAGAAATTACTGTTCGAGATACAGGTCTGGGTATGACCGAGCAACAAATAGCAAATTTATTCCATCCACGTATTACCGCTAGTTTTAAAGGCACTGCAGGTGAAAAAGGTGCCGGCTTAGGTTTGAGTCTTTGCAAGCGTTTTGTCGAGATTAATCAGGGGCAAATTACTGTTAGCTCCAAAGAAGGGGTAGGAACGACATTTAAGGTTCTATTACCTTCAGCTCAAGAAAGTCATGAGGTACATACCGAACATCATTCTTCATCAGAAGCAAAATTAGTCTAATCCCTTTTCCTAACACTACTCGAACTGCTATAACTAAAAACAGAGTACGAGGAAAAGAGCTTTTTATATGAATGCGGAGCAGTTACAAAAAACATTGCGTGCCAGCCAGTACGCAGAACAAGTTTTAGGTTTGCATCAAGCTGTTTTACAACAAGATTATCAAATAGATCAATTTACTGCACCGCTCTCGACCGAACAGATTTACCAATTTGTACAGACCACGCTAGATGGGATTGGTGATGAAACGCTTTGGATGCGCGAAATGCGCATTTTACGTAGCCGTTTAATGTTCCGCTGGATCTGGCAGGATGCCAATCAGCTTACCGATGTTGTCACACTCACTCGCGAACTTTCTGATTTTGCAGATGCCAGTATCTGTGCTGCAAAAGATTTTGCACGTGTCGCACTTGTGACGAAACACGGTGAACCTGTGAGTTACTCTGGCAAAGTTCAAGATTTGATTGTGGTTGCCATGGGTAAACTTGGTGCTCAAGAGCTTAATTTGTCGAGTGATATCGACTTAATTTTTGCCTTTGATGAGCAAGGTGAAACCAACGGTCGCAAATGTATTGATGTACAGCAGTTCTGTATTTTGTGGGGACAAAAACTCATTTATTTGCTTGAACACATCACCGCAGATGGTTTTGTGTTTCGAGTTGATATGCGCTTACGTCCTTGGGGGGATGGCTCGGCATTAGCGATTAGTCATGCCGCTTTAGAAAAATATTTAAGTCAACATGGCCGTGAGTGGGAACGTTATGCGTGGATTAAAGCGCGTGTAGTGACTGGAGGTAAAGAAGGGCAGGATTTGTTAGAAATGACACGTCCTTTTGTGTTCCGCCGTTATGTCGATTACACCGCTTTTGCTGCCATGCGTGATATGAAAGCGATGATTGAGCGCGAAGTCTTACGTCGTCATATTGAGGATGATATTAAACTCGGAGCAGGTGGTATTCGTGAAATTGAGTTTATTGTTCAGGTCTTCCAGCTTATTTATGGCGGGTCTAAACGTGAGTTACAAGACCGTCAATGTTTAGTTAGTCTTGAGCACATTGGTGAAGCTGGCTTATTAGAAAAACAAGCTGTATTAGAACTTGAAGATGCTTACCTATTCTTACGCCGTGTTGAACACGCGATTCAAGCCCTTAATGACCAACAAACCCAATTATTACCAGAAGAATTAGACTTAAGACAACGCATTATAGATACCTTAGGTTTCACTAGCTGGAAGGAGTTTCTTGATGTTCTTAATGAGAAACGTCAAAAAGTAAAAGTTCAATTTAAGCAGCTCATTGAAGATACAAGTTCAAATGCCGCAACTGAAAATTTCGGACAGTTAGAGCAGCAGTTAGATGAAGTGTTGGATGACAATGCGAGAAATCTGATTCATGAGTTTTGGCATGGTCATGCACTTAAGAAACTCCCTTCAAATGCTGTGCAGCGTTTAAAAACCTTCTGGCCTCATTTAATTGAAGCCATCTTGCAATCAGAACAACCACAAACTGCACTGTTGCGCTTAATGCCACTTATTGAATCAGTCATGCGTCGAACCGTGTATTTGGTGATGTTGATTGAAAGTAAGGGGGCACTGCAACGCTTAGTGAAAATGGCGACGGTGAGTCCGTGGATTTGTGAAGAGCTAACGCAATATCCAGTACTGCTGGATGAGTTCTTATCGATGGATTTCGAGTTGCCAAAGCGTAAGGACCTAGAAGACTCATTACGTCAGCAATTGCTTCGCATTGAAATTGATCAGGTCGAAGACCAAATGCGAGCACTTCGCCTGTTTAAAAAGAGCAATGTACTCACTGTTGCTGCAAGTGATGTGTTAGCTGAAAGCCCATTAATGAAAGTATCTGATGCATTGACTGATATTGCTGAAGTCAGTGTAAACGCAACTCTCCATTTAGCTTATCAGACCGTGGCGAAGCGTCATGGTTACCCATGTGATGTTGATGGAAAACGTTGCTCTCTAGACTACAAAGCTTTTGCTGTCATTGGTTATGGCAAAGTGGGTGGTATTGAGCTGGGCTATGGTTCTGACTTAGATCTTGTCTTTATTCATTATCTAGATGAACAAGCTGATACGGATGGAACGAAGTCAATTAGTGGCTTTGAGTTTGCTATGCGTGTTGCTCAAAAGTTTATGTCTTTGATGACTACGCAAACGCTAGATGGTCGTGTCTATGAAATTGATACACGGTTAAGACCTTCAGGTGAAGCAGGTTTATTGGTAACAAGCTTGAAAGCCTATGAACACTATCAGTTGAAAAGTGCATGGCTTTGGGAACACCAGGCATTAGTACGTGCCCGTTCTATTGCAGGTGATGAGGTGCTTTGCCAGAAATTTGAAATATTTCGACGCGAGATATTGACTCAATCTAGAGATGAGGCTTATGTTCGTGAGGAAGTGTTGAAAATGCGTCAGAAAATGAAAGACCACCTAGGTTCGTCTTCTGAACAAAAAAAACATGGTATTTTTCATTTAAAACAGGACGCAGGTGGTATCGTCGATATCGAATTTATGGCACAGTATGCTGTACTTGCATGGAGCGGGACGAAACCCGATCTCGCCCATTATTCTGATAATGTAAGAATATTAGAAGATGCTGCTAAAGCAGACTGCTTATCCAGTGAAGATGCCACAGCATTAATTCGAGCCTATCTTAGTGAACGTGCCGAAAGCCACCGTTTAGCCCTTGCAAATCAATCCATGCAAGTCAGCGCAGCGGACTGGCGTAGTACCCGTGCGGTCGTTTGCAATTTATGGCAAAGATTAATAGACCCAACCGCTTCGGTTGAGTTGGATAGTGAATGATTTTATAACAATTTGGAGTGTTCCATGAATTTGGCTGATCGTGATGGTTTTATTTGGCAAGATGGAAAATTAATTGATTGGCGTGATGCAAAGATTCACGTTTTAACCCATACATTACACTACAGTATGGGCGTATTTGAAGGTGTTCGTGCTTATGAAACGCCTAAAGGTACAGCGATTTTCCGTCTTCAAGACCACACAAAACGTTTGTTAAATTCAGCAAAAATTTATCAAATGAAAGTGCCGTATGATCAAGCAACGCTTGAACAAGCACAAATCGATGTTGTTCGTGAAAATAAATTAGCTTCTTGCTATTTACGCCCGTTGATCTGGATCGGTTCAGAGAAACTAGGTATTGCAGCAACAAATAACACAATTCATGCCGCTGTTGCTGCGTGGGCGTGGGGTGCATACCTTGGTGATGAAGCGATGGCTAAAGGTATTCGCGTTAAAACTTCATCATTTACTCACCATCATCCAAACGTGACTATGTGTAAAGCAAAAGCATCTGGTAACTACACGTTGTCAATTCTTGCTCACCAAGAAGTTGCACACTCAGGTTACGATGAAGCAATGTTAATGGACCCACAAGGTTATGTATGCCAAGGTTCAGGTGAAAACGTATTCTTGATTAAAGATGGCGTTTTACACACTCCAGATATCGCTGGTGGTGCACTTGACGGTATTACACGCCAAACTGTGATGACAATCGCTAGAGATCTTGGTTACCAAGTTGTTGAGCGCCGTATTACACGTGACGAATTCTATATTGCAGACGAAGCATTCTTCACAGGTACTGCTGCTGAAGTAACACCAATTCGTGAATACGATGACCGTCCAATCGGTTCGGGTACTCGTGGCCCAATTACCACTGAAATCCAAAAAACTTACTTTGATGCGGTTCAAGGTAGAAATCCGAAATATGAACACTGGTTAACTTACGTAAAATAAGTTAATCCGTTAACATAAAAAGGCGAACTTCGGTTTCGCCTTTTTTATTTTTTGGCTTAGGGAGCTTCTATGCATATTGTCTATGTGTCTGATGGTAAGGCAGGGCACCGCTCACAAGCATTAGGCTTGTTTCAGGCAATGCAAAGACAACAGCCAGAAACAACTTTTGAAGAGGTCCTAATTTCTGATTTACCTATTATTTCCTTAATTCAGGCACTCTTCTCTTCGAAAAATTCCTTATTTAAACAAGCGCCTGATTTTGTATTTGGCGTGGGAAGCCACACACATTTTCGTGTTTTGTTGCTCGGTAGAATTTTTAAAAAGGCTAAAACGATTATTTTAATGAAGCCGAGTTTACCTATTGGTTGCTTTGATTATGCTGTTATTCCGGAGCATGATGGTATTCACGCCGATAACCATGTGATTGTCACGCGTGGTGCATTAAATCCTATCCGTAATGAAAATCGTCATCAAACCGCGAGAGTTTTAATCGCTTTAGGTGGTTCATCTAAACGACATCAATGGAACCAAAATAAAGTATTAACCAGTGTTCAAAAAATTGTTGAGAATAATCCAGACGCTGAAATTATTCTGACCACTTCACGTCGAACCCCAGCAGAGTTTGTCGATATTTTAAGGCAACAAAGTTTTGCCCAGCATTTACACATATTTCCAGTTGATCAAACACCCCAAGGCTGGATTTTCGAAGAAATGCAAAAAGCAGAAGCAGTTTGGGTGACAGAAGACAGCGTCTCTATGATTTTTGAGGCGCTTACCGCGGGTTGTCGAGTCGGGGTGATGGCAATGGACCGTTTGAAAGACGACCGGATTACGCACTCAGTTGACCAAATGTTAGAATCAAAATTAATCTCACAGCAGACTTATGTTGTACAGTTACCACAACCTTATGCTTTTAAAGAAGCAGACCGTGTGGCAACATATCTTTTAGCAAAATAATGAGTTTGAGATTGTGCTATATATACTGATTTTATTGGTTCTGCTTATCTTCGTATTAAGTTATAAGTATGCTTGGTGGAAGCCGAAAATAAGTTGGAATCAGCCTCGTATATTGATGTATCACATGGTCAGAAACCATATTGATGGTGCTAAATTTAATAAACTTCGTGTGAAACCCGCTGAATTTGAAAAGCAGATTGCCTGGATGAAATCACAAGGATTCCATTTTGTAACTATGCAAGAGTTACAAAATGGTTGGGGGGAACACCCTGCTAAAACAATAGCAATTACATTTGATGATGGTTATTTAGATAACTTACAAAATGCCTATCCAATTTTAGAAAAATATCAAGCAAAAGCAACAGTTTATGTGGTGGTTGACCGTCATGATAGAGATTGGTCAACTTATAAAAAAGAACATCACAATAGTGGTGAACTTATGCGTGAAGCTAAGTTGAATGATGCCCAAGTCAAGCAACTCGCAGACAGTGGGCTGATTGAAATTGGTTCACATACATTGACGCATGCCAATTTAAATAAACTCAGTGATGCCGATTGTTTAAGAGAATTGACTGACTCAAAGCAACAACTTGAGCAATTAATTTGCAAACCCGTGACCAGTTTTGCATATCCATTTGGGATTTATTCAGACCGCGATGTCAAACTGGTAAAACAGTCAGGGTATAGCAATGCTGTAACGACTGTAGAAGGAATTGAAGGCGAACAGCCAGACTTTTTTCAACTACAACGTATTAAAATCAGTGGTAAAGATTCATTATTTGCTGTCAAGCTCCGTTTAAAGCTTGGTAAGCGTGAGGGATAAGCATGAAAATTACTCTTGTAATGGCGAGTGATGAGGAAGGGGGACTAGAAAAGCATGTACTTGAGTTGGCTGCTGGTTTGTCACAATCACATGAAGTATCTTTAATTGCACATCAGAAATATAAAAGTCAGGTGAAAAGTGCGGTGAACTTTGTGGCTTTCGACATGAGTGGTAGCCGTTATAACCCATGGACAAAATATCGGCTTAAAAAATTAATATTGGCGACAGAGCCACAAGTGCTACATGCTCATGCTTCGAAAACAGCAAAACTTTTACAAGGTATATTGAATAGTTTGAATTTTCCATGTGTTGTAACCATGCATGGTGCAAAAAAGAATATTAAAACCTATTTGGCATTTGATCATATTATTTGTGTAAGTAAACGTCTTGCACAAATAGTAGGGCAACCACATAAAGTAAGTGTGGTTTATAATGGGATTTCCTTAAATATAACTGCTCAACCATTTGTAAAGAATAGAAAATTTATTGCAATAGGCCGTTTAAATGAAGTGAAAGGTTTTAATCTTTTATTAGCCGCTTGGCAGAACATTCCTTGTGAATTAACTATTATTGGTGATGGTGAAGAACGGGACAGACTGGAAAAATTGATTAAAGAATATCAGTTAGCTGATCGTGTTAAGCTATATGGTTATAGTAATAATATTCATCCATTGATTGCGGAACATGAAGCCTTAATTGTTTCATCTTTACGTGAAGGCGGTCCTTATACACTTGCTGAGACCTTGTTGCTTGAGCGACCAGTTATTGGTACAAATGTCGGGATGATGTCTGAATTTATTCCCACAGAATTTTTATGTGAACCTAATAATATATTGGCTTTACAGCAGCTCATCCAAAATTATTTAAAAATATCTGATCCAGAGAGTAGTTTTAAAACTGCTTATGTACTAGCACAAGAACAACTTACTTTCACGAAAATGATTGATCATACAGTACAAGTATATCAGTCACTGTTTTCAGTATAGGATTATGTATTGATGACACAACAAAAGGATTTTATTCTTGCATTGACAGATGGTAAACCTGGTCACGAAACTCAAACTCAGGGAATGGTTCAGCTATTGAATCAACAGAAAAACTATCAAGTGGAATGGATTCAACTAAATTTACCTAAGAAATGGTTATACCGTGTTCTTAAGTTTCTGTCCAATTTTTCAATAAATACTCATTGGTTATGCTATTTCCTTGATATGAAAACTATCAAGTCGTTAGAACAGAAACAAGTTGCATATATTGTATCAGCGGGGGGAAATACCTTGCTCGCCAATTTGTTGTTAAAACAACATTTACGCAATAATCAAGCCATTAAAAATTTAGTAGCGAGTTCATTACGAGGAATTCGTGCTGATTTATTCGATGTGGTATTTACCATTCATGATCAACAAGCTACATTGCCACATTACTTTTACTACCCAGTTGCACCTAATAAAATGTGTGCTTTGCCTTTGACACGTGATCAGGCACGTGAGCATTTAGGAATTCACAGTGCTGAATTAGTGATAGCAGTTCTAATTGGTGCGAATACCAAAACAGTCAAAATCGGTGATGCTGTACAATGGGCAACTGTTTTACAACAGATTCGGTTGCAATATCCAACAGCGAGATTATTAGTTACGACATCGCGTAGAACGTCAGTTAATTTCGAAAAAGAGTTACAAGAGCTTACTGAACAGTACGATATTTTTCAGGCAAATGACTTGCTAACATGGGTTGCACAAGGGCAAAGTTGTGATATTAAAGACTACATTAAAGCAGCTGATTGGATTTTAGCGAGCCCAGACTCAACCTCGATGGTTGCAGAGGTTATTATGTCCGGAAGCAAATTGCTAGTACTTTATGATGAAGTTGCAGTACAGGATGTGGCTATCAAACAACAATTAAACTCCTTAGCTCAACAGCGGTGGTTATATTTATTAAATTTTTTAGATGCTCATCAAATTGTTGAGGCTGTCCAAAAATTAAAAGTACAAGACCATACGGGAGAGATGACTCGGAAATTGAATAATATTTTGGGAAAATAAACTAAATATTTAGATTTTATTTTTTAATAATCGCCAACTTGATCATTCAATATATCAAATTCTAGATAAATTTAAAAAATAAAAAGAGCAGGAATCTCCTCTTTTTTATTTTGTTTGCTTTAATAATGCTTTATAAGGAGCAACGAAGCAAATTGATAAAATAAGTTGTATAAGTAGTTTTAGAATATAAATAGGTACAATGTAGAAAGGTAAAGTCTCCAGCGCTGTTATACAGGTTGGCATAATCCGATTATAATAACGACGACGAATAGCTAAAGAAGCATTTTTTCTTAATTCTTTTGATAGACATCTTTGGTTAATTTGATAAGCCTTATTCGCTTCTGGATGTTGATGGGAATAGGCTTTTAAAAACTGTGACATGCTTTGGCGGAACAAAATGACTTGACGTCTAACTTCAAAATGATCTTTTTTCTTTTTTGCCTGCGCAATAACGCTTGTATTATGATAACGAAAATAGTTTAAACATTCATGAGTAAAAAAAATATCGCCTTGTGTTACGATCTTTGCCCAAATTTCCCAATCGCCAATGAAGCGTAAGCTCGGGTTAGCCCCTCCCACATCAAAGTAAGTTTGTTTTTTGAAAATAACCCCACTCGCATTAGGAATAGTATTTTGAGTATTTAAAAATTTTTCTATATATTCAAGCCCTTTCATTTCAAAGTTGTTTTCGAAAAGTTTTGGGTCTACTTGATCTGTAAAATCTTTCCAAGAACCAGTTATTTCTCCTTTAGCGTTCATTCGATATGATTGGCTATACGCCAGTACTAAATTGTGGTTTTTCTCAAACTGTGGTACTAATTTTTCTAAAAAACGAGGATCTGCTATATCATCGGATTCAGCAATCCAGATCAGCTCTCCTTTCGCTAAATGCATCCCTTTGTTCCATTGGTAGAAGGTGGAGCCTGAATTTTTTTCATTGATAATGCAATGAGAAACTTTAGGATGTTTTCGGTATTTTTCTAAAATTTTAGCGCTATGATCTGGTGACAAATCATCTAAAAGGATTAATTCAAATTGTGAATAGCTTTGATTAAGAATACTATTAATTCTTTCTTCTAAATATTGAGCATGATTATAACTTGGGACAATGATACTAACAAACACTGAGTAGAACCTATAACATGAATACTGGTAACGATACTCTTAAAGCAATAGGTCAACAATCGTATCTATCCTATTTTTATAGGTATGATCTCGTTGAACCTTGTCCATTGCTAGTAAGGGATTAATAGAATTTTCTTTGAGTTTGCTTTGCAGTTCGGAAGGGTCTGAAAAAGTTATAATTTCATTTTCTATGCTGAATGCAAATTCAAGATCTTTTACATATTCACTGACTAAAATGCAACCGCAAGCAGGTGCTTCAAAACAACGCATATTCATGCCTTGTCGTATATTTACTTTATTAATGAGGTTAAGAACATACTTATGTTTACGGTAAAGTTCAGCGACATTGGGTAGACTAATATTATGTGGATGAATAATACTGTCATTTTTTACAAGATTATTCCAGCCTTTACCATAAATAGTAATTGGGAGCGGAATTCGTTCAATTAGTTCTTGTCTGTCAGGAGACCAAGCTCCTACAAATAAAAGTCTGTCATTTTTTTGTTCATCCTTCGGAAAAAAGATTTCAGGATTGTAAGCTAGTGGAAGGTAGATTGAATGATCTAATCCTATATCTTTAGCATCTTTAATAAAACTGAAGTCGGTAAAGCAGTATAAGTCAATAATTTCTTTTGTTTTTTTTAGCCTTGAATCAAAAAAATCTCCGATCCAATGAGCTTTTTTGCATGGAAAGTCAGCTAAAACTTCTAGTAGATAATCATTAAAATAAAAGAGATCGGCAATCAATATTAGATCGGGCTGAAATGTTTGTAACTTTTTCTTTAGTAAATTAGCTGTATATATATCTTTATTTGGTAAAATTTTCTTAAGAAATCGTTCACAGGTATTATTGTGATTTAAAGCAAAGCCTTGAATCACATAATTAGGGTGTCGGTGAGAAGTGGCAAGAATATTTTCGAACCATTGCAATATACCCCCACGTTTACCAAGAATGAGTAATTTCTTTTGCATTACTCTTTGTCCGCATTTCCTTTTAAAACCATATAAATCAATGCAACAAAAATGAGCAATGCACCAACCAAGCTACTTACACAGAAAAATAAAATACGTTGATTTGTAGTCATGTTAAATAATTCATTTGCAAGAATATAGCGCATGAAAAACCATTGTGCGAGGGAGAATACAATCACGACTAAAGCATGTCGACGTACATCAGGGCGCATAGCCATAAAGCTGACCTCTTAATTAAAAGCAGCCTATTATGCCACTGACGTGCTTTTTCGCAAAGCATAGCTTATGAAAATTGAATGTTTGTTTAATACTGTCTAATAAGAAACCCTGCATAAGCAGGGTTTCTTATTGAGAAAATCTAAAAATTATTTAGATTCTTCAGTTTTTGGCTTTTCACGTAGGCGGATACCCAAGTCACGAAGCTGGTTTGCTTCAACAGGAGCAGGTGCTTGAGTAAGTGGACATTCAGCAGTCTTAGTTTTCGGGAACGCAATAACGTCACGAATTGAAGTCGCGCCAGTCATAAGCATAACTAAACGGTCAAGACCAAATGCCAAACCACCGTGAGGAGGAGCACCATAACGAAGCGCGTTAAGTAAGAAGCTGAATTTCTCTTCTGCTTCTTCATCAGAAATACCAAGCGCTTCAAAAATCGCTTTTTGCATTTCTAATGTGTAAATACGAAGTGAACCACCGCCAACTTCAGTACCATTCAATACCATGTCGTAAGCAACAGAAAGTGCTTCACCTGGATTGCTCTTCACGTCTTCTACGCTAGATTTAGGTAGTGTGAATGGGTGGTGAACAGAAGTCCATTTACCATCGTCAGTTTCTTCAAACATTGGGAAGTCAACAACCCAAAGTGGAGCCCACTCACAAGTTGAAAGATTCAAATCGTGACCAATCTTGACACGAAGCGCACCCATTGCGTCATTTACAACTTTAGCTTTATCAGCACCGAAGAATACGATATCGCCATCTTGTGCGCCAACACGTTCCAACAGTTCAAGTACAATCGGTTCAATGAATTTCACGATTGGAGATTGAAGACCTTCAATTCCTTTAGCGAGTTCATTAACTTTAATGTACGCTAAACCTTTAGCACCATAGATGCCAACGAATTTGGTGTATTCATCGATTGCACTACGTGGCAATGAAGCTGCACCAGGAACACGTAAAGCAACAATACGACCTTTAGGATCTTTTGCAGGGCCAGCAAATACTTTGAACTCTACTTCTTGCATTAAGTCTGCAACGTCAACGAGTTTCAACGGAATACGCAAATCTGGTTTGTCAGATGCATAGTCACGCATTGCTTCGCTATATGGCATACGGCGGAATTTTTCAAATTTTACGCCAAGCAAGTCGTTAAATAATTTAACAGTCATGCCTTCCATCAAATCCATGATTTCATCGTCGTTTAAGAACGATGTTTCAATGTCGATTTGAGTGAATTCTGGCTGACGGTCAGCACGTAAGTCTTCATCACGGAAACATTTCGCGATTTGGTAGTAACGATCAATACCACCCACCATCAATAATTGTTTAAACAATTGCGGTGATTGTGGAAGTGCGTAGAAGCTACCATTTTGTACACGACTTGGTACTAAATAGTCACGCGCGCCTTCAGGAGTTGCACGAGTTAAAATCGGAGTTTCAACGTCTAAGAAACCGTGATCGTCTAAATAATTACGGATCAAGTTAGTTACTTTAGAACGGAAACGTAAGCGATCTAACATTTCTGGACGACGGATGTCCAAGAAACGATATTTTAAACGGTGTTCTTCTGACACGTTAATCGTGTCATCATTTAACGGGAATGGCGGAGTTTCAGAAGCAGCAAGAACTTCGATTTCTTTGCCTAAAACTTCGATTTGACCACTCACCATATTTTGGTTTTCAGTACCTTCATAACGGCGACGAACACGACCTGTAATTTTTAATACATATTCAGAACGTGCTTTATCTGCTGTTGCAAATGCTTCTGGAGTATCTGGGTCAATAACCACTTGAACGAGACCATCACGGTCACGCATATCAAGGAAAATAACACCGCCATGGTCACGGCGACGATGTACCCAACCGCATAGTGTAACGGTCTGGTCGATTTGGGCTTCAGTTAAAGAGCCACAGTAATGAGTTCGCATCATGATGAAGATTATCCAAACTATATTGGCTGAAAGGACGGATGCGTAAACCGCGCACCGTCAAAAAAGTAAGTTTTCGATTATGCCTTGTTGGATGGTTTGTCACAAGAACTAGATCAAAAAACCGCAGAAATTAACCTGAAAATGAGCAATTTGGCAGCGATTTTAGTTATTCATCCCATTCTTTGTTGTCGATCTAAAATCAAGAATAGTAAGCATCCTAAGCTAAAAGTACTTAACCAACCTTGCATAAATTCATTAATGGAGCGGCCCGTGAAATAATAGGTATCGGCATGCCAAACTTCATGAGGAATGTAGCGGGCATAATCCCAAAAAGAAAATAGGCCTAACACTGTAGATAAAAACAACAGACACCATGCAAAAATTTTAATTTTTTTACTTACTTTCCAGTGTTGTTTATAGCGCTGATAATAGTGAACACACATCCAAACAATAAAAGGTAAGGCAAGAGCAGAGGAGCCTAACTGCAAAAGACGATGTAAGGGATAGGGGTGTCCTAAAAGGTGAATATTTGTTGCTAATACATCTTTAAATACAAAAGTCCGAAAGTCTGAGTGTGTTAGACCATCCCATATTAAATGTGTTGCAATTCCTAAAGTAAGTGCGAGTAATGTTCCAACCAAAAATAAAAAAATACGTTTTAAAGAGTTGAGGCCAAGATCATGCTGAATGCCGAAAAAACGGTAAATTACAGGTCGATATAGAAAGTACCAAATAGCACAAAAAATGAAGCCTAAGGCAAGGTTGGGATAAATCAGGCCTTTCCATTGATGTGTCAACATACCTGATTGCATTGTAAATAAGCGGTAAAGATCGGGTGTCATACTTCCAATTGCTAGAGCTGCAACTGGTAAAGTATTTCGGCTAAGCTTTGAAAGAGGAGGAGCTATAACGGCATGAGAGATTGTAAAAGGCATTATAAAACAGAGATTACTCACATCATTTAATTGCCCAGTCTAACGAATCAGCCGATTGGAAATGTTTTTTATTGCAAAAAGACTGAAATGTTATAATATAACAAAACAAAAGGCGTAGCGATCAGAGAATCACCTCATGTTGTTCTATAAAAATATTTTGACCTTATCCATTTTAGCTGTCATATCGGTACCTTCGTTTGCAGCAGAAAGTGAAAATGTTGAAAAGCTAGAAACCATTCGAATTAAGGCTCATCCACTTGAGCAAACTTCACAAGATTTTGCTGTGGCAGATACTGTTGTTGATCAAAAGCATCTGTCGCAAGGCGCTGCTACCATTGGGGATGCACTCAGTAGTGAAGTCGGAATTTACGCGAATCAGTTTGGGGCTGGTTCGAGTCGTCCAGTCATCCGTGGACAAGATGGGCCACGCGTTAAAGTACTGCAAAATTCATCAGAAAATATTGATGTCTCGACCTTGTCTCCTGACCACGCTGTCACTGTAGATCCTGTGCTTGCGAAACAAGTCGAAGTAATTCGCGGCCCTTCAACTTTACTGTTTGGTGCGGGGACTGTCGGTGGTTTAGTCAACGTCATTGATAACAAGATCCCTACGCAAATGCCTGAAAATGGTTATGAAGGACAAGTTGGCTTACGTTACAACACTGGAAGTGATGAAAAACTGGTGAGCGCTGGCGTAACTGTTGGCTTGGGCAGCCAAGTTGCTTTACGTGTTGAGGGGTTAACTCGTGATGCGAATAATTATATTGCTCCCAATTATATTCATGAAGGTGAAAAAGAGCGCCGTGTAGACAATACTTTTGCGCAGGGTGACTCGGTTAATGTTGGTCTATCTTGGATTTATGACCGTGGTTATACGGGTATTTCTTATAGCAACCGTCGTGATCAATATGGCTTACCGGGGCATAGCCATGAATACGAAAGTTGTAGCGCTCATCTAGGTGGAAGACCGCATTTGCATTGTGGAGACCATGAACATGAAGAGGGTGAAGAAGGTCACGATCATGAGCATGAAGAACATGAACACGAACATGGCGGCCCATGGATTGATTTAAAATCTGAGCGTTACGATTTTAAAACCGAGTTAAATGATCCATTTGCAGGCTTCCAAAAGTTACGTGCGCAAGCAAGCTATACTGACTATCAGCATGATGAAATTGAAGAGGGAACAATTGCGACCCGATTCCAAAACAAAGGCTATGATGGTCGTATTGAGTTAGTACATAACCCGATTGCAAGTTGGGAAGGCGTAATTGGCGCACAGTTAGGTCAACAGAAATTAGATTTAACTGGCGAAGAAGCATTTATGGCTCCGACCACTACCAAAAAGTGGAGCGTATTTGCTTTAGAACATAAACAATGGAAAGACGTACATTTTGAGCTTTCTGCCCGTGCAGATCAGCAAGAAATTGATGTAGACGACAACTCTAAACAGGATTTTGATGGTTCGGCATTCTCTTACGCAGGTGCTGCGAATTGGGAGTTTGCACCGAACTATAAACTTTCTTTTGTCGCTTCACATCAAGAGCGTTTGCCTTTAGCTCAAGAGTTATATGCAAATGGTGGACATTTTGCGACGAATACTTATGAGTTAGGAAATGATCAACTCAGTAAGGAAAAATCGAATAATGTTGAGTTAGGTTTGCATTTTGATAATGACAAACTTGATTATCATCTTCATGTGTACCATAACTGGTTTGATGACTACATCTATGCGCAAACCCTTGACCGTTATAAAGACTTCCGTTTAGTTCAATACACTCAAGATAAAGCACGCTTCTATGGTGCAGAGGGTGAAATTGGTTATCAAATTACCCCAATGTACAAGATCAGTGCTTTTGGTGATTATGTGCGCGGTAAAATTGATGCAGAAGGTAATGCTCCACGTATTCCAGCAGGACGTTTAGGTACTAAAGTCGATGCAGATTTTGGTGATGGTTTTAGTGGTTCTGCCGAGTACTACCATGTCTTTAACCAAGATAAGATTGCAGCTTACGAGACCGAAACTGAAGGCTACAACATGCTTAATCTTGGCATAGCATACTCTGGACAATATGGTGCAAAAACTGATTACCGTGTTTATATGAAAGCAAATAACTTGTTAGATGACACGGTTTATCAACATGCTTCATTCTTATCAAATATTCCACAAGTTGGACGTAATTTTACTGTAGGTGTTGATTTTAGTTTCTAAGGTTTTAACACGAAACTAAACTTGAAAAATCAATCCAAAAGGCCTAATTTGAAAGCATCAAGTTAGGTCTTTTTTATGCGTATTTTTCAACGAATTCATCAAAAAATAAATTGGTCAGGGCGTCGTTATATGGCGGTATTACTTTGCGTTGTTGCTATTGCATATCTTGCATCAGCGATTTACCACACAGTAAAACCATTACCACAAGGGATTAACTTTAGTGGCAAGCTTAGACATGCCGATGTCAAATTTTTAGCTGATAAAACCTATCTAGATACGAAAGGACACCAGCAGGTTGACCAGCATATTTTTGATGAAATTTTGAAAATGATTGATGAGGCAAAAACCACGATTGTGGTGGATATGTTCTTGTTTAATTCAGAAGTGGGTGACTCAAAACTCAAGCAAAGACCATTAATGCAAGAGCTAACCGATGCATTAGTAAGTAAGAAAAGACAGAACCGCCAAATTCAGATCGTTATGATTACCGACCCGATTAACTCGGTATACGGTGGTATCAGCCCTGAACACTACCGTCAGTTACGTCAGGCAGGTGTTGATGTGATTGAAACGAATTTAGTCCCTTTGCGTGCTTCTAACCCGTTTTGGTCTGGCTTCTGGTACATCTGCTGTCAAAATATTGGCAATAACCCTGAAATGGGCTGGTTACCGAATCCATTCGGTGATGAAAAAATTACACTGCGCAGCTATCTAAACTTATTTAATTTTAAGGCCAATCACCGTAAGACTGTTGTGGTCGATACCGATGCTGGTTGGAAGTCATTGGTGACCTCAGCAAATCCACATGATGGCAGCTCTAGACATTCTAATGTCGCGTTAGTTGTAACCGGGGCGACAGCTGCTGATGTTCTCCAAACTGAAGCTGCCGTTGCACAAATATCAGGCAGTAGCTCTCCATCGCTCATTTTAGGTGACTTTGAAAAAGACGTTAGCAAGCCTCAAGTGCAGGTGTTAACTGAAGGCGCAATTTATCAATCTGTATTGAAATTGATTAATTCAGCGAAGCCGAAAGAGCATCTTGATTTAAGTATGTTCTATTTGTCTGAACGTAAGATTATTAAAGCTCTAAAAAGTGCTCAAGAACGAGGTGTTATTGTTCGTGTTTTACTCGATCCAAATAAAGATGCATTTGGTCGACAAAAGAATGGTATTCCAAACCGTCAGGTGGCTTCAGAGTTGCATGCTGTCGGTATTCCAATCCGTTGGTGTGATACTCATGGCGAGCAGAACCATAGCAAAATGATTTTGAAATATAACACCCAACAAGCTGAGTTGATTGTAGGATCTGCCAACTTTACGGCCCGTAATTTAAAAAATTATAACCTTGAAACGGATATGTTGGTCATTGGCAAAGTTCAAGATCAAGTTTTTAAAGATGCGCAAGATTACTTCAATACCTCGTGGTCAAACCTAAAAGATAAACAGATGAGCGTGGACTATGCGAAGTATGCAGATGAGTCTAAAGTGAAGTATTGGATTTACCGTTTTATGGAATGGTCAGGGTTATCGACTTTTTAATCACTATCTTTGGAGTTTCCTAAAAAATGGCTGTGCCTAGAGTCATCCACAACCTGCCCAAAATCTGCGATTAAATTGTTTTTGCAATAAAATTAGATAAACGAAAACAGTGAACAGGTTTTGTGGATGACAAATGCTTTTGGTTACTTTGGGCGAAACCAAAGTAACGAATTAGCTACTACAAGTGGAACTTAAAGCGGTAAGACCCCGTCGTGCTAATTAAAAATAGAGAGTAAAACTTTGAATATTTTAAGGCGCTGGCGGAATCAATTGATCCAACGCTTTATCATCAAGTTTTTCGATTTCACTCAAATCCGTCTTAATTTTCCACTGTGACTCGTCGTCAACAGGATTTGGCAAACGCGCTTCAAGCCAATCACAGACCACATCGGGAGAAAATTCAGGATGGTTACATTGAATAATCCATGATAAAAAATCTTTGGCTTCACCATTCATGTAAGGTGGCGGTGAAACAGGGAAGAATAATGTGGGTAGGCGTTCATTTGTCGATAGATAATTTAAAACATGACCTAATTCTTGAACTGTTTGCCATGCAAGTGCATGCTCTACGTCAATACTGAACTTAAACCACCAAGCATGTTCGCCATCTGCTCCATGAGCCATAATACGGGCTTCTTGTACACTTGGAACTTTGCAAAAAAATTGATGAAGACGCTCAAAACTGATTTCAGACACAGCAATTGACCTAGTTTGAAAAATGCTAATGGTAGCACAGATACAGATTCTTCATATTTTCTTTATAGTCATTACAAAGTTTAGCAATCAAAGCGGTTTTATTCATGGTTTCTCCTTGAGTCTCTTTTAATCTAGCTTCATATCAAGATTAAAAGGAAATAGGCCATGAAAAAGCCAATCGTTCTTGTACTTTCGACATTAATGTTAGGTATATCAGCTACCGCGATGGCCGATTCTGGACACCGTTGGAACAATGACCATGGTAAAAACTATGATCGATATGAGCATCGTGATGACCGTCGTCATGATTATCGTAATGATCACCGCGCTCCACAGTGGTCAAATGCTGATCGTGGTAAGCATTATGGTAACTATGTTGCTTTTAAACGTGGTGAACGTATTCCTACCCAATATCGCCATAGCCGTTATTATGTTTCGGACTGGAGAGCGCACCGTTTATACGCGCCACCACGTGGATACCACTGGGTTAAAACACCTAATCAATACTTATTAGTAGACTCAAGACACAACATTTACCGAGTTCGTTAAACGTAAAAATAAAAAGGCCTCAATATTGAGGCCTTTTTCTATGCTAATTCGTCATCTTGCGGTTGAGGGGTTTTCAAATTATTAGAAGTTTTTGCATGTTTCTCTTTCATCACTGATGGGTAGTGCCATGAAGCAAATCGGACGACTAAAATAGATAAAGCTAAAATCAAAATTGAGCCCGTAATAATGACTTGATCAATATCCGCTTTGTGGTCATGTTGAATATCTGAAATGAGTAGACGGGTTAAGGCTGTAATCGCGACATAAATAAGAAAACGTACAGGCATATGGTTGGTTTTAAAGTAAATTCCAACCATTGCTCCAAGCTCTAAGTAAATAAATAATAATAAAATATCATCAATTGAAGCATACTTTTTGACGGTCAGAATTTCAAAAACCGTATTGGCTGCCGACCATGCCACCATACACCCGATAATGAATAAGGCTAAATAATGGAAGGCTTCTACGGCGTAATGTCCGAAACGGTCGAGTATTCGTTCGTATTTTTTAGGATCAGGCATAATAAGATCTTTTGTTTACTTCGTAATGTTTAGAAATTAAACAAATTTTGTGCCAATGGAAATAGTAAATACAAAATAAAAACGCCTGATTATTCAGGCGTTTTTATGAAGATTTAATTCAACTCAGGTAGTAAGGTGATATCCACTATAAATACAAAGTCTATTTCAAGTTTTTATATTGTTGAATGACATCTTCAAATGCAATATGACCTAAAAAGTTGCTTATACTCTTTGTTGACTGTTCTTGTTCAATTGCATGTGCAAATTTAACTGCTGCCTCATTCTGTAATTGTTCATAAAGTCGTTTGCAGTTTGGAAATTGATCAATATCAATAACATTATGATATTTCAACCATCGTGCGATACCTGCGTAGTATCCGTCCACAAAAGACAATTGATCGCCCATTAACCAAGTTTGATTTATCAGGCTATTCTCTAAAGCTGTAAATGCTCTTTTAACTTGGGCTGCTCCATATTCACGTAATGCTTGTTTATTACTTTCTGAGGACGAGTGTTCAAGGCTATACCAGAGTGGGCTAAATGCATTGAATAAAGTCGTATTCAAAAAAGCTAGTTTCTGATTAAACATATTAAATTGTTCTGTTCCTTGTTCATAATGAAAAGCCGCATTCAGGCTTTTTGCCATGACATGGTTCAAGATAGCTATGCTTTCCGTTAAAACTTTACCATTATCGTAGAGCAGTGCAGGCGTTTCACCGACTGGATTAATTTGGCGGTATTCCTCGGTGTTGCATTGAGCTGGCATCTCGATTCTACAGAGTTGATATGGTAAACCTGACCATTCCAATGCAACTATTGAACCAAATGAACATCCAGAAGGTACGCCATAAAATAAAGTGAAAGTTGACATGATGATTACTCTTTTTTGATGTGTAAAATCATCATAAGTCGACAGAAAAGTTTCTAGTAGTCAGGTATTATGAAACTTATTGTCTACATATATGGACATTGAAGAATGCTACTTAGACAAAACTTGAATGATGTTTATCTCTTTGTTGTTGCTGTAGAGCATCAAGGATTTTCTGCCGCAGCTAAACAGCTCAATTTACCTAAATCAACTATTAGTAAGCGTGTTGCAATATTAGAAAATAAGCTGGGCTTAACGTTAATTCATCGTAGTTCACGTAGTTTTGTCTTAAGCGAATCAGGAAAACTGTTTTATCAACATGCCAAAAATGCAGTAGATGAGTTTCGTTACGCAGAAGAAAATTTATTAATACAACAACAAGAGCCAAGTGGTGTAGTCAGGCTCAGTGCTTCTGTACCCATTGCTCAGTATCTTCTATCTGATTGTTTGCCTGAACTTGCAGAACGTTATCCTAAGCTGTTATTACAAGTAGAGGTAACTGATCGTTACGTTGATGTTATGAGTGAAAACTTTGATATTGTGATCCGTAGTCATTTTCAACCATTGCCGGATTCTGGATTAATTCAACGTGTGCTTAAAAATGATAAAATCATTGCTGTTGTAGCGCCTACCTACTTAATGAAATCGGCTCCTATACATACACCAGAAGATTTGCTTAAACACGAAGGCTTATGGCCTGAATTGCAAATGAATCCATGGCATTTTCAAAATATAAATGGTCAGAAAGAGATAGTACGTCCAAACATCCGCTTTGTAGCAAATGAGTCGGAGATCTTAAAGGGGGCTGCAAAAAGGGGATTGGGTATTACGCTTTTACCTGAAACTTTTTGTATGAATGAACTATCTGAGGGTAGCTTAATTCATGTTTTGCCAGACTGGTCTGCTGGTAGCGTAACGACAAGTTTATTGATGTTGACAAGACGAGGGCTTTTACCCAGTGTCAATATTACTGCTGACTTCTTGGTCGAGAAATTAAAAACTTAAAAGCTATCTATCTTTTATGATTAGAAATAAAAAAACGCCTGATTATTCAGGCGTTTTTTATAAAGAGCTTAATTAAGCTTGATTTGTAAAGTAATCTTCACTAAAGCCCATAATTAAGTCAGAACCAGCTTTGATTTTAGCAATACGCGCATCAATATCCGGCAAGATACGTTCAACAAAGTACTGAGCCAAAGCAAGTTTGTTCTGATAGAAATCACCAGACTTATCTTTAGCAGCGGCAGCAATTTTTGCAAACATATATGAGAAGCTGAGTAAACCAACCGCATGTAAATAATCAACCGCAGCTGAGTTCGGGAACTCTACATTTTCAGCAGCTTGCTCAATAATAAACTGAGTGATTGCTTCAATTTCAGTTGCAGCATCTAAAGTTGCATCTTTAATGAAGTTCAAGTCAGTGTCTAGGTCATTTGCAAAGTCACGGATTTCAGTGATGTATTCAGCAATGAAAGCGCCGCCACACTTAATGGTTTTACGACCAATTAAATCTTGAGACTGAACGCCGTTGGTTCCTTCGTAGATTTGAGCAATACGAAGGTCACGAATACATTGTTCCATACCCCATTCACGGATGTAACCGTGACCACCAAAAACCATTTGAGCATCTAAAGTTGCTTGGAATGCGGTATCTGTGAGGTAAGCTTTTGCAATTGGAGTTAAAAGCGCAACACGGTCATTGGCTTTTTTCACTGCTGCTGCATCAGTTGAGAATTTAGTAATATCGAGTTGTTGACCTACATAGACAGCAAATGCACGAGATGCTTCATTATTGGCACGTACATTTAACAACATACGACGTACATCACCATGCACTAAAATGCTGTCAGCAGGTTTGTTTGGTGATTGAACACCAGCTGCACTACGACCTTGTAAACGGTCAGTCGCGTATTGAGCAGCATTTTGATAAGCAAATTCAGATGCACCTAAACCTTGAATACCCATTGATAAACGTTCGTAGTTCATCATAACGAACATTGCAGCAAGGCCTTCGTTTTCTTTACCAACGAGGTAACCTTTAGCTCCATCAAAGTTCATCACACAAGTTGCAGATGCCTTGATACCCATTTTATGTTCAATAGAACCTGGACCAACATGGTTACGGTCGCCTAAAGAACCATCTTCATTTACAAGGTATTTCGGTACGATAAATAACGAGATACCACGTGAACCAGCAGGGGCATCTGGAGTTTTAGCAAGTACCAAGTGAATGATGTTTTCTGCTAAATCGTTGTCACCGCCAGTAATGAAAATTTTAGTACCTGTAATGTTATAAGTACCGTCTTCATTACGTTCTGCTTTAGTTTTGATAATCCCTAAGTCAGTACCTGCATGTGGCTCGGTTAAGCACATGGTACCTGACCATTCACCTGAATAAATCTTAGGTAAATAAGTTTCTTTTTGTTCTTGAGATGCGTAGCTGCTTAAAGCCATACCAGCACCTACTGAAAGAAGCGGGTAAAGCATGAAAGATGGGTTAGTCGCAAATAACATTTCATCAGAAAGAACGGTGAGCATTTTTGGCATGCCTTGACCGCCCCATTCCTCATCGGCACCTAAGCCAATCCAACCACCTTCTGCATATTGACGAAATGCATCTTTAAAACCAGCTGGTGTGAATACTTCGCCGTTTTCATAGCGAGCACCTTCTTCATCACCAGTACGGTTTAATGGATGAGTCACGTTCTGAGCAAATTTAGCCATTTCTTCTAAAATTGCTTCAGCTATTGCAGCATCTACATGAGCGAGTTTCTCATTAGACTGCCAAAATTGTTCTGCTTTAAATACATCATTTAAGATGAATTTCATATCAGCTAAAGGAGCATTGTAAATTGGCATAATCGTTCACCTTTTTTGTGCACATTGGCCTGTGCTAGATATCCTGTAAAACGAAATGGATATGGAATTTAAAGTGTAAATTTATCATTGATTTTATAAAAAAAGGACCGTCAAAACTGAGCAGTCCTTTTTTGTTTTTTAACATTGCATATCGCAACTAACTATGGTTAGAAAGCGAAATGTTCAGCGTCTAATGACATTAATGGATCTAGACCACCAGCGATCACATCTACGTGAGAACGTACACGTGGCAAGATTTTCTTGAAGTAGAAACGAGCAGTAGTTACTTTCGCATTGTAGAAGTCAACATCGGTTGTACCTTCTGCTAATTTCTCTTGTGCTACAAGCGCCATACGAGCCCATAGGTAAGCTAAAGTGATATAACCTGCGAAGTATAGGTAATCTACAGCAGCAGCACCGACTTCATCTGGGTTTTGCATCGCACGCATACCGATTTGCATAGTAAGATCGCCCCATTCTTTGTTAAGCGCCGCAAGCGGTTCAACAAATTCTTTTATAGCAGCGTTGTCTTTGTTTGCTTCTACGAATTTATGGATGATCTTAGTGAAGTCACGTAGCATTGCACCTTGAGTTTGCAATACTTTACGACCTAACAAATCAAGTGCTTGAATTTCAGTTGTACCTTCGTATAAGCAAGCAATACGTGTATCACGTACGATTTGCTCCATGCCATGCTCAGAAATAAAGCCATGACCACCGAAGACTTGTACACCGTGCTTAGCAGATTCAGAACCTGTTTCAGTTAAGAATGCTTTTGCAATTGGAGTCAATAAAGACAAGATGTTGTCAGCAAACTTACGCTCTTCTTCAGTTTCGCCCTTTTCAACGATATCTGCGTATTGAGCAAGTAAGTAAACAAGAGCACGACCACCTTCAGCAAACGCTTTTTGAGTTAAAAGCATGTTACGAACAGCAGGGTGAACGATAATAGGGTCTGCTTCTTTTTCTGGAGCTTTAGGACCAGAAAGTGAACGCATTGCTAAACGTTCTTTCGCGTAAGTCAACGCACCTTGGAAAGATGATTCAGACGCTGCTAAACCTTGAACAGCAGTACCAATACGTGCTGTGTTCATGAAGGTGAACATACAGTTCAAACCACGGTTTTCAGGTCCAATCAAGTAACCTTTAGCTTGGTCAAAGTTAATGACACAAGTCGCGTTACCATGAATACCCATTTTGTGTTCGATAGAACCACAACGTACCGCATTACGTTCGCCAATAGATCCATCTGCATTTACATTGAATTTAGGAACGATGAATAATGAGATACCTTTAGTACCTTTTGGTGCACCAGGTAGGCGAGCAAGAACGATATGGATGATGTTCTCAGCCATGTCATGTTCACCAGCAGAGATAAAGATTTTCTCGCCAGAGATTGCATAGCTACCATCAGCATTTGGTTCTGCTTTAGAACGGATAATACCCAAGTCTGAACCTGCGTGAGACTCAGTTAAGCACATCGTACCCGTCCAAACACCTGAAACAAGGTTTGGTAAGTAAGTATTTTTTTGTTCATCAGAACCGTGATGCTCTAATGTACGTACAGCTCCGTGAGACAAACCTGGGTACATGCCCCATGCCCAGTTAGAGCTACCTACCATTTCAGAAATTGCGATACCTAAAGAGTTAGGTAATGCCTGACCACCGTATTGTTCTTCTGCTGATAAAGACGGAAAGCCAAGTTCAATATACTTTTGATAAGCTTCTTTAAAACCTGTTGGAGTGGTAACTACGCCATCATTCCAAGTACAACCTTCGCGGTCGCCAACTTGGTTTAAAGGAGAAAGCTCATTTTCACAGAAGTCCGCCGCAGCTTCTAAATATTGATCAACCAATTCACGGCTTACGTTACCTTGGAAATCAGGTAATTTTGCATAGTGTTCTTCAGCATTTAATAATTCATGCAAAACGAATTGCATATCACGTAAGGGCGCTTTGTATTGTGGCATATCGGGTTCCTCAATACTGGTGAAACCAGAGTTATAATCTTAATCTATGATAATGTGCCATGAGGCACCTTGGACTATTACATCGTGCAACAACTTGCATAACTGTACAAGCACCTCAGGACCTTTACTTTGTGACTGCAAAGTCAAGAAAAAAATGCTGAAACTATGTAAGTGCTTTGAGTGTAAATACTTTTGGTTATGTTTATATGATACAAATAGTCAAAATCGTAAACACTTATGTATAAACAAAAGGCGCCTATAGGCGCCTTTTGTTTTATGATTTTTAGAATTATTTTGCTTGAACTGGTGCAGGAGCAGGAGCGTTAACTGGTGGTTGAGGACGCTTTGGTTCAAAACGAAGGTTACAAGTACCTTCAAGTGTCTTATCTCCAACTTGAACATTTACTGTTTGTCCATTCGCTTTACCATCACATGCTTTTTGAATTTGTTCAAAGCGAGCTTGACGTTCTGCTCGATGCTGTTCCCATGCAGCTTTTTGTTCTGGAGTGAACTCACGGTGCTTCATACGGTGGTGACCCTCACGTGGGCCATCTTGCATCATTCCATGCTCTGGTTTAGGTGGTTGAGTTGTCGATTGACACGCAGCCAAACTTCCCATTGTTACAATTGCCGCACTGAATAATGCAATTTTTGCCGTCATTTTCATATTTAAAGACCTTTAATGTTGTGTTTTCTGATGTCTTAAAGATTAGATAATAAAGATGTAGAAACAATGGAGAGTTTTTCTTTTCGTTGTTGGTTACAATGCAAAATATAGGGTAAAAATGAGAGAGTGCTTTTGAACGTTCTACGTGTTCCCATTGCATTACGGTTATTTTTGACAGTCTTGCTCACCACATTGCTTATTGCGACTGCAAGCTTGAGCGTTTTGCACTGGACAATGCAAAAGAACTTTGCCAAATATGTAGCTGACGTTGAAATGCAGAAACTAGACCGCCTCATTACCAATCTTGGCGATGTCTATACGGTGTACCATGATTGGGGGAATGCGATTCAGGCACAGATTTTACAAATCGAAGGAACCGCGGCTCCCGATGACTATGACCGTCTCTCGCAGTGGTGGCTCCGTCGCCAATATGACATTGCCATACAGCAGCATTCTTTTGATGAACACGCGCTCATCAATATTTCGCCTCAAGTTGCGCCGACAAATAAAAATACTATTTTTAGTGATGAGGAATTAAGAGCACTCGAGCAAAATTTACCTTCACAGTATCAACCCTTTGAAGGATTACGTTTCCCTTTAAGCGCAAATCAGTTTCGCCCAAGTGATGATAAAAATAAATCAAAGAAGGGAAGCTTAAAAGATATTGAAACCCAAAATGGGAAGAAGCGTTTTATCGCTTTGCCAGACCGTTTAGGGTTGAGTTCGCGTTTATCTCTATATGACGCGCAGCACCAGTTTGTAGTAGGTGAACCGCCTTCTTCAGATCAAATGTCATTTCGCCCAATTATTTTAAATAATAAAGTCGTGGGATATTTAGGTTTAAAGCCTGTTTTAGATAAAGAAGACGCTTTGAGTATTAATTTCTTTAGTAATCAAAAGCGTTATTTACTCTTAATCTATGCTTTAACCTTACTATCAAGTTTAGTTGCAGCACTGTTAATGGCGACTTATTTTAAAAAGCCAATTCAGCGTTTATTAAATGCAACCAATGAATTAACCAAAGGAAATTATCAACACCAAGTAGTTATTAAGCGAAATGATGAGTTAGGTGATTTATCAACTCAATTGAACCATTTGGCAGAGATTTTACATCAGCATGAAGAGTCACGACGTCAATGGGTGGCAGATACGTCCCATGAATTAAAAACGCCTTTGGCTGTATTGCAAGCACAAATTGAAGCCATGCAAGACGGGATTCGAAAAGCCACACCTGAACATTTAGATGCAATGATGCGTCAGGTTTCAAGCTTGAAAAAATTGACCCAAGACCTTGCAGACTTGGCGCAGGCAGATGCTCAGCAGCTTAAGTGTTATTTGAGCTCTGTAAATCCATGGGAAGTGGTACTACAAGAAGTTGAAAACTTTAAACCCAAACTTGAGCAGGCTGGTCTCGAAATTCAAGTTGAAGGAACAAGTTCTCCGCTATTATTAGACCGTGACCGTTTTAAACAGATTATTGTTAATTTAATTAGTAATAGTATTCGTTACACAGAAACAGGTGGCAAAATTCATATTCATACAAGTCAGAATCCTCAAGAGTGGACTTTGTATGTCGATGATAGTCCTTATGGTTTAAGTGATGAGCAGTTATCCCGTTTAGGTGAACGTTTCTATCGCGTAGATGATTCGCGTACGCGTAGTACAGGTGGAACAGGGCTGGGTTTAGCTTTGTCTTGTAAGATTGCGCAGGCGCTTGGTGGTACACTCAGTTTTGAACATTCACCATTAGGTGGTTTACGTTGTGTACTTACTTTTAAAAAGCAGAGTTAAATATAAAAGGAAAAATATCTCATGAAACATGTGATGTTGGTTGAAGATGAAGTCGAATTGGCGCATTTGGTGCGTGATTATCTTGAAGCTGCCGGTTTTGAAGTAAGTATGTTTCATGATGGTCAAGATGCCTATGCGAGTTTCCAGCAACGTAAACCAAATTTGATGATTCTGGACTTAATGGTTCCACGAATGGATGGTTTAACGATTTGCCGTAAAGTTCGTGAACAATCAGATTTACCGATTATTATGGTCACTGCCCGTACCGAAGAAATTGACAGAGTATTAGGTCTTAACATGGGCGCTGATGATTACGTATGTAAACCATTTAGTCCCAAAGAGTTAGTTGCTCGTGTACAAGCTGTTTTACGTCGTTTAGAGCGTAAGGCAGAGCCTGAGCAAAATGATTCTTTCAGAATTGATAAAGCACAACAAAGAATTTGGTATCAACAAAAATCATTGAGCTTAACGCCAACCGAATTTCGCTTACTTGAGCTATTTTTAGAGCATGTAGGGCAAGTATATTCACGTGCACAATTATTAGATCATATTAATCCAGATAGTTTTGACGTTGCCGACCGTGTAATTGACAGCCATATCAAAAACTTGCGCCGAAAAATTAGTGAAGCGGCTGAAACTGGTAACCGTCATGAATGGATTCAAGCCGTTTATGGTGTAGGTTATCGCTTCGAATATCCTGAAGAGTAAGTCTTCATAAAAGTTATTCTGTGGATAACCACAATGTTATCCACAGAAAATGTGGATAGTTTTAAAGATTTTATGGATAAATTATAATCTTGGTATGATTGGGTACTAATTGCCAAATCTCATCTATATCTACATTTCTAACCGCGATACATCCTAACGTCCAATCCTTATGGGGCATATAAGTCGAGCTAAAAGGTATCGAGAGTAATGATTTCGGAACAGATCCATGAATCATGATATCTCCTCCTGTTGGTTGATTATGTTGCTTGGCATAAGCAATATCTTTCGCATCGGGATAGGAAATATGCAAAGATTTATAGTAAGCACTTTGTGAGTTTCGCCAATCTATAGAATAAATCCCTTCAGGTGTTCTACCATCATTTTCAAAGTGTTTATGTCCATTGGGATTAAAGCCGAGACGAATCGGATATTGCCGAATCACGCCCTGATTACTCTTGAGCAGAAGTAGGCGTTGGTTTTTAAACACTTCAATTGAGGTAACTGGCTTGGTCTTTATGAGTTCTAATATTTCTTCTTTTGAGAGCGCTTGATGGCTTGACGTAAAAGTCGGTAAATATCTTTCATAATTATAAAAAGCGATTCCCAGTGGAATGATAAGAAGTGTGCAAATAATGAACGGTCTAATTTTCATATATTATTTTTTATACTCAATGAACTCTCTTAAGTGTCTCAAATTAACTTAAGAGAGTTTTAGTTTTTTAATATTAAGATGAACAGCTCACTGCTACATCTGGAACATCACTTGGTAATGGCCCTAAGTCTTGTGGTTGCTCAAGCTCTGGTTGTTTTGTGTATGGGTGATTAAGTAGCTTAAATAAACGATCTACCTCACTAAAATCATCTCGTTCAGCTGCTTCAATAGCACGCTGCGCCATGTGATTACGTAAAATATAAACTGGATTTGCTTTTTGCATATTTGCATCAAGTTCATCAATATCTTGATGTTCACGAATGCTTTCATATTGGCTAAGAAACTCATCAAACTGTCGAATATCAAGACAATCATCTCGTAAAGCTTTGTATTCTTTATTTTGAAGACGAATAAAACTTTGAGTGTAATCGAGTTGTTCAGTTTGTAAGATTCTTAAAAATGCAAAACTACAATCAAGGCTGTCTTTATGGAAATGAGGAAGTCCCATTTTTTGACATAAACCTTGTCCATAGTGTTCTAAAAAGATTGGTTCAAATTGTTCTAAGCAACGTGCTAACTCTTCTTTAAACTTATCTTTTTGTTCAGGTTCAGCGAGAGGAATTAAGTTGTTTAGCCACGTCCATAAGTTCCAATGGCCTATACTCGGTTGATTTTGATAAGTATAACGACCTTGGTAGTCCGAGTGATTGTTGATCCAGTTCGGGCGGAAACGCTCCATAAAACCATATGGGCCAAAATCGAGTGTTGAACCTGTAATATTTAAGTTATCTGTATTCATCACGCCGTGAGCAAACCCAACCAATTGCCATTTCGCAATCATGATTGCAGTACGCTCAACCACCTTTTTAGCAAAGGATAAAATTGGATTTTCGGTTTCTAGACATTCTGGATAATGCCATTCAATACATTTTTGAGTGAATTCTGACAGCAACTCAGGCGCATATTGATTAATCCATTCAAAGTGCCCTAAACGAATATGGCATTCAGATGTTCTGAGTAGCATTGCACCTAACTCTAATTTTTCACGCTGTACGCCTTGAGTCGAGGTTGTGAAACCGACTGCATGACTAGATGCGACGCCTAAAGCATTTAGAGCATGTCCTGCTAAATATTCACGGACCACAGAACGTAATACTGCTCGTCCATCTCCCATTCTTGAATAAGGGGTAGGGCCTGCACCTTTGAGATGTAGGTCAATGGTTTGACCCTTTGTATTTAGTATTTGCGCAATCAGTAAGCCACGTCCATCGCCGAGTTGTCCTGCCCATTGTCCGAATTGGTGGCCAGCATAGACCATCGCAAGAGACGGAAATTCAGGGAATGTACGCTGTCCACTACAGATCTCAACCCATGTATTTTTATCGTCTTCTGACCATTGCAGTTCATCAGCCAAAGCACTGTTAAAATGTCCTGCTTTTGCACCACGTAAGGGTGATGGCTGCTGAACATGAAATAGTTTAGACGGAAGTGAAGGGTAGAGCGGATTAAACTGCATAGGATTAGCAAAATAGAGAGAGCAGATTTCACTATAACACAGTTAAAAAGCAGGCATAAAAATAGCTCCCGAAAGAGCTATTTTAGATCAGAATTTATTTTAGTCTGACACCACATTGGTATTCTTTTTAACACTACGCATAAGTGTTTCTAAGCATTCGCGGTGATGACTTAAACGGTGTTCAAGCAATTGGAAATCAACTTTAAGCTTATGATCCATTCTATGAATCTTTTCAGCCATTGCTGCTTTTTTAGCTTGTAACTCTTGTTCTTTAAGTTTTGCCCAATCATTTAATGTATGTGTAAATGCTTCGTACTCTTGTGCAATACGTTGCTTCATTTGAGTAATGTCTGCATTTACATCATGACCATAAATAGCGAGGTCTTGTTCAGCGTATTTAAATTTCATCGCCAGTTCTGCTTTTTTAATATTAAAGCTTGGGATGCGACGTAAATTTTTAGCTAAACCAATTTTAGAACATGACCAGATCAACCATTTTGTTGGGTCATACTGCCACCATTTCACACCATTACGATAGTCGTATTGGAAGATATGGTGATAGTTGTGGTAACCCTCGCCCCAAGTGGCAATGGCTAACCAGAAATTATCACGTGCTGAGTTTTCGTCTGTATAAGGACGTTTACCAAACATATGGCAAAGTGAGTTAATAAAGAAAGTTACTTGATGGCTAATGATTAAACGTACTAAACCACCCAAGAGTACTACACCCCATAGGTCGCCAGTCGCCCAACCGATTAAGCCTAAAATACTAACATGAACTGCAACTACCAGTAAACCGTAGTATTTATGTTGGAACATGACCAATTTATCGTTGAGTAGGTCTGGTGCATTTTTAAAATCTGGCTCAGATGGTGAGTGATCACGGATCATCCAACCCATATGGGCATACCAAAAACCACGCTCAATTGAATACGGATCTTCATCAACATTATCAACATGTCGATGGTGAGTACGGTGACCAGATGCCCAGAACAAAATACTATTTTGCACGGCAAATGTTCCACCGATCATTAAAAGAATTTTAAGCGGTAACGACGCTTCATAAGCTCGGTGAGCCCAAAGGCGATGGTAACCAGCAGTAATCCCCATACTACTTAGAGCTAAAAGAAAAAATAAGCTTACCCATGCGCTTACACTAAAATCATAATAATACGCATAAATCGGGATTATGATTGCGGCAAGAATTGGTAAACCAATTAAGGTAATGCTAGCGGTCCAGTTAATTGGGGCTTTGAGTGGGGCGGAAGTCATATCCGGCAGCGCTCCTAGAATCCTTGTGAAACAAGGTACAAAGACAAAACGACATAGCAAAACCAATCATCAAGATATATTGCTATTCTATCCTTCATATTAGCACGTGCTTAGTGAGAATCACTAGCATTATTGTACAGATGTATTGAAAGAACCGTAACAGAATTAAACTATGTCAAAGAGTTTTTCAAGCAGGAGAAGTTGTTTAATGAACGTACAACGATTGAAAAAAAAGAACAGCATTGATATTTCAAGAAAATTATCATTGAAGTGTGTCTTGGTCACAATCAGTCTTGTATTAGCCGCATGTCAAAGTGCACCCGAACAAACTACGAAAAAAGTTCAAACAAAAAGAACAGTTCATCAGACTCAAACCCCTGTTGTAAAAAAGAGAGTGAGTTTAGATGGCATTCAAGATATTGATTGGCAGATCACTCAGATCAGTGGTCATAAGGCAAAATTTTTTAACCAATGGCCTACTCTTTCACTGAACTCAGCAGTCAAAACAGTATCGGGACATACTGGCTGTAATGCTGTTTTTGGCCGTTATACATTTAACTTCAGTCAGCAAAAACTTGATATGCAAGTAAATGCAGGCCATTCAAGCTGTGATGGTGCTTTGGCTCAAGAAGCAGAGCTAGTAGATGCTTTGCAACGTATTCAACGCTTTCAACTCGTAGGTAATACCCTATATCTACTTGACCAGAGTGGTCAGCGCCTCATTCAGGCACAAAAGAAATAAAAGGTGGTTTTTACCACCTTTTTTATATTTACAGGGCTTGTAACATCGTAGTTGGAATATCTGTAATTAAGCCTTGAACCTCTAAATCACGCAGCCTTTTTGCTCTTTCTACATCATTGACTGTCCAGACACTAATGTTCAAACCAGCTTGATGTGATAGTTGGATCATTTCATCTGTTGCCAGCTGATCATGCCAACCAATATGACCGCAACCATATTGATGCGCGAGTTCAATTGCCGTTGCCCCAACAGGAAGTTCAACTAACAATCCGCGTTTAAATTGAGAGTTTATATCGCTTAAGGCAGTTAAAATTTGAAGATCAAAACTTGTGATGGTTACAACTTTTTCAAAGCCCTGTAATTCCGTCTCAAGCTTTTGAACGAGCTTTTCGGCCAACGCCATATCTCTTACAGCTTTAACTTCAACTTCAATATGATCGAAATTATCAAGTAAGTTTAAAACACCTGTAAGGGTCGGTGTTGATTCAGAAGTTGGCCAATTGGGCCAGCCTTGCCGATGATCGAATAACAACGCTTGAGCCAAAGTCGATTGCTCTACAATTTGATCGACTCCAGCTGTACGCAAAAAATTGTCATCATGAATAACAACTAACTCTTGGTCTTGAAGCTGACGAATATCAAATTCGACACCACGAATACCTAAATTTTTTATATGCTGAAACCCACCAAGTGTATTTTCAGGAGCTTCTCGGCGTGCACCACGATGACCAATAACGCGCATAATTTTCTTCTATGAAATATTTTAACTATGGTCTCTTTAAAATGAGTAGAGACCATGTTTAATCTAATCTATTTTTAAATAATCTCATTAATATTTTTTTGCCAAAGTACTTCTTGTCCGCCTTCGGCACGCTGTAAAGCACGCGATGCGACAAATAACCAGTCAGATAGACGGTTTAAAAGTTGGAGTGCTGTAGCTTGAATATTTTGATCACGAGTTTGCACCGACATGAGTGATCGCTCTGCACGGCGGCAAACGGCACGGGCTTGATGAGCATAACTACAAGATAAAGAACCAGACGGTAGAATAAACTCCTTAAGCATCGGTAAGTCTTCATTCATACGATCAATTTCTTTTTCAAGAAATTCAATACAAACTGGCTGGAGTAGATTGTAATTTGGAATACAAACCTCTCCACCTAAATCAAAAAGCCAATGTTGAATTAGACTTAAGCTTTTATCCCAATCAGCCTTATCAGTTACTTGGCTATCTGTGATTTGAGCACGAAGTACCCCAATAATGGCGTTGAGTTCATCAACATCACCAAGTGCCGTAATTCGTAAATCATCCTTGGCAACACGAGAACCATCGCCTAAACCTGTTGTACCTGAGTCGCCTGTGCGTGTATAGATTTTGCTTAAACGGTGTCCCATGATGGATATCCTGAACATAAAAAAGGGATAATGTCGGTCAGAACATTACCCCGAAACTGGAGTTAAGAAAATATTTTTATAGTTGGTGTGAGAAATTAATAACGGAAAGTTACGCCAACAGAAGCTTGACGGCCACCGTTCACATACCAGTTACTAAAGTTGTAAACTGTTTTATATTCAGCATCACCTACATTTTCGATATTAGTAAATACTTTAACGTTTGGATTGATATTCCAGTAAGCATTTAAATCGACAGTAGCATAGCCTGGTACTTTTTGTGGATTAGAGCTATTCTGCGCATTAGAGCTAGAGCGGGCAATAACAGAAGCGCTAACACCGTAAACAGCATTTTCTAAACCTGTAGTTAAGGTAAGTGTTTGTTTAGGTCGATAAGCAATTTCTAAACCAGTTTCTTTATTCTCAGTTTTTACATAGGCATATTCAGTCGATAAAAATAGATCATCTTGTTTCCATTTAAATCCAACTTCTCCACCAGAAAATTGTGCTTTGTTTAGATTTTCATAAGTACTAGTCGTTGTATTAGTTGCAACATCAAAGCTTGAAGTTGAGGCAATTAAATTTTTGACGTCTGTTTTGTATGCCGATAAATATGCTGTTAATGCAGGAGTAAACTGATGATCTAAGCCAATTTCATATGAAGTACTTTCTTCTGGTTTTAGATTAGTATTCCCATAAGTATGATAAATTCCAAAAGAACCATAATCCGCTTCGCTGTGATAATACAATTCAGTAAGTGAAGGAGCTCTAAATGCTGTTCCGATATTTGCATATATACTGGTTGACGGTAATACAAAGTAACGAATAGCCCCTTGTCCTACATTATGTGTTCCAAATTTTTCATTATCTTCGAGGCGGACGCCTAATTGCGTGCTGATTTTATCAGTTTTATATTGATGTTGTAGATAATAGCCAGTAGAGTCAATATCTTGCTTTCCATTTAAAATGGAGGCATCTTGATACTCTGTATTATCAATACTTGTGCCAACCAAGATGTTTTGTGCCTGTGTAAATTGCCACTTAACATTTAAATCACCTTCATTGCGTTTAGTGTCGGCATGATAAGGTGATGATTCACGATACTTCTGTGTATCTTTAAAATTAGAATATCTTGTATTGATAGTGATATTAGTTGTCGGTTTGTATTCGACTCTGGTACTGACTAACTGATTGTCAAACTCACGTTTAGCTGTATTACTTATGCCACCATTGTCTGAATAATTATTAGCGCCTTTATTTTGAGAAATTTCAACACTTGTATTTAAATTATTTTTATTGTCATATCCTAATTTTGCGCTATAACCTTTTTGATCATAAGCAGCTTTTAAATTGTCTGGTTGTGTGTTGAAAATATGTGTTCCATCACTTTCCATACTTTGCCCACGAATCTGAGCAAAGAATCCTGCATCACTGACTAAATCTGTTCCAATAATGGCCTTATAAGTATTATCTTCACCATAAATACCTGTAACGAATGCAGAGTTTCTTTCAGGTGTAGATGTAATCATTTGGATCACACCACCAATCGCATCAGTACCATATTGAACTGATGCAGGACCTTTTAATATCTCAATGCGGTCAAGATTAGTTGTATCTAAAAGTTCAGGATAGATTGGGGAAAGGGTATTTGGAGTATTTAGACGTGCTCCATCTTTTAATAACAGTACATGATTTGGATTTGTACCACGAATCAAAAGATTAGTGCCTTGTCCAAGACCACCATTTTGTTTGATATAAATAGATGCATCTTTTTGTAAGATATTAGATAAATTTGAAATAGGATTTTTTTCAATTTCTTCTTTTGAAATCACTGAAATCCGCGCCGGAACTTCACTTGCTTTTTCAGCACTTTTTGAAGCAGTCACTACAATTGGATCAAGCTGAGTTACATTCGTTGCATCTTCAGCAAAAATAACAGGTGAAAACCCCATCGCAATAGCGATAGCCCCTACCAGACGAGTAGGTTGAAAAGACTTAGACATAACATGCTCCATACATTCACCCCACGTGAATGATCGGGTAGATAGATGAAACAAGTAGGTCTCCGGACTTCAGCGCCATATTTATGTTATGGACATATTCACCTTCCCACATTACTGCAGTGGCGTAAGTCGAGAACGACTTAAAAAATATGCTTTACATTGTTACCGTTGCGGGGGCAGTGCCGGACTTTCACCAGCTTCCCTAAAGCATGAATTGCTTACACTTGCTTCCAATTTTACGCAGTATAAAGTGGCGATTTACTTCATACAATGTCATTTGGAGCAATTCTCAGAGAACTTTTACGCAAGGGACAAAAATTGCATTACAATGGCGCTTATTTTAAGAAATGGTCGTAGTTTAGGCAGATCATGAACCCATCAAACCAAAAACGTACACGAGCAAAAATCTGTGGAATTACTCGGATGCAAGATGTTCAGGCAGTTGTTGTTGCTGGAGCGGATGCGATTGGTTTTGTTTTTTTTCCGCCAAGTCCAAGACATGTAACAGTTGAACAGGCCCAAGAATTAGCAAAAGTAATTCCGCCTTATGTACAAATGGTAGGTTTGTTTGTAAATGCGAGTGCTACTGAAATTCAGGATGTACTTGATTGTGTTCCCCTAGATGTATTACAACTACATGGCGATGAAACTCCAGAACAATGTCAGGAAATTGCTCGCCATTGTAAACGTCGCTGGTATAAAGCGATTCAGGTTAAACCTGATCTGGATGTAGTTGCTGAAATTCAAAAATATCAGGCGGCTGGTGCCAGTGCTGTATTGCTCGATGCGTGGCATCCTGAGCTCAAAGGGGGCACAGGACATCAGTTTGACTGGTCTAAGTTCCCAAAACTTGATATTCCATTAATCTTGGCAGGTGGTTTAAGCCCTGACAATGTCATTGACGCTATTCATACTACCGGTGCTTTTGCAGTAGATGTGAGCGGAGGCGTAGAGTCCGCAAAAGGTATAAAAGACCAACAACTCATTGAACGATTTATGCAAGGAGTCCAACGTGGATCAGCAAAACAATGTGATTGACTATACACAGTACCCAGATGCTGCAGGGCATTTCGGTATCCATGGCGGACGTTTTGTGTCAGAAACTCTAATGGCGGCATTAGAAGATTTAGAAAATCTCTATTCTCGCATGAAAAATGATGAACAGTTTTTGGCAGAATTCGACCGTGACCTCGCCTACTATGTAGGTCGTCCTAGTCCACTTTATTATGCTGAGCGATGGTCAAAAGAGTTAGGTGGTGCGCAAATTTACCTTAAACGTGAAGACTTGAACCATACAGGCTCACATAAGGTAAACAACACGATTGGTCAGGCGTTATTGGCAAAGCTTTCTGGTAAAAAACGTATTATTGCCGAAACTGGTGCAGGGCAGCATGGCGTAGCAACAGCAACAATTGCAGCACGTTTAGGTCTCGAATGTGTTGTTTATATGGGTGCTGAAGACGTTAAGCGTCAAGCGATGAACGTTTATCGTATGCGTTTGTTGGGTGCTACAGTTGTTCCTGTACAAAGTGGTTCTAAAACGCTGAAAGATGCCATGAACGAAGCGATGCGTGACTGGGTAACCAACGTTGATACGACATACTATGTAATTGGTACAGTTGCAGGCCCACATCCATATCCTCAATTGGTTCGTGACTTCCAGTCGATTATTGGCCGTGAAGCACGCAAACAGATCTTTGAGCAAGCAGGCCGCTTACCAGATGCATTAGTTGCGTGTGTGGGTGGCGGTTCAAATGCAATGGGCTTGTTCTATCCATTCTTAAACGATGCCAACGTGAAAATGTATGGTGTTGAAGCAGCTGGTTTTGGTATTGAAACTGGTAAACACTCTGCACCATTAAATGCGGGTCACGTGGGTGTATTACATGGTAACCGTACTTACTTGATGAGTGATGAACAAGGCCAGATTATTGAGACACATAGTATCTCGGCAGGCCTTGATTATCCGGGTGTTGGCCCTGAACATAGCTTCTTGAAAGATATGAAGCGCGTAGAGTACGTGCCGATTAATGATACAGAAGCTCTACAAGGTTTCCGTGATTTAACCAAAATCGAAGGGATTATTCCTGCACTTGAAAGCTCGCATGCTATGGCGTACGTCTCTAAGCTTGCACCGACGATGTCTAAAGATCAGATTATTATTGCGACTGTTTCAGGCCGTGGTGATAAAGACTTAATGACAGTTGCACGCATTGATGGCGTAGAAATGGTTGAGATGTAAGAGGAAAAAATGCCAAGTTTGTTTATGGTGATGTTAGGCGGGCGTCATGCTCGCGCTAATACAGAAGTTCATGATGTAGTCATGGCTGTAGGAGATACTTTGGAAGAAGTTTATCCTCAACTTAAACAGGCTTGGTTTGGGGAGGCTCAAGGATTGCATATTGATGCTTGGGCCAAGCTCTCAGGAGTTAGCTCTCAAGGGCAAAATTATCAAATTCATTTTACAGATGCTGCTCCACAACCAGATGATTTAAAATTATATTTAATTAATCTGGGCGGATATAATGCAAGTGAATTCGGTGAACTTCACCGTTATGAGTTTGTGGTTGCACCGAATGCGGTAGCTGCCAAACAATTAGGTAAACAATTTATAGATCGGCAGTGGCAAAAAGCACATACAGATCGAGTCATTGATATTGATGACTGCTTAGCGATAGATTGTGTAGCAGGGCGCTATATTCATTTAATAAAAGGCGATTTTGCTGAAACAATTTGGGAAAATACGTATTTGACCGTGGTATAGGTCATTTGAAATCTAATATTCATATGGAAGTGGGTAAATGGATTTAATTCAAGAAAATGGACAGCCTCGCTACGGGCGTTTTGAATCTGTACCGTCAACCATTCACGTACAACATTATATTTATAAAACCCCTTACGGTAAGGTCCTTAAAGGCTGGCGTAAGCAATTAAAATATAAAAAATTTAAATTCTGCGGCATTCAACATAAACACTATAGTATTGGTCTGGCAATTGCAGATATTGGCTGGGTTGGGCACGGTTTTTTCTATATTTATGACCATGAAACAGAGCAAGTCATCGAGTGGAATGCGATTCAGCCTTTGGGGCATAAAACCTACCTTGATGAACAGCCCTTATTTAATCAAAGTTATTTTTCTAAATCGCCTTATCAGTTTGATATCCAGCATGCCAATGGTGTGCGATACATTCGAGTCACTAAATATGGTGAGATTCAGCTTAGCGCTCGTATTTTTTGTGCTGGAACCGATATATTAAGTTTGTGTACACCAACTGGCATCAATGGTTGGACTTATACCCAAAAGCAGACCACATTGGCTGTAGAGGGAATGTTTATTAATAAGCAAAACCAAGTCGTACAATTTGATGAAAAGACATTTGCCTCTTTAGATGATACCTGCGGTTTTTTGCGACCTGAAACGGCTTGGTTCTGGCTTTCATGTAATTTCTGGGATGAGCAAGGGCGTCGTATTGGTTTAAATTTAGCTTCTGGTGTTAATGAAAGTTTTGGTAATGAAAACTGCTTATGGATTAACGGAGTTTTATTTCCACTAACTGATGTTTTATTTGAAAAAGTAAATGATGAGCTTTGGCAAATTAGCTCTTTAGATCAAAAACTTAATCTACAGGTCCATATTGGTTGGTGCCGATACGAAAATATTAATTTAAGAATGATCGGCAGCCAGTTCAATCAGTGGCAAGCTAAAATTAGCGGAACGATTGAGCATGAGGCAACCGATATCATCAATTGCTACGAACAATATGGTTTACTAGAACAACATTATGCGAAATGGTAACAAGCAGGTTATAAACCTGCTTGCCAGAATGCCTCACCAGCTGCAATAGGATCATTTGTCTTTTCGAGTGTTTCAATCCAAACAGGATATTGACGAATGACTGGATGCTGACTTGGATGAAAGTCTTTTTTAAACCAATCTAAATATTGGCTTTTCATGGCAGTTAATGTGCCATTTTTGCCGAAGAACCAAGGTAAACCTTTAAGGTTCATCAAGAGTCTTTCTCTTGGACTAAAGCCATCACATTTCAACATGATGTTGGTGCGATAGAGTGTAAAGCCAAACATTAGTACTGTCGTAAGAACCAATACAAAACGACGAGTCGACTCAGGAACTTCACCTACTTGTTTCATGACATCAAAAGCAACATCGCGGTGCTCCATCTCTTCAATGGCATGCCAAGCAAACAGCGCTCGAACATAGGGGTGAGCATTTTCTAAAGTTTTTTTATGGCTATAAAACGTTTCTGCCATTAGCGCTGTTAAATGTTCCGCTGCTGCTGTCATCGCAATATTGTATTGTGGTGAGCGTTTGGTGAGTTCAAAACGAAAAATTCTTTTAAGTGTGGCTGTGAACTGGTCAACAGGCATGCCTTGCTCTTTCATGAGCTGATTCATTTTGTCATGTGCAATACCGTGTTGAGCTTCTTGTTTAATAAAGTCTGCAACCCGTTTTTGTAGTTCAGGATCATCAATTTTGTCTCGGAACATACGGACACATTCAATAAAATAACGCTCTCCATCTGGAAAGGTTAAGCTGAGCGCATCAAACATACGAGTCAAAAAAGGATCATTATTAAACCAAAAGCGAGGCGCTTCGTTTAAATGAAAATCTAGATCTTTACGAACTACTGGCTCGACCTGATAAGAAACATGTGCGTTCATATTTTTATTTCTCGCATCTAACATGTTCATTAGTATGTCGCTAATAGTCGGCTTTGTTTTGACAGTTATTGCCAATTTTTATACAGTTTGCGACAAGATGGCATTAAAAAAAGGATGAGCCATGCAGGATTTTACGATTTCAAATGGCTACTTTTATCTGTGGAATACTTATCTAAAAGAGAAAGGAATCGATTGGCAGGCATTAAACCTTACAGATGTTCAGGCCCGTCAAGTTCAAAATATTTTAGCTTCATCTATTGATGCTCAATCTTCTTTAAACTTTTTTCTTGAACTTTTAGAGCTGACAGAGTCTCGTCTACAAGTTTCTAATTTAGCCCTAGAAATGGCAACTTGTATTACACCTGCCAATTTTGGTGTACTGGGATATATGGCTTCTCGGAGTGGCAGCTTTGCAGAGGTTCTTGAATATGTCATGAAATTTCATCGTCTCGTGATTGACGGTGAGCAAGTCGTGCCTATGCAAGTTGAACAAGATGCTTCTAACATTCGTCTGTATTGGCCGCTAGTTGATGCCAGTAATATCATACTTTGTGAGCTGACTTTAGCTGCTATGGTTCAGCTTGCTAAACAAATTGCTCCTTTCCATGATTTTCTCTTGCAGCATGTTGAGTTTGTGCACCGCTCACGTGGTCCCTTAGTTCACTATCAGCGTTTCTTTCAATGTAAATTATCATTTGAGCAACCTTACTATGCATTAACTTTTGCAAGTGAGGGATTGAATGTTCGTCCTCGACATGCGGACCCCAGCTTAATGCAACTTTTGGTGAAACAAGCAGAAGAGGCATTAGCTCAGCGGAAAATACATACAGATTTAGCCCAGCAAATACATTGGATTGTTCATGAATATTTTAAACATAAGCAACAAGCCCCTAAAATAGAGGATATTGCCATCGAGTTGAATATTTCAGTACGAAGCTTGCAGCGTCAATTACAGTCATTAAATACTTCATTTAAATTAATTTTAGATACTGAACGCATGAAACGCTGTGAAATATTACTTCACCAAAATGAAAGCCTCACCACAATTGCTGAACAGTTAGGATATTCCGATCAGTCGGCACTTGCACGGGCTCATAAAAATTTGACAGGACAAACTTTACTCACGCGGAAAAAGGAATTACAACTCGCCAATAAAAATATTGAGAAATAAGTTTTGTGTGATTGTTTTTTGATCGGGAAGCAATCTAATAATGGCTCGAAAATAGGAAGCTTTGATCATTGAGAAAAGTTTCAAAATATTGATAAATGTACACCATGGGTTGTATGAATCATACAATCGAATATCGCCATAACGTTAGACCTGTTCAATGGACAAAAAATAGCGTTAAAATGCGATGTTCTTGTATTTCTACAAACAACTCCTCAATTTTAAATAATTCAAGGAAAGCACAACCCTATGTCACGTCTTGCCACCCGTTTTGAAAAGCTTAAGTCCCAACAACGTAAAGCGCTTGTATCTTATGTTATGGCGGGTGATCCACAGCCACAAGTAACGGTTCCGTTACTGCATAAAATGGTTGCGGCAGGAGTAGATGTCATTGAGCTTGGTTTACCATTTTCAGATCCAATGGCTGATGGTCCGGTAATTGCGCTTGCAGCTGAACGTGCGCTTGCAGCAGGGACTAACACGTTGGATGCACTCAACATGGTAAAAGAGTTCCGTGAGCAGGATCAGGAGACACCTGTTGTTTTAATGGGTTATCTCAATCCGGTTGAGGTGATTGGTTACGAGAAGTTTGTTTCTCATGCGAAACAATGTGGTGTAGATGGCTTATTACTTGTGGATTTACCACCAGAAGAGTCAAAAGAGTTTGGTGCTGTGTTGAAACAACATGATATGGACCAAATTTTCTTGCTTGCGCCAACTTCTACAGATCAACGCATTCAACATGTGACTAATCAGGCAAGTGGTTTTATTTACTACGTTTCACTTAAGGGTGTAACTGGAGCAGCAACACTTGATACGGCAGAAGCTGCTGCGCGTATTCAAAAAATCAAAAATGCCACTAATATTCCAGTGGGTGTTGGTTTTGGTATTAGTGATGCCGCTTCAGCAAAAGCAATGGGTAATGTTGCTGATGCCGTGATTGTAGGTAGTGCTTTCGTTAAAAATTTTGCAACGTTGGCAGCGGATGACGCTGTTGAACAGACGGTGAGTAAAGTCAAGGAGCTTCGAGCAGCGCTCGATGAGTTAGTATGAATCAAGAAGTGAAACCAGGGAAAGTTCTTAGCCCTTCGACACCATGGACAAAACGTCCGGTTCCAGGTATTGAAGTCGCAGATGAGCAACAAATTCTCAAAGCAACATTTACTGAGCCAACGATTGAATGTCCTGAATGTCATGCACTAGTGACACGTACAGCAATTTCTTTCAATGCATATGTTTGTCCGCAATGTGACGAACACTTACGAATGAAAGCTCGTGACCGCTTGAACTGGTTCTTCGATAATGTTGTAACTGAATTGGGTCAAGAATTTACTGCAAAAGATCCATTAAAGTTTGTTGACTCTAAACCGTATCCAGATCGTATGCGTGAAGCGCAAAGCAAAACTGGTGAAACGGAAGCGTTAATTGCCATGCAAGGTAACTTAAATGGCGTAGATATGATTGCATGTGCTTTTGAGTTCGACTTTATGGGCGGCTCAATGGGTACAGTTGTAGGTGATCGTTTTGTAAAGGCTGCCGAGCTTGCAATTGAAAAACGTCAGCCATTAATCTGTTTCGCAGCTTCTGGCGGCGCGCGTATGCAAGAAGGTATGTTGTCGCTTATGCAAATGGCGCGTACTTCTGCTGCGATTCAAAAATTAAAAGATGCTGGCTTACCATATATCGTCGTGTTAACACATCCTGTGTATGGTGGTGTAACAGCTTCTTTAGCAATGTTGGGTGATATTCATATTGCTGAACCTAAAGCAATGATTGGCTTTGCTGGTAAGCGTGTAATTGAGCAGACTGTACGTGAAACTCTTGAAGAACCGTTCCAACGTGCTGAATATTTGCTTGATCATGGTGTAATCGATCAGATTGTTCATCGTCATGCTTTACGTGATACTGTATCTCGACTTGTATCGAAATTGATGAACTTACCTTGAACCAACAAGCTCCACTTTCAATAGACTCTTTAGATACATGGCTCAATTATTGGAGCCATGTTCACGTTACAGGGATAGATCTTGGTCTGGAACGTGTAATTCCTGTTGCAGAAAAGCTGGGTGTAACTCAGCCTCATGCTAAAGTTTTTACAGTAGCCGGAACGAATGGTAAAGGCTCAACCACAACCACACTGGCTGCGATATTAAACGCACAGGGTTATAAAGTTGGGTTATATCAGTCACCGCATATCTATCGCTTTAATGAGCGAGTTAAGTTAGGTGGAGTTGAAGTCGATGATCAAAGTCTGATTGATGCTTTTGTTCAAGTCGATCAGGCTCGTCGCGATTGTGATTTAAGCTTATCTTTTTTTGAAGCAACCACTTTGGCTGCTTTTGTTATTTTTAAACAACAACAATGTGATGTATGGGTGCTCGAAGTCGGTTTGGGCGGACGTTTAGATGTCGTCAATGTGATTGATCCCGACATTGCAGTGATTACTAATATTGGCCTAGATCATATAGACTGGTTAGGCGATACCATCGAAAAAATTGCTTTTGAAAAAGCAGGCATTATTCGTCCATATATTCCGGTTATCTTCGCGGGTGAGCAACAATTACCGCAAGCAATTCAAGATAAAGCACAAAGTTCACAAGCAGACTTATATACCGTTAATCGTGATTATTTTTATAAGCTCGCAGAAGATGGACAAAACTGGTACTTTGCTTCGGAAGGAACCACTTTAAAACTTCCTTTAGGTACATTAGCGATTGAAAATATTGCAGGAGCAGTTGCGGCCATTTTAAATAGCGGACTAGAGATTTCTCAGTCAGCATTAGAAAAAGGTATTCAATCTGCTCGCTTAGCAGGGCGTTTTGAACAGCGCCAAGTGGACGGGAAAACGGTCATTTTTGATGCTGGGCACAATCCACATGGTGTTGAATTTTTGTTAAAGCAATTGCGAAATTTCTTAGAATACAATAAACAGTACACAGAAGTTGTCGCAGTATTTTCAATGCTGGCAGATAAAGATATAAAATCAGTGGTCGATTTATTGAAACCTACTGTTTTACATTGGAAAATTGCTGAATTGAATGTGCCGCGTGCTGCACCGATTCAGCAACTCAATGATGCCTTGCAAGGCCAGACAGTACAACAATATGGCAATATCAAAGAGGCTTTTAAATCAGCGCTTGAGCAAACAAATAACAATCAGCTGATTTTGGCCTGTGGTTCGTTTCATACTTTAGAAGCGATTTGGGAGTATTTGGAAGAATGTCAATGAATAACAAACAACGCTGGATGGGTGGCGTTGTTTTACTAGGAGGTGGTGTTTTATTGGCAGCATTACTTCTAAAAGGAAATGAGGAAATAAAACAGGTTGAAGCTCAACCATCCGCATCCACATCGCCAAAAACTCAAACTAAACCAAAACAGACAACTGAAGGGCAAATGGTACAACTACAACCGCTTGCGGTTGATGTTGAGACTGAAAAACGTTTGCTAGAAGAACAGCGTCGTGCACGTGAAAAGGCCGTTGCTGAACAAGAAGCACGTGCAGCTGAGTTCTTAGCAATGCAGCAGCAAGCTGAAGCTGATGCTGCTCGTAAAGCTGCAGCAGAGTACGCTGCGATTAATGCGCGCCGTACAGCGGCTCAAGAAAGTTCAGATAATATTCCACCGGAGTTAGTGGGTGAGGCGAAAGCTAAAAACCAGCAAACCAATACGGTGAATAAAATAACTGATACTTCAAAAATAGATGCAGACAAAAAAGCTGCTGAAGCAAAACGCCAAGCAGAAGCAGACAAGAAAGCAGCTGAAGCTAAACGACAGGCAGAAGCAGACAAAAAAGCAACTGAAGCAAAACGCCAAGCAGAAGCAGAAAAGAAAGCAGCTGAAGCTAAACGACAGGCAGAAGCAGATAAAAAAGCTGCTGAAGCAAAACGCCAAGCAGAAGCAGACAAGAAAGCTGCTGAAGCCAAACGACAAGCAGAAGCTGATAAAAAAGCCTCCGATGCTAAACGAAAAGCTGAGGCTGAGAAAAAAGCTGAAGCTGAAAAAGCACGTGAACTGCTTGAAAATGGCGATAAAAAGTGGATGGTTCAAGTCGCTTTGGCTGCTAACCAAGCCAATGCAGATGCAGTTGTTTCTAAATTACGAGCTAAAGGCTATAAGGTCACTACAAGCCCAACCAGTAAGGGTATTCGTATTATGGTTGGACCTGCAAAAGACCGTGATACAGCAGATGCTGCTCGTAAGAAAATTACTTCTGATTCAAGTTTAAACATGAAATCAGCGTGGGTGATTGACTGGGTACCGTTAGACCAACGTTAACCAAATTAAAAATTCCACTCAAGATGTTACTAAGATGGATTCGACAGTTGCTGTTGAATCCATTTTACATTTTCAGGTGTAAATAATCGGTCAATGTTCTTCCAAATAATATGATAACCGTAACCCCCTTGTTTCATTTCCTTAACCGCATCATCAATTGCCCAATTTTCAAAAATAATGCGATACATGGCAACGCTGGCGCCTGTACGATCTGAACCATGGTAGCAGTGCAATAAAACGCGCTGATCATTCTGTTTGGCAAGTTTGATTTGTAGCATGACTTCTAAGAGGTCATGTCGGTCAATTGCCCAAGTGTTGATAGGAATATGCACAAGATTAAAATTTTCATTTTTAAAAACTAAACTATCTGCGTCTTTGGCTCTTAAATTAATGATCGTTCCAATTTGATGATTCTTTAATTCAGAAATCATTGCAGTATCAGGTTGTTCACTGCGATAAACATCATTACTAATTTGATAAAAGTTATGAGTCTGAGAAACTAAGCTTCCCCAATCTTGTGGTCGATGCTCATGGGCGATACTTTCGTGCTGAATACACCCTTGTAAACTTATACAGATGACAAGTGTAAGGAGCGATAATTTCTTCATGTTTGATACCGTTTAAGCTCATCGGGGTCGTGAGCACAAATTATTTCAATCGTGGGTTCATGTTGGGCTAAATGCTGTAAACGCTTGAGGTTAAAAAGACGCTTTTCATTATCTTCTGCAAATGTTTTTTCCACCAGACCAAGTGATCTTAATTTATTTTTAGGGTTTAACTCTAGGTGTGAGTAGTAGGCATCTCCACAAAATAATAACCATTGATTTTGTTGCTTTATGGCAATCCCGCAATGTCCAGCTGTATGTCCTAACAGTGGTATCATTAAAATTTCATCTTGAAACAGCGGAAAACCTTTGACTTTTTCGAGGTTGAACCATGCTTCACCTTTTTGATATTCAACGAAGTTCCAATACCGATGATCTTTATATTGATTGGTTCTATAGCGAAGTTTGCCTTTAAAATTTGGAAGTTGGGCAGCGTTGTATTCTGCTGCTAAAACATGAATTGTGGCATGAGGAAAATCTGAGATACCACCAGCATGGTCAAAATCAAGATGAGTGACAAAAATATGCTGTACATCTTTGGGACTAAACCCGAGCTTTTGAATTTGTTGGATCGCACTAAATTCAAGATTATGCTCAATATTGCCTAAGCGTTTAACTAATGAGCCTAGGCGCTGCTTCATATGTAAGTAATCTTGCAAGCCAAAGCCAGTATCGATAAGCACTAAGCCTCGATCAGTTTCAACTAAAAGACAATGACAGATTACTTCAGCTCGGAAGCCTTTTTGTCCAAATAAGGGTGCACAAACTGGGCACATGCTGCCGCACTTTAAATGATGAATTTTATAGATCATGATTTTTATTTTTTTACCGAATCGTTTCGAGTTATAACTGATCTGGACAATAAAAACCATGAGTATTCAATACATAAATAAAAAAGCCATCACTACGGATGACTTTTTCGGGTGTGATATTTAATCTAAGTGTGCCTACGCGCTTTGCTTGTCTTGTAGGGAATTTTTCAGATATTTGCCTACGCACTGCGTTTGTCTTGCAAGCAATAAAACCTTTAGTCGGTTTTATTGTTTTCAGGCTGTGGCGTGAGGCGTAAATAAGGTTTAACAGCCGTATAACCTTTAGGGAAACGTTGTTTAATTTCTTCTTCATCTTTAAGTGATGGCACAATAACGACATCTTCACCTTGCTGCCAGTTCGCAGGTGTAGCGACTTTATGCTTGTCTGTTAATTGTAATGAATCCACAACACGTAAGACTTCGTTAAAATTTCGGCCCGTCGAAGCAGGGTAGGTAATGATTAAGCGAACTTTTTTGTTAGGATCAATAATTACTAAAGAACGCACCGTGAGTGTTTCACTGGCATTAGGATGGATGAAACCATAAAGCTCAGATACTTTACGATCTTTATCTGCAATGATTGGAAAGTTTACAGTTGTATTTTGTGTTTCATTGATGTCGTTGATCCAGCCTTTGTGAGACTCTACATCATCTACTGACAAAGCAATCGCTTTAACATTACGCTTCGTAAATTCATCTTTTAATTTTGCTGTATAACCTAATTCAGTTGTACATACGGGAGTATAGTCGGCTGGATGTGAAAATAAGATTCCCCAACTATCCCCTAAAAAATCATAAAAATTAATTGTGCCTTCACTCGATTCTTGTTGAAAATCGGGAGCAGTATCTCCTAATCGTAGTGTCATGATCGTTCCTCAATTGCGCATAATTTGTTATTCGATTGAATGAATATGCAGCATTTACTTTATGATTAAAATTATTGTTTTTGTATTTTATTATGAACTTTTTATATAAGTGTAAATATATATGACTAAAACTCATTATTTTAAGTGCTTAATCAATGTAACTTTAAGGTAAATTTGCTAAATTAGATTTCTCGGAAGTTATGCTTAATCGATGAGCGTTAATGGTGTGTTTTTGGTGCTCGGCACATTAAGGGGAGATTAGATGAATGAAAAAACCATTCGTCTAACTATCAGTTTTTTTTTAGGGGTTTTGTGCAAACCCCTTGTACTTCAAATTTCTGGCACCATAATAAACGACTGAGAAAAAGTTTATTCATTTGACCAAGCAAGATTTAGAGAGTTTATCCATGTTGGCAAGTCTGATCGGAGGTATCTTCGGTACAAAAAATGAGCGTGAACTCAAACGCATGCGCAAAATTGTTGAGCAAATCAATGCGCTCGAGCCGACGATATCAGCTTTAAGCGATGCAGACTTATCTGCAAAAACTCCAGAATTCAAACAACGTTATAATAATGGCGAAAGTTTAGATAAATTACTTCCAGAAGCGTTTGCAGTTTGTCGTGAAGCTGCTAAGCGTGTGATGGGTATGCGTCACTATGACGTTCAGTTAATCGGTGGTATTACTTTACATGAAGGTAAGATTGCCGAGATGCGTACTGGTGAAGGTAAAACCCTTATGGGTACTCTGGCGTGTTATTTAAACGCTTTGAGTGGCCAAGGTGTACATGTCATTACTGTGAACGATTATTTGGCACAGCGTGATGCCGAGTTGAACCGCCCATTATTTGAATTTTTGGGTCTATCAATTGGTACGATTTATTCAATGCAAGGTCCGTCAGAAAAAGCGGCAGCTTACCTTGCCGATATTACTTACGGTACCAATAACGAATTCGGTTTTGACTATTTACGTGACAACATGGTGTTTTCTTTAGCAGAAAAGAAACAACGTGGTTTGCACTATGCCATTATCGATGAAGTTGACTCCATCTTAATTGATGAGGCTCGTACACCATTAATTATTTCTGGTCAAAGTGAAGACTCTTCACACCTCTACAGTGCAATCAATACGATTCCACCTAAATTACATCCGCAAAAAGAAGAAAAAGTAGCAGATGGTGGGCATTTCTGGATTGATGAAAAGCAGCGTTCAGTTGAAATGACCGAGGTTGGTTATGAAACTGTTGAACAAGAACTTATTCAGATGGGCTTGTTGGCTGAAGGCGAAAGCTTATATTCAGCAACAAACCTGAACCTTGTTCACCATGTATCTGCTGCTATTCGTGCGCATTTCCTATTCCAACGTGATGTTCACTATATTATTCATGATGGTGAAGTGGTTATTGTCGATGAACATACGGGTCGTACGATGCCTGGTCGTCGTTGGTCAGAAGGTTTGCATCAAGCTGTTGAAGCAAAAGAAGGCTTAGAAATTCAGCCTGAAAACCAAACTTTAGCGACAACAACATTCCAGAACTATTTCCGTCTCTATAAAAAGCTTTCAGGTATGACAGGTACTGCTGATACTGAAGCTGCGGAAATGAAAGAAATTTACGGTCTTGATGTTGTGATTATTCCAACTCACCGTCCAATGATTCGTAACGACCAAAACGATTTAATTTATTTAAACCGTAACGGCAAATATAACGCGATTATTCAAGAAATTATGAATATTCGTCAGCAGGGTGTTGCTCCAATTTTGATTGGTACAGCAACCATTGAAGCCAGCGAAATTTTATCTTCTAAGCTAATGCAAGCTGGTATTCATCATGAAGTTTTGAATGCAAAGCAGCATGAGCGTGAAGCTGACATTATTGCTCAAGCGGGTAGCCCGAATGCAGTAACGATTGCAACTAACATGGCTGGTCGTGGTACGGATATTATCTTGGGTGGTAACTGGAAAGCTAAGCTTGCCAAACTTGAAAACCCAACAGCAGAAGATGAAGCACGTCTAAAAGCACAATGGGAACAAGACCACGAAGATGTATTGCAAGCCGGTGGTTTGCATATCATTGGTTCTGAACGCCATGAATCACGTCGTATTGATAACCAGTTACGTGGTCGTGCCGGTCGTCAGGGTGACCCTGGTGTTTCTCGCTTCTATTTATCTCTTGAAGATGACCTTATGCGTATTTTCGCAGGCGACCGTGTCGTTGGTATGATGCGCGCGATGGGTTTAAAAGAAGATGAAGCGATTGAACATAAAATGGTGAGCCGTTCGATTGAGAATGCTCAGCGTAAAGTTGAAGCGCGTAACTTCGATATTCGTAAGAACTTGTTGAAATACGATGACGTGAATAATGAACAGCGTAAGATTATTTATTCACAACGTGATGAAGTATTAGCTGAAAACACCTTAAAAGAATACGTTGAAGAAATGCATCGTGAAGTGATGCAAGGCATGATTGCTAACTTTATTCCACCAGAGTCAATTCATGACCAGTGGGATGTGGAAGGTTTAGAAAATGCTTTACGTATTGATTTAGGTATTGAGCTTCCAATTCAAGAATGGTTAGACCAAGATCGTCGTTTAGATGAAGAAGGTTTGGTTGAGCGTATTAGCGATGAAGTAATTGAGCGTTATCGTCAGCGCCGTGCTCAAATGGGTGATGAATCAGCAGCAATGCTTGAGCGCCATTTCGTTTTAAACTCTCTTGATCGCCATTGGAAAGATCACTTGGCTGCAATGGATTATTTGCGTCAAGGTATTCACTTACGTGGCTATGCGCAAAAGAACCCTGAGCAGGAATATAAGAAAGAAGCCTTCAACTTGTTCGTAAACATGTTGGGTATTATTAAAACTGATGTTGTAACTGATTTGTCTCGTGTACATATCCCAACACCAGAAGAACTTGCAGAAATGGAAGCTCAACAGCAGCAGCAAGCTGAATCAATGAAGCTTTCTTTTGAACATGATGATGTAGATGGTTTAACTGGTGAAGTTACACTTTCTCAAGAAACCATGAACGAGTCTGCCGATCAGCAAGCTTTCCCTGTTCCAGAAAGCCGTAATGCCCCATGCCCATGTGGTTCAGGATTAAAATATAAGCAATGTCACGGTAAGATCTAATCTGCCTTCACAAAAAAAGCAGAACAATTGTTCTGCTTTTTTTATGTTTGTAGTAAGCCTGTGAATAATGTTTGCAGTTTTAAGCATTAAATGCTATTTACTTCTCATCCAGAGTGTATGTTGGAAAGACAATGAAAAAAGTATTACAACCTTTATTTTTAACTGTTCTTGCTGTACCAAGTTTTGTTTTTGCAGCAGAAGCAGCTTCAGCCCCTCAAACGACAACGGTTGACAAAGTACTTGCAGCAAAAGGCCCAACTTCGGCTCAAGCTGTAGTGAAGCAAGAAAATACTACAGTGATTAGTCCACGTACAGGTATTCGCTATACGTTGGGTAACACAGGTAATCGCCCAATTATTTTACAAACTACAGCGATTGCTCCGGCAAACTCAGCAAACATTAATCGAATTGTGGCAAGTAACCCAGCTCTTTCTGCAAAAAGCCAAGAAAAAGCAAAAGTTGCTTTAATTGGTGAAGCAGCAGTAGCAGGACCAGCAGCAGTTGCAGCAAGCAATGTAACAGCGCCAGCTGCAACAAATAGTGTTGCTCCCGCAAATCCTGCATCAATTAATTAATTCATATACGTATAAAAAAGCCAGTTCAAATTGAACTGGCTTTTTTATGGGGGTGTCTTTACAACTTTAAATCTGATTATTCACATCATCATTTTTTGTTTCACGAATGAGTAAGAATGCGATAAGTGATAAAAGTGATGCAGCAGTAAGATAATAACCAACCGCATATAAACCATAAGTTTCAGCAAGTTTAGTCGCAATCAGTGGGGCAAACGATGCACCAAAAATACCAGCCAAGTTAAAAGTTAATGCTGAACCTGTATATCGAACTGAAGTTGGGAAAAGTTCAGAAAGAACTGTACCAATTGGACCATAGGTTAAGCCCATAATCGCCAAGCCAGTACATAAGAAAAGGAATACGATTAAGGTATTTCCAGACTCTAACATACTAGAGAAGAACAAGCCGAAAATCGCAGCAGCGATACAGACGCCAATAGAAGTTGTTTTCCGACCAAATTTTTCTGCAAAAATAGCAGATAAAGGAATAAATGCGGCAAAGCAAAGTGTGGCAAACAATTGAAGTTCTAAAAACTCTCCACGCGCATAACCCAGTTTAGTGGTTCCCCAGTTTAAGGCAAATACGGTAGTAAGATAGAACACAACAAAGGTACAGATTGCTGCAACTGTACCAAGAATAAGCTTACCTGTATGTTTGGTTAAGACTTCTTTAAATGGAATATTAACTTCTTTTTGCTTATCTAAGACTTTCTGGAAAGCTGGAGTTTCATGAAGTTTTAAACGGATATATAAGCCAACAATAACCAATACAGCACTGGCAATGAATGGAATACGCCAACCCCATTGCATGAATGCTTGCTCAGGAATAACTGCACTCAATAATAAGAATGAACCTGTTGCCAGAATAAAGCCAATTGGAGCACCTAGCTGTGGAAACATCCCGTACCATGCTCTTTTACCTTCTGGGGCATTTTCAGTCGCTAATAATACTGCGCCGCTCCATTCACCGCCTAAACCTAAGCCTTGTCCTAAACGACAAACAGCTAATAGTAATGGTGCGATAATTCCGATTTGAGCATAAGTTGGAAGTAAACCAATACATACGGTTGAAATACCCATGGTCAGTAAAGCTGCAACTAGAGTTGCTTTACGACCGATACGGTCTCCTAGATGGCCAAATAATGCGGCACCGATAGGACGAGCAATAAAGGCAATTGCAAAGGTTGCCAGAGATTGTAAGACTGCGGCACTGCCACTACTAGCAGGAAAAAATAGGTGAGGAAAGATAATCACGGCAGCTGTTGCATAGATATAAAAGTCGAAGAACTCAATGGTTGTACCGACTAAGCTTGCAAACAAAACTCGTGTTTTTGAATTAGTGGCTACTACAGGAGCAGCAGTCGCAGAAGTTGACTCCATATAAGTCCTTATATCTGTTAAAATTTATTTTTAATGACTACTCTTTTTAAAGACGTATTTTTCTCAAAGAATAGCGTGAAAGAACATCATCCATGACTCTTTCAGGATCACTGAATATGAGTGAAAAATGGACTAAACTACGTACCAATAGATTGCAAGAAAATGTGCCCCTGCACCTAAAAGCACAAAAATATGCCAGATCGCATGGGTATATCTTACCTTTTTTAACGCGTAAAACAATGCTCCAACCGTATAAGCTAATCCGCCAATAATTAACAAAATCAACGCGTCTTTACTCAGATAGGTGCGCATATCATCCATAACAAATACAGCAAGCCACCCCATAAGAACATAAGCAAGTAGCGAAATTTTCTGAAAACGATGAATAAAAACTAACTTGAAAAGTGTACCAATTGCAGCAATGCTCCAGAGAGCAATAAGTAAAATATGAGCTTTTTGTGTAGGTATAGCAATGCTTAAGAACGGGGTATATGTTCCAGCAATTAAATAATAAATAGCAGTGTGGTCGAGTTTTTTATACCAGTAGCGTAGGTTTTGTGTTTGAGCAAAATGATAAAGTGTAGAACTGGTAAAAACTAGAATGAGACTAAATGAGTATACCCATAAGCCCACCCACTGAGCAGTTGGAAGATAAGATCCCTTTATAATTAAAAAGATAGAAGCTACAACTGCCATAACAACACCAGCACCATGACTATAGGCATTAAATAGTTCTTCTTTTGGATCGTAAGTTTCCAACACAGATTTACTCATAACTTTAATTTTTTTGATTAAAAATACAAATGTATAGAAATAAAAAACAGTCGTAAAGTTATTTTATTTTTAATCCTAGACCCTTTAAACTTCTATTTTATATGAGTCTTCATTTTTTAGGTATATCCGTGTCGGTTTTCTCCTTTGAGCAAGAACAGCAATTCTTTTATGAAATCAAGCAAATGCTTGACCAACAAGCTTTTGAGCGTTTGATCTTGAGCCAATATAAGGGAGAGTTGGCGCAACTGGAAAAAATCACTTTCCGCGTTGTAGAGCTACATGGACAAAAACAGCTTTCAGCTCTATACCATCATACGACCCAAGATGTGACTAAAAACTATTCATTTCAAGAAGGTTTGCAACAGATTGAGCAATTAATCATTCAGTGTAAGCAAGCAAACTTATTTTCGACTACTCAAGAAATTCAACTTAAAAAAAATAAGAAAAAAGCCATATTGAATATGGGGAAAAAGCAGGCGGTAAATGCGACACAAACGGTTCAGGCGCATGACCGTGAAAAGCAGCGCTATCTACAGCAGGGCAATGCATTTTTAAAAGAGCTGGGTATTACTGATGAAAAAGCTCAGGTCATTCCAAGCATGGCTCGTAAGTGGAAACAGATTAATAAATTTATCGAAATTTTTGCAAGTGCCTATGAACAAATTGATGCGTCTCCACAAGAGTTACGCATTGTCGATTTTGGATCAGGGAAAGGTTATTTAACTTTTGCATTGTATGATTATCTGCAACAACAACAGAAAACACCATTCATTACTGGTGTAGAGCTGCGCCGTAATTTGGTGGAGTTTTGCCAGAACGTTGCAGACAAAGTTCATTTCAATCATTTAGATTTTTTTGAAGGTGACGTTCGTAGTTATCAACCAGAAAAGTTGGATGTAATGATTGCCTTACATGCGTGTGATATTGCGACTGACTTTGCTATTCATACAGGAATTCGTTTAAACGCTTCGATGATTATGTGCGCGCCATGTTGTCACAAAGAGTTGCGCCCACAATTACATAGCCCAGAAGTTTTACAGCCAATGCTACAGTTTGGTATTCATGCTGGGCAACAAGCCGAGATGTTAACTGACACTTTACGTGCGTTACTTTTAAAAGCGTATGGTTATGAAACCAAAGTTTTTGAGTTTGTATCGCTTGAACACACCAGCAAAAATAAAATGATTTTGGCGACAAAACGCAAAAACGTTTCACAACCTGACGCCAAGATTATGTCTCAAATCCAAGCATTGAAAGAAATGTATGGTATTAAAAAACAAACGTTGGAATTGTTATTGCAAGATCAGTTGCCGATCGAAAATATCGGCTGTAAGTGCTAGGAAGGTGAATGGATGTATAAAATTGTAGAGGATGGTTGGGAACAGCTTGAGCAAGATGCGAAATACATCCGTGAACAAGTCTTTATTCAAGAGCAAGGAATTGCACCTGAAGATGAATGGGACGACTTGGATGCCACAGTTCTACATTTTATTGTCTATGACAAAGAGCAGCCTATCGCTACAGCACGTTTGTTGCCGCAGCATAGCGTAGGGCGTGTTGCTGTTTTAATGCCTTATCGAAAGCAGGGTATAGGTAAAATTTTAATGCAGCATATTATTGAATATGCGCGCCAACATAAATTGCCTTACTTAAAGCTTTCAGCACAATCCTATGTGACAGCTTTTTACGAAGCTTTAGGTTTTAAAGTGCAGGGGGAGGTTTATGAAGACTGTGGCATTCCACATATTGATATGGTTTTAGAGTTAAATTGAGACTTCTTTTTAGAAATCTCAATTTAGATTTATTTCATTGCATTCCAGCTTTCAATTGCCTGTAGTCCTGTTTCTAAACCAACTTCATAACTGTAGCGAAGCTTTTTCGGATTGGTAGTTAAACGGCCAGCCATATTCTTAAGAGGCGGTGGGCCAACTTCTAAAATTTGCTGGTCTGAGTTTTGACCACGAACAAACTCTACCGACGCGTTATAACGAGCACAACGGCTACGTAAGCTGTTTGCAAAACCATAATGATGTTTAAACGCATATTTTGCGAGGAATTGATCACCTAGACTACTTGCTTTGAAATAGTTTTTCGGACGAGTACGTAAAACTAACATTTTTTTGACGCCACTTTGCTGAGCTGTCCAGCGAACGGGTAAGGCATCTGCAACACCCCCATCAAAATAAGGTTCACCCATAATATCGACGGGATGACGCGTTAAAACTGGAATTGAGCTAGAAGCACGAAGCGCATTGAGTAAATTGTCTTTACCCGCACGAAGATATTCTGCATGACCTGTTTTGGCATGCGTCAACACCATATAAAAATCAGGATTTTTGGCAAAAAGACTCTGTTGATCAAGAGGATGCTCTTGCTCACCAATTTCCCACATCCATTTTAAATCAAGTAAATCGCCGCCCTTAAAAAAGCGCTTGTAATCGATAAATTCAGGACGCAGTGAATGATCAATATAAAATGTTAAAGTGCGGCCTTGCTGGCCTGCCAGATAGTTGGCGACATTAGTTGAACCAGACGATACACCAACATATAAATCGAATGGGTTGAACTGTTGTTGTAAAAACGCGTCAAGTACACCACTGGTAAAGGCACCACGCATGCCTCCACCTTCTACAACCAGTGCGTTGCGGGAAAAATCTGTCATTTGAAAAATATCTGATTACTGAGTTGATTGCTTATGTTCTTGCATATCCATTTCAGGCATGTTGTCACTATGTTGAGCGTGTTGCTCTGTAGAGTGTTCAGCCTTTTGCTGCATTTGCTCTTGTTGTGCTTTGCGCTGTGCACCTGGCATATAGTCAGGTTCATTACTCATTGCTAAATAAAAAAAGCCAAGGAAAATTGCACTTAAAACACCAACGATCAGAACAAATTTCCAGCCTAAAATTGCTGACTCGGAAGAATTTTTATCGGACATAAGAATTTCTCGAATGTGCTGTAGAAGCACAAAAATGAAGTCTATTTATAGCATATTTAGGCAGGGGGCAGGAATCTTAAAGGTCATAAAGAAAAACCCATATAAATAAAATATATTTATATGGGTAAGGTTTATGCAGTTTTTTAAATATTCAATAAGACTAAATTACTGAATATTTTGTTTCTGCTCAGCTTTGGTTTTTAGTAAAGCTGGTGGTGTAAAACGTTCACCATATTTGGCAGCCAATTCTTCTGCACGTTTTTGTGCTTTATCAGTACCATACTGATTTAGGAATTGAATTGCTCCTCCAGTCCAAGGTGCATAACCAATCCCAAAGATAGAACCGACATTGGCATCAATTACAGACTCCAATACGCCTTCTTCATAACAACGTAAAGTATCTAAGGCCTGTACAAACAGAATGCGATCAATCATATCTTGTTCAGAAATATCATGATCTTTTTTCCAGCGGTTTAAGCCTTCCCATAGATGCTTTTTACCATTTTCAGGGTATTCATAAAAACCAGCTCCAGCAGCTTTACCTTTACGGTTTAACTCATGAATCATGGTGTGAACCACTTCATCTACAGAAGTTTTAGGTAAATCTTTTCCTTCGGCTTGTAGAGCTTTGCGTGCTTCACTGGCAACATGTTCGGTTAATGTTAAAGATACTTCATCTTGAATAGCGAGGGGGCCAACTGGCATACCAGCTTTCAGTGCTGCCATTTCAATACGCGCTGGGTGGACACCTTCGGCAAGCAAGCGCATACCCTCTTGAATGAAAGTACCAAACACACGACTGGTAAAGAAACCACGGCTATCATTGACAACAATCGGTGTTTTTCCAATTTGTTGTACAAAGTCGTAAGCTTTGGCAAGTGTCTCTGCGGAGGTGTTTTTACCTTTAATAATCTCAACCAACTGCATTTTGTCGACAGGGCTAAAGAAATGCAGACCGATAAAAGCTTTATCATCCTTACTTGCCTGAGCTAAACCTGTAATTGGCAGGGTTGAGGTGTTTGATGCCATCACACCGTTAGGCGCTAGATATTGCTCGGCTTCTTGAGTGACTTTAGCTTTGAGTTCTTGATTTTCAAATACCGCTTCAATAATTAAATCACAACCTTGAAGATCTTGAGCGGAAGCTGTCGCCGTGATGAGAGATAAAATCTGATCACGTTTTTCTGCGGTCATGCGGCCTTGTGAAACACGTTTATCTAAGAGCTTTTGTGAGTAAGCTTTACCTTTCTCAGCATTTTCAACAGATACATCTTTAAGTACAACTGGAATGCCTTTAATGGCTGTTGAATAAGCAATACCTGCACCCATCATGCCTGCACCCAATACACCAACTTTAGTCGCTTGCCATTTTGGAACGTCGGCAGGACGACTAGCACCAGACTTAATTGCATTTAGACCATGCCAGAAAGTGCCGATCATATTTTTAGAAATTTGACCTGTTGTAAGCTGAGTAAAGTAGCGAGACTCAATACGTAAAGCAGTATCGACATCAACTTGTGCACCTTCAACTGCGGCAGCCATAATTGCTTCAGGGGCAGGGTAACAACCTTTGGTTTTGTCTTTTAACATGGCTGGTGCAATTGCAAGAACTTGTGCAACTGCTGGAGTTTTTGGATCGCCACCCGGAATTTTATAACCCTTCACATCAAATGGCTGCTGAGATTTTGGATTGGCCTTGATCCAAGCAATTGCTTTATCTAAAAGTTCTTGTTCATTTTCGGCAGTGTCATGAATTAAGCCTAAAGATTTTGCTTTATCAACACCGAACTGTTTGCCCTCCATTAAAAATGGGAACGCATTTTGAAGTCCGAGGAGACGTACCATACGCACAATACCGCCGCCACCCGGTAACAAACCTAAAGTAACTTCTGGTAGACCAAATTTGCTCTTCGGGTCATTGATTGCAATACGGTGATGGCAACTTAATGCAATTTCCCAACCACCGCCAAGTGCAGTGCCATTTAATGCTGCAATCACTGGAATCCCTAGTGTTTCAATTGTACGTAAATGACCTTTTAGCTTTTCAACCATATTGAAAAAGTCAGTTGCGTGTTCAGGCTGAACTTGGATTAGCTCATCTAAATCACCGCCTGCAAAGAAAGTTTTTTTAGCCGAGCGGAAAATAACACCTGAAAGTTCTGTTTCTGCTTTAAGTTTCTGAGTTGCTTCATCAAGCGAGTCACGAAACTCAGCATTCATAGTGTTCGCAGATTGACCAGTTGAATCAAGCGTTAAAATGACAATATTGTCGGCATTTTTTTCGTATTGAATTGCACTCATCTTTTATATCCCTAATTTTTATACGCGTTCAATAATGGTGGCAATACCCATCCCACCGCCAACACAGAGGGTCGCTAAACCGCGCTTTTTATCTTGTCGTTCAAGCTCATCAAGTAAAGTACCTAAAATCATGGCACCTGTTGCACCTAATGGATGACCTAAAGCAATCGCACCACCATTTACGTTGACTTTTTCAGTAGGGACATTGAGCTCATTAATAAAACGCATAACAACTGCTGCAAATGCCTCGTTGACTTCAAATAGGTCAATATCATCAATCGTGAGGCCAGCTTTTTCTAAAGCTTTACGTGCAGCAGGCGCAGGGCCAGTCAGCATAATGGTTGGGTCGGTACCAACTAATGCAGTCGCCAAAACTTTAGCGCGTGGTTTTAAGTTTTGTTCTTTTACCGCTTTTTCAGAAGCTAATAAAACTACAGCTGCTCCATCGACAATGCCTGATGAGTTACCTGCATGGTGAACATGATTGATTTTTTGTGCTTCTGGATATTTTTGTAAAGCGACTGCATCAAAGCCCATTTGGCCCATCATTTCAAAACTTGGGTTGAGCTTTGCTAGGCCTTCGAGTGTGGTATTGCCTTTAATAAATTCATCTTTCTCTAAAATCACCACACCTGCGTGATCTTTTACTGGTACGACTGAGTGATTGAAATAACCATTTGATTGAGCTGCTGCCGCTTTTTGTTGGGACTTTACAGCAAAATTATCAACATCTTCACGGCTATAGCCATCTAGGGTTGCAATGAGGTCAGCGCCGATACCTTGTGGAACAAATGATGACTTAAGATTTGTTTCTGGATCTAGAGCCCATGGTCCGCCATCGGAACCCATTGGAATGCGTGACATTGATTCAACGCCACCAGCAACTACTAAATCTTCCCAACCAGAGCGGACTTTCATGGCTGCCATGTTGACTGCTTCTAAACCTGATGCACAAAAGCGATTGATTTGCACCCCAGCAACATCATCATTCCAACCTGCTGCAATCGCTGCAGTTTTGGCAATATCACCACCTTGATCGCCAATTGGTGTTACACACCCCAAAACAATGTCATCGACTTTAGAGGTATCGAGTTGATGGCGTTGTTGTAATTCATTTAATAAGGTGGTCAATAATGTAATTGGTTTTACTTCGTAAAGAGAGCCATCTTTTTTTCCTTTTCCGCGTGGGGTGCGAATGGCATCAATAATATAAGCCTCGCTCATAACAGTTCCTTTTTTATTACTTAAACTTTGTTGTGTTTTGAGTGTACTGGTTTTAAAAGGCAACGCAATGACGATAAGCGCACCAGTCAGGTGATGATTTTTGCCAATAGAAATACAAAAAAGCCCAAGTTGAACTTGGGCTAAATGTGAAACTAAAGAGATTTGAGAATTAGTGATAACCATGTAGCTGGCGATATAGGCCAGGTGTTACACCCGTCCACTTTTTAAATGCGCGGTGGAAGGTACTGGTTTCACTAAAGCCAACTTGTTGAGCAACATCTTCAAGTGTTAACTCAGGGTTGAGTAACAAGTGAATTGCAGCATCTCGGCGTAAAGCATCTTTTACACCTTGGTAGCTTTTACCTTCGGCAGCCAAGCGGCGGCGTAAGGTTTGAGGAGATAAATATAACATTGATGCAACGTCATTAAGCGTTGGCATTTCTTCACCAATTTGGCTTTTGAGTACTTCACGAATACGAGAAGTTAGCGAGTTGGTGTTTTTGAATTTCACTAAAAGCTGAGCAGGAGCTGCTTTTAAGAATTCTTCTAGCGTTTTTTCATCTTGGCGGATTGGTAAATCAAGATAATCAGCTGCAAAGGTAATTTCAGTACGTGGTGCATCAAACTGCATGACTGGTGCAAAAAATAATGCATCATATTCATCGGCATGTGCAGGACGTGGATAGCTAAAATGAACGCGCTCTAATGGCAAACGACGTTCAATCAACCATGATGCTAGACCGTGCCAAATCATCAGCATACTTTCAGTAATGAAATGGTCTGGATCTAAAGTTTTCGGAATGAGGGGAACTAGACGTGCTTCATGTTTGTCACGCTCTAGAGTTACAGACCATTCATCGCCAAATAATTTGTAGAATTGAGATGACAGTTCAAGGGCTTGGCCCAATGTTTTTGCGTGAATAATCAACTGACACATAATGGCAAAAGTGCCCAGACGACGTGGTTGTACGTCAAATCCAACGTGTTCATCCTGTGTGACCATCCACAACATTTTTATAAAACGAGTGTATTGTTCTGGTGAGATTCGAGCTTTAGGTTGACGTAATAATTCCGCTTCAATACCCACATGTGAAAGGAGCATTTCAACATCCATGCCAAGGCGTTTTACGCCTGTCAAAGCCGCATTCACGAAGTGGATGCTAATCGTATCGCGACTCATATTGAATCCTTCAGTCTCTTTGATGTTCACTTTAAATTGACCTAAATGACCGTCTAAAAAAATAAATTGGCGATTTACAACAGAGTAAAAGCACTTTTTACATGTTAAATTGCCGAAATGATCAAGGTAAATGGCTGAACATGACATTGTTTTAGTATATTTGCTTAACTAATATAAAAGAAAATTCGAATAATAGTGGTTAAAAATACGATGACGACAGCATTAAATGGACTTAAAGTTCTCGATTTCTCGACGCTCTTACCTGGACCTTTTGCCACAATGTATTTGGCCGATATGGGAGCAGAAGTCATCCATATCGAATCTCCATCACGTCCTGATTTAATCCGAATCATGCCACCATATGCAAATGGTCAAGCAACAGCACATAGTTATTTAAACCGAAATAAACAGTCGATTGTTCTGGATTTAAAAGATAAAGCGAGTATTGATCTGATTAAAGCCAAAATTTCTGAGTTTGATATTGTCATAGAGCAGTTCCGACCTGATGTTATGCGTCGTCTCGGTTTAGACTACGCGACACTTGCCGAAATTAACCCACGTCTCATTTATTGTTCAATTACAGGTTATGGACAAACAGGGAGCTATAAAGACAGAGCTGGGCATGACATTAACTATTTAGCTTTAGCAGGTATTGCTGGATATAGCGGCCGACAAGACAGTGGTCCACCACCACTCGGTATTCAAGTTGCAGACATTGCAGGTGGTTCACTTCATGCTGTCATTGCAATTTTAGCTGCGGTTGTCGAACGTGGACGTAGTGGAATGGGACAATATATTGATATTTCCATGACCGATTGTGTTGCTAGCCTCAATAGTATGGCCGCATCCGCTACACTTGCGGCACAAGTTGAACAGGCTCCAGAGCATGGCATGCTCAATGGCGGTATTTTTTATGACTATTATATGACTCAAGATGGTCGTTATCTTTCAATAGGTAGTCTTGAGCCACAATTTATGTCTGGTTTATCAGTGGCGCTTGATTTGCCTTTATTATTACAAAAAGGTGCTTCCTTAGATGTCGAAGACCGACAGGAAGTTAAACAAGCTATTCAAGAGAAAATTAAAACGAAATCATTTAAAGAATGGCATGAAATTTTTGCAAATCTTGATGTGTGTGTAGAACCTGTTTTAAGCCTAACTGAGTCCTTGAACTCGCCTTTAGCACAAGAACGTGGATGGATTGTGGATGTACCTTTGCAAAATAATACAGTGGATACAGAACCACAATTGGCTTGTCCAATTAAGTTTTCAAGATCGAAAATGAGATATTCCTTTATAGGTCAAAAACTTGGTGAAGGGCAGTGGTAAAGAGCTGGGGCCATTTTTCATACAATGTGTATTAAGATTATTATTAGATTAATCAATCGATTAACATTTTGAATAATTTCTTTACATAAAATTAGCGTACCCTTTATAAACAAAGACATAAAAGGTATGTAAACATGAAAACACATAAATCCTTGATGGCTTCCTGTTTATCCGTTTTATCAATTACTCTTTTTATACAGCATGCACAAGCTGCTGCTGCATTCGACCCAAATAGTCCTTGGATGTTGGGTGATTGGAACGGTCAACGCACCGCGTTACAAGCACAAGGTTATGATTTTTCTTTTGGATATACCGGCGAATATGCCGGTATTTTAGATTCAAAAAATACGTCTACGCATGGTAGTGCTTATACGGGGCAACTTGCACTAGGAACTCATTTTGACCTAAATAAAATTTTAGGTTGGCAAGATACTGAAGCTCAAATCACATTAACATATCGTGATGGGCAGTCGCTTTCTGAACATTCACCAGCTTTAGCAGGGCACTTAAGCTCGGTGCAAGAAGTGTGGGGGCGTGAGCAAACTTGGCGTTTAACAGATTTATGGATCAAGAAGAAATTCCTTGACCAGAAGTTAGATGTGAAAGTTGGTCGTTTTGGTGAAGGTGAAGACTTTAATAGTTTTGACTGTGATTTCCAGAACTTGGCACTTTGTGGTTCGCAGGTCGGTAACTGGGTGGGCGATCAGTGGTATAACTGGCCAGTAAGCCAATGGGCAATGCGTGTTAAATATAACTTGCAGCCTGATTTATATACGCAAGTTGGTGTATATGAATACAACCCGGAAAATCTGGACCGAGGTAAAGGTTTTAACTTAAGTACTGATGGTTCTCACGGTGCAATTATTCCTGCCGAAGTAGTTTGGTCACCTAAATTAGGTGTTCAAAGTATGGCTGGTGAATACCGTTTAGGTTATTACTACAGCACTGCTGACGCCGAAGAAATTACGAATAAGGCTCAAACATCTCATAAACAAGGGGTGTGGGTAACTGCAAAACAAAAATTATTCCAGCCTGCTGATCAAACAGATCGCGGTTTGACAGGTTTTGTGAATCTGACTTTCCACGACTCTGATACCAACAAAATTGATAACATGCAAAATGTAGGCTTGGTCTATAAAGGTTTGCTCAATCAACGTCCTCAAGATGAGTTGGCACTCGGTGTGGCTCGTATCCATATCAATGATGATTGGAACGATGTTCAAACTAAAGAATATGACACTGAATACAATACCGAGCTTTACTACGGTATTCATGCCACTAACTGGTTAACTATTCGTCCAAATGTGCAATATGTTCGTCATGTTGGTGCATTAAAAAATGGTGATAACACTTGGGTTGGCGGTATTAAATTCTCAACTGCATTCTAAGCGTAATTACTCCGAAAAACGGATTGTCGAGGGCTAAATCATTGATTGAATTATCCTGACCTTCCGTTTTTTCTTGATGCCTGAATTTGTTTTAGATGTATTGGTGATGCCATTTTTCTATAAGGTTCTTGGCACATCTTTCCTATAAAAATGATGATTGATAAGAGGTGGTTTATGAATCAACCTACTTCAAGATCAGGTTTAACGACTTTTACCGTAATTATTATTGGGTTACTGGCGTTATTCCTGTTAATTGGAGGTATTTGGCTCGCTACACTAGGCGGTTCAATTTACTACATTATAGCTGGAGTATTACTCCTCATTGTTGCATGGCAACTCTACAAGCGTGCTTCTACTGCTTTGTGGTTTTATGCTGCATTAATGCTAGGAACTATTATCTGGAGTGTCTGGGAAGTTGGAACAGACTTTTGGGCGCTTGCACCACGTTTAGATATTTTAGGTATTCTTGGTTTATGGTTATTGGTTCCGGCTGTAACTCGTGGAATCAACAACCTTGGATCAAGTAAGATTGCCTTATCTTCAACTTTAGCAATTGCAATCGTGTTGATGGTTTATTCTATCTTCAATGATCCGCAAGAAATTAATGGTGAAATCAAAACACCTCAACCAGAAACAGCTCAAGCCGTGCCTGGTGTTGCTGAAAGTGATTGGCCAGCTTATGGTCGTACTCAAGCAGGTGTGCGTTATTCTCCATTGAAACAGATCAATGATCAAAACGTAAAAGACTTGAAAGTTGCCTGGACTTTACGTACTGGCGATCTTAAGACAGATAACGACTCTGGCGAAACGACCAATCAGGTTACACCGATTAAAATCGGTAACAACATGTTTATCTGTACAGCTCACCAGCAGTTAATTGCGATTGATCCTGCTACAGGTAAAGAAAAATGGCGTTTTGATCCGAAACTTAAAACGGATAAATCGTTCCAGCATTTAACTTGTCGTGGTGTGATGTACTACGATGCAAACAATACAACTGAGTTTGCAACGAGTCTTCAAAGCAAGAAATCTAGCTCTACACAATGTCCACGTAAGGTATTTGTACCAGTCAACGATGGCCGTTTAGTGGCTGTAAATGCTGACACTGGTAAAGCATGTACTGACTTTGGTCAAAATGGTCAAGTGAACTTACAAGAGTTCATGCCATATGCTTATCCAGGCGGTTATAACCCGACATCTCCTGGTATCGTGACTGGTTCAACTGTTGTGATTGCTGGTTCGGTAACAGATAACTACTCAAATAAAGAGCCATCTGGTGTGATTCGTGGATACGACGTTAACACTGGTAAACTTCTTTGGGTATTTGATACTGGCGCAGCAGATCCAAATGCAATGCCGGGCGAAGGAACTACTTTTGTTCATAACTCACCAAATGCGTGGGCACCTTTAGCATACGATGCCAAACTTGATATTGTTTATGTACCAACAGGTGTAGGTACACCAGATATCTGGGGGGGTGACCGTACCGAGCTGAAAGAGCGTTATGCAAACTCAATGTTAGCGATTAATGCTTCTACTGGTAAATTAGTGTGGAACTTCCAGACAACCCATCACGATTTATGGGATATGGACGTACCATCTCAACCATCTTTAGCTGATATCAAAAACAAAGCTGGCCAAACTGTTCCTGCAATCTATGTATTGACGAAAACAGGTAATGCCTTTGTGCTTGATCGCCGTAATGGTCAACCGATTGTTCCTGTAACTGAGAAACCAGTTCCACAAACAGTTAAACGTGGACCACAAACTAAAGGTGAGTTCTATTCAAAAACTCAGCCATTCTCTGACTTGAACTTGGCTCCACAAGATAAATTGACTGATAAAGACATGTGGGGTGCCACTATGCTTGATCAGCTCATGTGTCGTGTATCTTTCAAACGTCTAAATTACGATGGTATTTATACGCCACCATCTGAAAACGGTACTTTAGTTTTCCCTGGTAACTTAGGTGTATTTGAATGGGGCGGTATGTCAGTTAACCCTGATCGTCAGGTTGCTGTAATGAACCCGATTGGTCTGCCATTCGTCAGTCGTTTAATTCCTGCTGATCCAAACCGTGCACAAACTGCAAAAGGTGCAGGAACTGAGCAGGGCGTACAACCGATGTACGGCGTACCGTATGGTGTTGAAATTAGCGCATTCTTATCTCCGCTTGGTTTACCTTGTAAACAACCGGCTTGGGGCTATGTAGCTGGCGTTGATTTGAAAACTCATGAAGTGGTATGGAAAAAACGTATTGGTACAATCCGTGATAGCTTGCCGAACTTGTTCCAGTTACCAGCTGTGAAAATTGGTGTGCCTGGTTTAGGTGGTTCAATTTCTACTGCCGGTAATGTCATGTTTGTTGGTGCAACTCAAGATAACTACTTACGTGCGTTTAACGTTACTAACGGTAAGAAACTTTGGGAAGCGCGTTTACCAGCAGGTGGACAAGCAACACCAATGACTTATGAAATCAATGGTAAGCAATATGTTGTGATCATGGCTGGTGGTCATGGTTCATTTGGTACGAAAATGGGCGACTATTTAGTGGCTTATGCCTTACCAGATAACAAATAAAAAGCTTTTATAGAAAGGGCCTGGATTTATCCGGGCTTTTTTTATGTCGATTTATATTAAAGCTTATCAATAAAACCGTTATTAAATATGCAAAAAAAGCATTTTATTGATGAATAAAAGCTCGCTATGCTATCCGCCTTAATAATGAATCTACTAGCCATACGCCATGTATTTATATACCGATTTCGACCAGCAGCTTGTTAATGAGCGAGTTGCTCAGTTCCGTGATCAAACAGAACGCTATTTAGCTGGCAAACTTTCTGAAGATGAATATCGTCCATTACGTTTGCAAAATGGTTTATATGTGCAACGTTATGCGCCTATGCTGCGTATTGCTGTGCCGTATGGCTTAATGAATTCTAAACAATTACGTAAAGTCGCTGAAGTTTCAACTGCTTATGACCGTGGTTATGCACATGTATCTACACGTCAAAACATTCAGTTAAACTGGCCTGCACTTGAAGATGTGCCAGACATTTTGGCTGAACTTGCAACTGTACAAATGCATGCCATTCAAACCAGTGGTAACTGTATTCGTAACACGACAACTGACCAATATGCAGGTGTGGTTGCTGGTGAAATTGCAGACCCACGTCCAACATGTGAGTTGATTCGTCAGTGGAGTACATTCCACCCAGAATTTGCATTCTTGCCACGTAAGTTCAAAATTGCTGTTTCTGCACTTGAAGAAAAAGATCGTGCGGCAACTGCATTCCACGATATTGGTGTTTATATCGTGCGTAATGAAGCAGGTGAAATCGGCTATAAAATTATGGCTGGTGGTGGTTTAGGCCGTACCCCAATCATCGGTAGCGTGATTCGTGAGTTTTTACCACGTGAAGATTTAATTGCTTACTTAGAAGCGGTTTTACGTGTTTATAACTTGCATGGTCGTCGTGATAACAAATATAAAGCACGTATCAAAATTCTAGTTAAAGCATTAACTCCTGAAGTGTTTGCACAGAAAGTTGAAGCTGAATTCGAACATACACGTGAAGCATTGAAGATTCAGCCAGAAATCTTGAAAAAACTGGATGAAGAGTTCACTCCATTTGCTTACCAAGATTTGACAGATGAAGACTTCACAGCTTTATTTGCTGAACATCCAAAATTCAAACAGTGGTTCAATATCAACACGCATGCGCATAAAGTGAAGGGCTATCGTATTGTTACGATTTCTCTAAAACGCGCAGGTATTGCGCCAGGTGATATGACCACCGAAGAAATGAACTTTATTGCAGATCTTGCTGATAAATATACGTTTGGTGAACTTCGCACGACTCACGAACAAAACATTGCTTTGGCAGATGTACCTCAAAAAGATTTGTTCGATGTATGGCAAGCGCTTGAACAACAAAATATGGCACGCGCACATATCGGCTTTATTACCGATATCATTAGTTGCCCAGGCGGTGATTTCTGTTCACTTGCAAATGCGAAATCAATTCCAATTGCTGAAGCGATTACACGTCGTTTTGATGACTTAGACAAAGTTTATGATCTTGGTCATTTGGATCTAAATATTTCTGGTTGTATGAATGCTTGTGGTCACCACCATGTAGGTAACATCGGTATTTTAGGTGTAGATAAGAAAGGCGCTGAGTTCTATCAAATTACATTAGGTGGTAATTCAGACCATGATGCATCAATCGGTGACATCTTGGGTCCTTCATTTGCAGCAGATGCTGTGCCTGATGTTATTGAAGAAGTATTGAATACTTATCTTGATCTACGTACTGAAGGTGAGCGTTTTGTTGATACATATCGCCGTGTAGGAATTCAACCATTTAAGGAGCGTGCATATGCTTAATACAGCTCTACCAGTGCTTTATAAAGATGGCACGATTGCAGATAATACTTATCAAATCATTGCTGAAGATGGTGTTATTCCCCAAGGTGATGTTGTGGTCACAACAGCTCAACTCGATCAATTAGCTAACGTTCAAGGCAAAAAAGCTTTGTATGTGACCGTAAATGATTCACCTGAAGAGCACACATTTCCATTAAATGAACTTGATGCAATCTTCATTGAATTTGCAGGTTTTGGTGATGGTCGTGGTTATTCATTTGCTGCACTATTGCGCCGTCAAGGTTTCCAAGGCGAATTGCGTGCAACTGGTGATGTGTTTAAGGATGTCTTAAACTACTTGAAACGTTCAGGTTTTGATAGTTTTGTGATTAAAGAAGGTAAAGATGTGCAAGAAGCGGCAGCTGGTTTGCAAGACTTTACCAACCCATACCAAGCTTCAACAGCCGTACCACAAGCAAGTTATCAAACTGGTGCTTAAATAGTTTTTAAATATAAAGGCTGAACTCAGGTTCAGCTTTTTTTTATGAATAATTTTTAAATGACTCAACTGAAGAACAACAATGTTAGGTTTAATTTCAAAAATAAATTCTGGTGCTTGGTGGCTACTTTTTGCTATTGCGACAGATGTACTCTCAACATTTTATTCTGCTAAGGGGAATGGCTTAGTCAATAAAACAGCTCAGGGTATTGCTCTGGTCTTGTATATTATTTCTTTTGCATGCGCTGCTATTGCTTTGAAATATATGCAAGCTGGAATCTTATATGTGCTTTGGTCTGGGATAGGTGTATTAGCAACAGCTTTTTTGGCAAAGATTTTTCTTGGTCAGAATATCGATGTGGCAGGATGGGTGGGAATTGGTTTTATTACTGTAGGTTTAATGATTATTGCGCAATATTCCAATATCGATGTTTAAAGTCCTTATAGAAATAGTAAGTATCTCTATAAGGGCTAAATATTGAAAATATTAGGTATCAAGCTGGCAGTTAACCATCCACTTTATACCGAACTGATCGGTAAATGCGCCGTACAATGCACCCCAGAATGTTTTTTCTAAAGGCATTTCAATTTGACCATTAACAGATAACGCATCAAAAAGTTGTTTTGCTTTTTCTTGCTCATCTTTTTCAAGGTTGATCGAGATGTAGTGATTATTTCCTTGGGTAAAAACGCTGTTAGGGGCACAAAACTGATCATTTGTATCTGAGGCCATAAGCACAGTGTACTCATTAATCGGTAAAGAAACATGTAGAACCAGATTTTTGTCGGCTTCCGATAATGTCACACCTTCAGGCGCTGGCATATCACCATAACGGCTTAACATACCAAATTCACCACCAAATACTGACTTATAAAAGTTAAAGGCTTGTTCTGCTTGACCTTGGAAATTGAGATAGTGATTGAGTTGCATTGTTATTGTCCATTGTTGTTTTCGTTTAAAGGAATAAGTTAAAACTTAAAAGTGATTTTGTGGGTCATTTTTTGTAGTTTTTTCATAAAAAATCCCACCGAAGTGGGATTTTAAAATAATGAATTTGGATTAAATGAGTTCAATTGCAACTGCTGTTGCCTCACCACCACCAATACAGAGTGCAGCAATACCTTTTTTACCGCCAGTACGTTTCAGTGCATGAATAAGTGTAAGAATAATACGAGAGCCCGTAGAACCTACAGGGTGACCTAGTGCACAAGCACCACCATTGATATTTACTTTCTCTGCATCAAGTTTGAAATCATCAATTGGGCACATGGTAACCATAGCAAACGCTTCGTTAATTTCCCACAGGTCAACATCTTGCGCATTCCATCCCGCTTTTTTAAGCACTTTTTCGATAGCACCAACTGGAGCGATCGTAAATTCTGAAGGATGCTGAGAGTTTGACGCTGTTGCGATAATTTTTGCAAGCGGTTGCAAACCGCGCTGTGCTGCAACTTCACTTGAAGTTAATATTAATGCAGATGCACCATCCGAAATAGAACTTGCATTTGCGGCGGTAATCGTACCGTCTTTTGCAAAAGCTGGTTTGAGTGAAGGAATCTTGTCAATCTTGGCATTTAAAGGTTGTTCATCCTGATCAACAACGACATCACCTTTACGACTAGGTACAGTAACTGGAACGATTTCGTCTTTGAAATAACCTTCAGTAATTGCTGTTTGAGCACGTTTTAAAGAGCGAATCGCAAAGTCATCCATTTGTTCACGTGTATAGCCACGAGTATTGGCCATATCTTGAGCAAATGAACCCATTAAACGCCCAGTTTCAGCATCTTCAAGCCCATCAAAGAACATATGATCTTTAATTTCGCCATGGCCCATGCGATAGCCAGCTCGTGCTTTTGGTAAAACATAAGGTGCATTTGTCATAGACTCCATACCGCCAGCAACAACAACTTCAGCACTACCTGCTTTAATCATATCAGCGGCTTGCATAACAGCTTTCATGCCAGAACCACAAAGCTTGTTAATCGTTACTGCACCTGTAGAGTCTGGTAAGCCAGCTTTACGCATCGCTTGACGTGCTGGACCTTGCTTTAGGCCAGCAGGCAGTACACAACCCATAATGACTTCTTCGACATCAGTAGGCTGTAAACCTGCTCGTGCGATTGCTTCTTTAATCGTTACAGCACCTAATTCAGGCGCTGTAAGTCCTGATAGTGATCCTTGAAAACCACCCATGGCAGTACGAGCACCATTTACAATTACGATGTCAGTCATTGTTGTAATCTCCGATTGTTCTTAATCTCAAAATAAGAAATGTTTAAAACCTAGGCAGTATATTGCAAAAATCAAAGAGAGATATCTTCTGCATTAGACTGTAGAGTTCTAACAATTTTTAAGGTCTTCTAAACGGGTGTGTCCCATTTTGCTGAGAATTAATTTAAAGTTTTTAAGCTGGTTATAAGAACAGTAAGTAAAAGTGCCGTTAGATTCGCGTGGGAGTCCTGTGTCGCCCTGAAATACAATACTATTTAGTTTTTTTCCAAACTTTTGAAATTTTAAAGAACCGTAGCGATGAGCAAATTCAACATTGGTTAATACTTCTTCATTATTTTCTCTTTGTAGATTCTGATTCGTGTCTACAAAGCTTATAAGACTTGTATCCCAGTTACTATTACATGTAGACAAATCAACACTTGGGCAAAGTACGACACTCTTATGTCGTAGAATTGCGTCGTATTTGGCTTTTTGTATATGAATTGTGAGTAGTCGAGACGAATTTTTTAATTCTACAGAAGCCATAAATTGATGATATAAAGGAAGCGCTATAGTGGCCATAATCATAAGAATTGCGAGCGTTATAGCGAGTTCCAACAACGTGAAACCGGGAGATTTAAACATTAAAATTCCTTAATATATAAATAGGTATTTTGATTTTATGCTTTCTATCAATGATTTATAATGATTTTTATAGTGAGGAAACACAAAATTAAATAAAGGTTATCAGGATGCTAGAATACTGGTAAAATCACCGTAAGCGAAAGAAAGAAGTTGTTCATATTTGCTAGTTGAGTGAAAAATTACCGAATTACAACGGAAATTGTAAGTAATTTTGTCAATAATTTACTTGATTAAAATTATCAAGCACTTGGAAAGTCTATCAAGTGTTTGTATGATTCAAATGTGAATAGCTTAAAAATAATACTGGGGTGAAAATATCTCAGGGGCCAATAAATTTAGGCTGAGCTTGAACAACAATTGTTATCTCTGGAGGATATCCATGAAATTGAGTCGTATTGCACTTGCTATGCTTGTCGCTGCTCCATTAGCTGCTGCTAATGCTGGCGTAACTGTTACTCCATTATTGCTTGGTTACACTTTCCAAGACAGCCAACACAACAATGGTGGTGACAAAGGCGAGTTAACTAACGGACCTGAATTACAAGACGATTTATTCGTTGGTGCAGCTCTTGGTATTGAGTTAACACCATGGTTAGGTTTCGAAGCTGAATATAACCAAGTTAAAGGTGATGTAGATCCTAACTACGGTGAATACAAACAAAAACAAATCAATGGTAATTTCTATGTTACTTCTGATTTAATCACAAAAAACTATGACAGCAAAATTAAGCCATATGTATTGTTAGGTGCTGGTCACTACAAATATGAGTTTGATGATGCTCGTTTAGCATATCATGATGGCGAAGAAGGTACTTTAGGTAACGCAGGTGTAGGTGCTTTCTACCGCTTGAACGATGCTTTATCTCTTCGTACAGAAGCTCGTGGTACTTATAACTTTGACGAAAAATTCTGGAACTATACAGCTCTTGCTGGTTTGAACGTAGTTCTTGGTGGTCACTTGAAGCCTGCTGCTCCTGTAGTGGAAGTTGCTCCAGTTGAACCAACTCCAGTTGCTCCACAACCACAAGAGTTAACTGAAGATCTTAACATGGAACTTCGCGTGTTCTTTGATACTAACAAATCAAATATCAAAGACCAATACAAACCAGAAATCGCTAAAGTTGCTGAGAAGTTAACTGAATACCCTAACGCTACTGCACGTATCGAAGGTCACACAGATAACACTGGTCCACGTAAATTGAACGAACGTTTATCTTTAGCTCGTGCTAACTCTGTTAAATCAGCTCTTGTAAACGAATACAACGTTGATGCATCTCGTTTGTCTACTCAAGGCTTCGCTTGGGATCAACCGATTGCTGACAACAAAACTAAAGAAGGTCGTGCTATGAACCGTCGTGTATTCGCGACAATCACTGGTAGCCGTACTGTAGTTGTTCAACCTGGTCAACAAGCTCAATAATTTGAGTTTTTGAACAGTAAAAAAGCGA
>NZ_JAKTIG010000080.1:101383-145975 GCF_027855145.1 Acinetobacter sp. AOR18_HL
GTCGCTTTTTTTATTGCGATTTTTAAAATATTTAGTCATTTCTATGTCTCCTTAATAATAATTACTTTCGATCTTGGTTTAAATTATTTACCAAACACCTTTCTTCAATTGCTGTTTAGCGTCTTGTCTATCTCTACGATGTTGAGCACGAGGTTTCTCTGTTTCATGTATTCCACCTTTGTGAAGTAAAGGGGAAAGAGCCACTTGATTACGGACTTTGATTTTTGACATTTCTTTAATTTTCATGTTTTAACCTTTAATACATAAAACTTGTTTAAGTGTGTGAACGACTTCAATGAGGTCTGACTGATTCGCCATGACTTCATCAATGTCTTTATAGGCGCTTGGAATTTCATCGACAACGCCACTGTCTTTACGGCATTCAATACCTTGGGTTTGTTCAATAAGATCTTGCTGATTAAAAAGAACTTTTGCTTTACTTCTGCTCATCTTGCGACCAGCGCCATGAGAACAAGAACAAAATGATTCAGGATTTGCTTTGCCTTTAACGATATAAGATCGTGCTCCCATTGAACCTGGAATAATACCTAACTCATCTAAGCCTGCTCTAATTGCACCTTTTCGGGTAATCAATAGATTTTCGCCAAAATGTGTTTCACGGCTTACATAATTATGATGACAATTAATCGCTTCTTTTGTCATTTGAAAAGAAGGGAGAGGAGGGCGGATCGCTTCTAAAATTAATCGCATCATCTCTTTGCGGTTTTCAAAAGCATATTCTTGTGCCCACTCTACAGCTTCTACATAATCATCAAAACTTTTTGAGCCTTCAGCAAAATAACTTAAGTCTTTATCAGGAACATGGCCAAAGCGATGCTGAGCTTCTTTTTTGGCTAACTCAATAAAGTAAGTACCAATAACATTACCAAGCCCTCTGCTACCTGAATGTAGCATTACCCATACGTCTTGATTCTCATCAATACATAACTCTATAAAGTGATTACCACCACCCAAAGTCCCAAGTTGCTTTTGCCATGTTGCATCAAATTGTCGAAGCATTCGGACAAGACCAGGATGCTTTTTGATAATTGGTTCTAAGCATTTTTCAAGTGGAATAATGCTAGAAGCTTTCGCTTTGACTTGTTTATGCAAAGCAAAGCCAACAGGGACTTTACGTTCAATTGCATCACGCAAACGACTTAAGTTATCAGGTAATTGTGAAGCCTTTAAACTCAAGCGAATTGCATTCATCCCACATCCAATGTCAACTCCTACAGCAGCAGGAATAATGGCGTGTTTGGTTGGAATAACACTACCTACAGTAGCGCCTTTACCCACATGCACATCAGGCATAACTGCAATGTGAGAATAGATGAATTGCAGCTGAGCCATTTTTTTGAGTTGTTCTATACTTTCACTATCTATATCTTGAGTGAAAATTTTAACAGGGACACCATAGAGTGCCTCCTTGTTTAATATTTTTTGTATGCCCATAATTTTTTCTCTTATTTTTGTCCGAGCAGGCATAAAAAAACCTAGCGAATGCTAGGTTTTAAATTTAAGCATTCGGACAAGTGGTGTGAATTTGTACACTTGTCCGTGAGCTGACATCGTGCCAAATTATTTAATCTGTTTTACCTTGTACTAATGGCATGATGTCCTCCTTATTTAAAAGTGCCGTTGAAAATCTGAACGGCATTTTACGCTTTTTTAATCAAAGATCAAGTTTTTGATCTTTGATTAACTTTTAATTACCGATTCTTAGTCTTGCTCAGGTTTGACGTTCATTTGATCGTAAGAGATCAATTTGGTTTTATTTTTCCACTTATAGCCTAACCAAATGATCAAGAACAAAGGCAAGCTAATATAAGTTGAAAGTAAGCCTAACCAATCAATTTTTCCACCTAAAATGGCTTGATAGTTCTGCCCTAAAATGATGATTGAACAGAGAATAAAAGCAAACCAAGGGGCAAATGGGAAAAATTTGGCACGATATGCTAAATCTTCTAATTTATAGCCTTGAGCAATATAACCTTTACGGAAACGATAATGTGAAATCGCAATTCCTAACCAAACAATAAAACCGCACATACCCGACATATTGAGTAGCCAGTTAAATACTTGTTTTTCACCAATAAATGTCGTTAAAAAACAGAATGCAGCAATAAATGTCGTTGCGTATAGCGCGTTCATTGGAACGCCACGACCATCGAGTTTTGCAAACCACTTTGGTGCACGGCCTTCTTGAGCCATTTTAAACAACATACGAGTTGAGGAATACATGCCTGAATTACCTGCTGATAAAATAGCAGTAAGAATGACAGCATTCATTAAACTCGCAGCGAAAGCAAAACCTACTCTTTCATAAAGCAATGTAAATGGAGATAGTGCGATATCTTCAGTGGCTGCTGCTTGCAGTAAATTCGGGTCATCATAGGCAATCAAAGTGCCGATAATGAAAATACATAGGATATAAAATAATAAGATTCGCCAGAAAATCTGTTTGATTGCAAGTGGAATTGTCTTCTTTGGATCTTTTGATTCGCCAGCAGCAACTCCAACCATTTCAGTTCCTTGGAAAGAGAATCCAGCAATCATTGCTACTCCAATCATGGCTTGTAAACCGCCTACAAAAGGTGCCTCTTTGTAGGTCCAGTTTCCGAAAGTTGCAACACCTGGAGTTAGCATAATCTTGATGATCATGGCTAAGCCAATAATAATAAATGCAACAATTGCAATTACTTTAACCATCGAAAACCAGAATTCGCTTTCCCCAAATCCCTTTACTGTCATGGCATTGATCAGAAAGATAACAATAAGGAACAGGGCACTCCAATAGAACCCTGGAATATCAGGGAACCAGAACTTCATAATAAACTGAACCGCAACAAGTTCGAATGCAACCGTAATTGCCCAGTTATACCAATAGTTCCAGCCTAGAGCGAAACCAAAGCCTTCTTCGACATAACGACTGCCGTAAGTAAAAAAGGCACCGGATGTTGGTGTGTGAGTTGCAAGCTCACCTAAGCTGGTCATTAAGAAGTAAATCATAATGCCAATGAGTGAGTAGGCGAGTAGCGCTCCACCAGGGCCAGCGTTTGCAATGGTTGATCCAGAAGCAAGGAAGAGGCCTGTACCAATGGAACCACCAATGGCGATCATATTCAGATGACGAGCCCCAAGCTTACGCTGGAGTTTTTCAGGAGCATGTGTTTCGCTCATGGAGATTCCTTACATAGTTTGTTATGCACAGGCATATAACACCTTAAAGCCTTGATGATCAGTTTTAATCTGGCACTGACCAAAGTGCTTCTCAATTAAGATCGGATAGTTTAAAAAACGGTTTGCTACAATCCATAGCTCACCTGATGCCTTTAAATGTTTTTTAGCGTTTTGGCAGAGTCCTTCACTTGCATCATAGTTGGTATGAATACCTTGATGGAAAGGGGGATTACTGACAATGGCATCGAGTTCTGTTGGAGCGTCTGCAATTCCTGTAACAGGCTGCAATCTCAACTGGTCTGAACCTATTCCATTTCGACTAAAAGTCATTTCCGTTGACCGTAAAGCGAAAGCATCAATATCTAGGGCATGAATAATATTACTTGAATTTATTTTTGCCAAATAGCAACTGATAATTCCAGCACCACACCCGAAGTCGGCAATTCTACCTGATTTCACCTGATTAAGATAAGGGAGTAAAACAGCAGTTCCGACATCTAGATGATTTTGGCTAAACACACCGGGAAGGGCACAAATCGTAAGTTCTTGTTCATTAACATGAACAGTGTAAGTTTTAAGCCAACTTTCGAGAGGTTTAATTTGTTCTGTTTTTTCAATCTTTAAGTGCCATAGCTGACAGTGGCGTGCACTATCGAGTTTAAGTACTTTGCCGAAGCTTTGTAGTTGTTTGGCAGCGCGTTCAACACCACCTTTTTTTTCACCTACTAAAAAAACAGACTGAGCAGTTTTAAGATTGCTCATTACTACATGCAGTATGTAATTTAATAGTTCTTTAGATTTGGGAACAAAAATGACGGCTTGATCGAATTCTTGTAATGGAAACTCAACTGAGAAATGCGCATTTGTTCCACTATTTATAAAGCTTTGATAGTCAGTATGGTTCCATGTCCAGACTGACGCATCAATATCAGTTGGTAGTTGACTAACTAAGGCATCATTCGGTGCATTAATGAACAAGATTCTACCTTTTAAATAGTCTTGCTGTCTTAATATCACTTCACTTCTAGGATCCATGTACATCTCTCATGAAGAAGAATGCCCAGTGGAAACTGGGCAGTAATCAAAATTAAAAAAATAGTTATTTATGTGTTTCAGGAAGTACAACATTTAAAATTAATGCTGCTATACCGCCTGTCGCTACGCCAGAGCTAAAAATATTTTTAAATAATTCTGGTAGGTGTTCCAAAATTTGAGGAACTTGAGCAACACCCAAGCCTAGTGCAAGTGAAATTGCGATAATTAAAAGTGCTCGGCGATCAAGGTGAATAGATGAGAGAATATTAATACCTGATGCAGCGACGGCACCGAACATTACCATAACTGCTCCACCTAAGACCGCCTGTGGTACGGCTTGTATTACACCAGCTACTGCTGGAAATAAGCCCAATAAAATAAGTAAAGCAGCAATCCAGATACCTACATAACGACTTGCAACCCCAGTAAGTTGGATTACACCATTATTTTGAGCAAATACAGAGCTAGGGAAAGTATTAAATAAGCCTGCGAGTAAAGAGTTTGCACCATTTACTAAAACACCGCCTTTAATGCGTTTCATCCATTCTGGACCATTAACGGGTTGGTTTGAAAGTTTACTGGTTGCAGTCACGTCACCAATCGCTTCTAAAGATGTAACTAAATAGATAAAAGCCATTGGAATGAATAAGCCCCAAGAAAAGCTTAAACCAAAGTGCATTGGCGTTGGAATCTGTACAAGAGGCGCATCTTTAATACCTGAGAAATCTAGGTAACCCATAAATCCTGCAAGAATGTAACCAATTACTAAAGCAATTAAGATTGCTGAACTTTTAATCCAAACCACCCGAATGCGGTTTAGCACAATAATAATAGCAAGTACGGTACATGACATAATAAGGTTGTCTGCACTTGCAAAAGTATGGTCTTGCATGGCTTGGTAGCCACCACCCATACTAATCAAGCCTTCCTTAATAAGCGTTAAGCCAATTAATAGAACAACAATACCAGTCACCAAGGGAGTAATTAATCTTTTTACCCATGGAAGAATTTGCGAAACACCCATTTCAATAAAGGAGCCAGCAATTACTACACCAAAAATTGCAGCCATAACTTGGTTTACAGGAGTTCCTGCGGCAACCATTGCACTACCAATACCAATAATTGGTCCAATAAAGTTAAAGCTTGTGCCTTGTACAATCAGAAGACCTGCACCAAACGGGCCGACTTTTTTACATTGAAGAAATGTAGCAATACCCGAAATCACCAAAGACATAGATAAAATCATGTTAGTTTCGGTGCGTGATACGCCTAAAGCTAAACAAATTAAAAGCCCTGGTGTAACAATTGGTACAATAATCGCAAGCAAATGCTGGAAAGCTGCTAAAAAAGCGATCAAAGGTTTTGGTCGATCATCTAAGCCATAAACAAGGTCAAGATGGTCTTGAGAGTGTGGATTGGACATGGGTGTAGGTACGCCGCAATTTCGCAAATTGGCGCTATTCTAATCGAGATACCTATCTTTACAAAACGAAATACAGGCTATTGGAAAATTTTTTTGTCAATGTCAATAAACTGTCACTACTCAAGAGTAGTGTTTTTCTGTATAATTTGCCCTCAAATTTCAGGCGTTTCGAATTTTCATGTCAGATATCAAAAATCTCCGTAATATCGCAATTATTGCGCACGTCGACCACGGGAAAACCACACTTGTCGATAAACTACTTCAGCAATCTGGTGCTCTCGGTGAACGAGCAGGCGAGATTGAGCGTGTCATGGACTCAAATGCGCTTGAAAGTGAACGTGGTATTACCATTCTTGCAAAGAACACTTCTATTACTTGGTTAGATAAACGTACTGATACAACTTACCGTATCAACATCGTGGATACCCCGGGACACGCCGACTTCGGTGGTGAAGTAGAACGTGTTATGTCGATGGTTGACTGCGTATTACTTTTAGTTGACTCTCAAGAAGGCCCAATGCCACAAACTCGCTTTGTGACACAAAAAGCCTTTGCTCGTGGTTTAAAACCAATTGTTATTATCAACAAAGTAGACAAACCAAGTGCGCGTCCAGATTGGGTTATTGATCAAGTGTTTGATTTATTTGATAACCTTGGTGCAACTGATGAGCAATTAGATTTCCCAATCGTTTATGCATCAGGTTTACGTGGTGTAGCGGGTCCTGCTCCAGAAGAACTTGCAGAAGACATGACTCCGTTGTTCGAAACGATTGTAGACATCGTTGAACCACCAGCAGTTGATGTTGATGGTCCATTCCAAATGCAGATTTCATCACTTGACTATAACAGCTTCGTAGGTGTTATCGGTGTTGGTCGTATTCAACGTGGTTCAGTAAAATTAAATACTCCTGTTACTGTAATTGACAAAGAAGGTAATACACGTAACGGCCGTATCTTAAAAATCATGGGTTACCATGGTTTAGAGCGTATCGATGTTGAATCAGCATCTGCTGGTGATATCGTATGTATTACTGGTATCGACGCACTTAACATTTCTGACACGATTTGTGATCCGAAAAATGTTGAAGCATTACCAGCTTTATCTGTAGATGAACCTACAGTATCTATGACTTTCCAAGTAAACAACTCTCCGTTTGCTGGTAAAGAAGGTAAGTTCGTAACTTCACGTAATATCCGTGAACGTCTTGATCGCGAATTAATTCATAACGTAGCTTTACGTGTTGAAGACACTGACAGTCCAGACCGTTTCAAAGTATCTGGCCGTGGTGAACTTCATCTTTCAGTTTTAATTGAAAACATGCGTCGTGAAGGCTTCGAAATGGGCGTATCTCGTCCACAAGTAATCATCAAAGAAATTGATGGTGAAAGACAAGAGCCTTACGAAAACGTAACTTTTGACGTTGAAGAACAGCATCAAGGTGCTGTAATGGAACAAATGGGTCACCGTAAAGGCGAGATGACCAATATGGAAGTTGACGGTAAAGGCCGTATCCGTATTGAAGCAACTGTACCTTCACGTGGTTTGATTGGTTTCCGTTCTGAATTCTTGACCATGACTTCTGGTACAGGGATCATGACTTCAAGCTTCTCGCATTATGGTCCTGTTAAACAAGGTACTGTTGCGAAACGTCAAAACGGTGTATTGATCTCTATGGTTCAAGGTACTTGCTTGGGCTATGCATTGTTCAGTTTACAAGACCGTGGTCGTTTGTTCGCTAAACCACAGTTAGAAGTTTACGAAGGTATGATCGTGGGTATTAACTCTCGTTCAGACGATATGGTTGTAAACCCGACTAAAGCGAAACAATTAACTAACGTTCGTGCGTCTGGTACAGATGATGCTTTAACTTTAGTACCTGCAATTGAATATACGCTTGAACAAGCGCTTGAATTCATTGAAGATGACGAGTTAGTAGAAGTAACACCTAAATCAATCCGTATCCGTAAGCGTTATTTAACTGAAAATGAACGTAAACGTAATCGTGATAAATAATTTTTCTTAATTGAAAAAGAAGAAACCGCTAAATTAATTTAGCGGTTTTTTTTAATCGTTATATTTGAAATTAAAGTAAGCTTAAAATCATATTTTTCTTGTAAACGAATATGTTGTTAAAGTGTGAAATAGCTTTCTTTTTTTGATAAAAATATTAAATTATCAATATCATGGCGAGAACTATCTAATTCGATAAGATGCCAATGAAAAAGAAAAATATGATGTGTTTCTGCCCCCGACATCTGGAGATGTTTAGATGAGTATTATTCAAGAATTTAAAGAATTTGCCGTTAAAGGCAATATGATGGATTTAGCCATTGGTGTGATTATTGGTGGTGCTTTTGGCAAAATCGTGGACTCTTTAGTGAAAGATATTATCATGCCACTTATCACTGTAATTACTGGTGGTGGTGTTGATTTTTCACAAAAATTCATTGTATTAGGTGCAAACCCTAATAACTTGCAATCTTTAGATGCTTTGCAAAAAGCAGGTATTAATGTTTTAACTTATGGTAATTTCCTCACCATTTTAATTAACTTCATTATTTTGGCTTGGGTTGTGTTCTTAATGGTGAAATTATTAAATAAACTTCGCCGTAATAAAGAAGAGCCAGAGGCTCCAGCTGCAACTCCAGAAGACATTCAATTGTTGCGTGAAATTCGTGATGAGTTAAAAAAGCAAGCTTAATAAGATTTGAAATAAAAAACGGTGCCTTGAGTACCGTTTTTTATTACTTCATATTTTATGTTGTACTAAAACTATTGGTAACATTGCCAGTAGAGAGAATTTCAACTCAGCATATTGTAAAAGGTATATAAATTAATGAATCAGCTTTTTGTGTATGGCACTTTATGCCCGAATAAAGCAAATGCTCATATTCTTGAACAAATTGGCGGTAGTTGGACCAAAGCCAGTGTAAGAGGTGTGATTCATATTTTAGATTGGGGGCCAGACAAAGGGTTAAAAGCGCTTGAGTTAGATTCGGAAGCAGATTGGGTAGAGGGCTATTTGTTTAGCACAGAAAAACTTGCTGAAAACTTGCAGATGCTTGATGACTTTGAGGGTTTTCAATACCAACGTGTCATCGCAAATATAAAATTAGAATCAGGCGATTATGTTAAAGCCTGGACATATCAGCTGAATGCACAGGCTTCTGAAAAACGATAGTTAAAATTATGGAATCAACGTAAGCTACCCATTCTAAATTTAACTTCTAAAAGATGATAGCCAAATTGGCTTTTGATTGGGCCTTGTAACACACGTTCAGCAGCTGTAAAAACAACTTTGTCGATGACGGGCACCAATTGCCCTTTTTTGACTTCACCAAGTTCACCACCACGTTTTGCCGAATTACAGGTAGAGTATTGCTTGGCAAGTTTGGCAAAGTCAGCGCCACTTTGAAGCTTCTTTTTTACCTGCTCAGCTAAGTCTTTATCTTTAACTAAAATATGTCGGACAATTGCTGTTTGCATGTTGTCTTCCTCCAAAAAATTAAGGCTTTCTCAGCTTTTTAAGCGGTTGGCACTGTGGGCAAAATACACTGGCACGCTGACCGAGTTTTAAGTTTTCTAATGTGGTTTCACAGTTAATACACATTTCTCCAGCACGACCGTAAGCAAGAAGTGTTTGCTGGAAATAACCATTTTCTCCCATGGCATTGCTGTAGTCTCGTAATGTCGAGCCACCTAAATCAATTGCCGACTTTAAAATGCGTTTAATCTCGACAACAAGTTTCTCAATTTGTTGCATGCTTAAGTCACCAGCAGGCTGAGCTGGGTGAATGCCTACATTAAATAAGCTTTCAGTTGCATAGATATTGCCTACACCAACCACTACATGATTATCCATGAGTGCAATTTTTATGCCGACAGATTTATTTTTGAGTTTTGAAGCTAAATATTCTGCATGAAAGTCAGTACTTAAAGGTTCAGGCCCTAAAGTATCTATGAGTTTGCCTTGAGTCTCGGGATTAAGCCAAAGAATACAACCAAAACGGCGAGGGTCATGGTAACGTAATTGCTGATCTTCAAATTGAATAATCAGATGGTCATGCTTTCTCAGTTCGTCATTTGGCTCGGTTAGACGAAAGCTTCCTGACATGCCTAAATGCCAAAGCATTTGATCTTGTTCAAACTTTGCCAAAATATATTTTGAACGTCGATTTAACCCAATGAGACGTTGCCCAACAAGTTTCTGAACATCATCTGGTATAGGCCAGCGTAAGCTAGGATTGCGTACTTCAACACTTAGAACTTTTTGATTCAATAATGGAAATAAACTGGTTTTGGTGGTTTCGACTTCGGGTAACTCAGGCATGCCAACTCGCAGAATTAACAGATATACTGGATTAATCAAGTATAACGTGTGGTATGTAATATTTCAGAGATTACTATGTCAGATATTTTACCATTAAGCTGGTTTCAACGTGAAACCTCAGAAGTAGCTTATGATTTAATCGGCTGCGTATTGTGTAAGCGACAACCTGATGGCCAAGTGATCCGCTGTACAATTAGTGAAACTGAAGCTTATTTGGGCGTTCGTGATAAAGCTTGCCATAGTTACAATGACAAACGCACCGCTCGAACAGAGGTAATGTATTGCCCTGGTGGCACGATTTACGTCTATTTAATTTATGGCATGTATGAAATGCTCAATCTTATTACTCAGACAGAAGGTGTGCCTGAAGGGGTAATGATTCGTTCTGCATTTTTAAATGGTGCTTCAACTAAAAATGACTATAAGCTTTTAGCTGGACCCGGAAAATTGACACGCTATTTAGGGATTGATCGGACTTTAAAAGGACAAACCTTGGGAGAGGAATCTGGACTATGGGTTGAAGCAGCATCAACGCAACCAGAAGTTGTTTTAACACCACGTATTGGAATTGATTATGCCGAAGAAGCAAAACATTGGCCTGAACGATATTGCTGGAAAGATCATCCATCTTTGAGTCGATAATTTTAATCTGGAAATCAATTTTTAGATATTGATGAAGAGTGTTCCAGATTTACAACAATGCAGATCGAATTCAATATCCAGACAAGACACTGCTTTTTGTTATCATAACTACAATTAAATAAAGGAAATAAGCATGTCCTTATTACGCTTAGACCGACTTCATTACTGTATTTTGATGAGTATGGGCTGTATTTCTAGCCCACTTGTTTGGGCAGAAGATTTAACACAAGACGTAACTGTATTGCCAACATTACATGTGGAAGCAACCCGTACCGATACAACCTATTTGCAGACACCGGCCTCGGTTTTTCGAATAGATGCACCTCAAGTTGATACTTCTTCACAAGTAAATTTAACCGAAGTTGTAAAGGGTATACCGAGTTTACAGCTTCGCAATCGTGAAAATTATGCACAAGATTTACAGTTATCTATGCGTGGTTTTGGTGCACGTTCAACTTTTGGTGTTCGAGGCATTCGCCTATATGTGGACGGTATTCCTGCAACAATGCCAGATGGACAAGGCCAAACGTCTAATATCGATTTAAGTAGTCTGGACCATGTTGAAGTTCTAACAGGACCTTTTTCCTCACTTTATGGAAACTCATCGGGTGGAACAATTTTAACTTCTACTAAAGAAGGGCAAGGCAAAGATTCAATTGAGCTGAGCTATTCGGGAGGCAGTCACGATAAAAGCCGAGCAGGGCTCGTGCTACAAGGTGGAGCAAAGGGTGCGAATGAACCAAGCTATGTTATTAGTTCATCATACTTCGATACTGATGGTTACCGAGAACATAGCGGTGCAGAAAAAGTACTAAATAATGCAAAGCTCAGTTGGAATCTTGTTGATGGTAGTAAAATCAATTGGGTAACCAACTATGTAAAAATTCATGCAGATGACCCGCAGGGTTTGAACCGTGATCAGTGGAATGCAAATCCAAAGCAACAAGTTCCATTTTTAAAGCAATTTAATGTCCGTAAAGATATTGAACAGACCCAAACAGGGGTGACATGGTCTAAGCCTATTAATGATAAAAATGAACTCTATGCCATGGCATATTTAGGTAATCGCCAAGTCACTCAATATCAATCTATTCCTAAATCAACACAAGATGCCAGCATCAATCATGCAGGCGGGGTAATTGATTTTGAACGTGATTATTATGGTGCTGACTTCCGTTGGACGGGCAAAGAATTACTTCCAAATACCACTGTAAGTGTTGGTGTTGCATTAGATGCGATGGATGAAGATCGTAAAGGTTTTGAAAACTTTAATTTGGTAAATGGTCAACCTTCTTATGGTGTCAAAGGTAATTTGCGCCGTGATGAAGATAATACTTTGTGGAATATCGATCCCTATTTACAAGCGTCATGGCAGTTCTTACCAACGTGGCGTTTAGATACAGGCGTACGCTATAGCAATGTCCATTACAAATCTAAAGATAACTATTTAAGTAATGGCGACGATAGTGGTAAGACTGATTACAGTAAAGTTTTGCCTTCTGCTGCTTTAAGCTGGCAAATTTTACCTGAACTCATGGCTTATGTGAGTTATGCCAAAGGATTTGAAACGCCAACTTTTACTGAAATGGCATATCGTCCAGATGGAGAAAGTGGTTTTAATTTTGATTTAACCGCATCCACAAGCGATACCTATGAAACAGGCTTAAAATCACAAAACCAATTAGGTGATTTTACTTTGGCAGTATTCCAGACTAAAACCAAAGATGACATCGTTTCTGCAGGTAACTCAAATGGCCGATCAACCTTCCGCAATGCAGATAAAACCTTACGTGAAGGCTTAGAGTTTGCATGGAATAAAAAGTTGTGGCGAGATTTAACAGCGACTGCTAGCTATACATATTTAGATGCAACTTTTGATGCTGATATTCCAGCTTTAGGAAGTATTGCTCAAATTCCATCGGGCAATGCCATTCCGGGAATTGCCAAAAACCAAGCTTACGCCTCTTTGGCTTGGCAGCCATCGCACGGGCTATATGGCGGGGTAGATGTACAGTATATGGATAAAGTATACGTGAATGATACCAACAGTGACGCAGCGCCAAGCTACAGTGTAACCTCAGCTAATGTTGGTTACGCATGGGTAATGGGTGACTGGAAAGTGAATAGCTTTGCCCGTGTTGATAACCTATTTGATAAAAACTATGCAGGTTCAGTGATCGTAAATGATGGTAATAGACGTTACTTTGAACCAGCGGATGGACGTAACTGGAGTGCAGGTTTACGTGTAATTAAGCAATTCTAGGAATTAAAAATGGCAAAATTATTTGAAACGGTTAACTTTGGTTCACTACAACTGGTCAATAGAATTGTAATTGCTCCGATGTGCCAATATTCGGCAACAGATGATGGTGAAATTACCTATTGGCATGAACAGCAATGGGCAAATTATGCATTATCTGGTGCAGGACTTTGTATTGTAGAGGCGACTGCTGTACAACCTGAAGGTCGGATTAGCTATGCTGACCTTGGGCTTTGGAATGATCAGCAACGTGACCAAATCAAAGCGTTGTTAGCTAAGGTTCATACACTTTCACCAATGCCATTTGGGATTCAGTTAGCACATGCAGGACGTAAAGCGTCTACTGAAAAGCCGTGGTTAGGTAAAGGTCAGATTGCAAAAGATCAGCCTCATGGTTGGCAAACGGTTGCTCCAAGTGAAAGTACCTTTTCAGTGCATGATGCTGCACCACATGCTTTGACCATTGCTGAGATTAAACAAGTTCAACAAGACTTTGCAGCAGCGGCAAAACGTGCTGTAGAAGCTGGATTTGAGTTGATTGAAGTTCATGCTGCGCATGGTTATTTACTACATCAATTCTTATCGCCAATTGCCAATCAGCGTACTGATGAATATGGTGGTTCTTTAGAAAACCGTATGCGTATGACCCTTGAGGTTCTTCAGGCAATTAAACTAGCTGTACCTGAAGGTTATCCTGTTGGTGTTAGGCTGTCTGCGACCGATTGGTTGGAGAGTATCGAGCATTGGGACGTTGAATCTACAGTGGGCTTATCAAAAGCTTTAGAGCAATTGGGTGCAGCCTATGTGCATGTGTCTAGTGGCGGTTTGCACGAACATCAATCTATTACGATTGGGGCTGGCTACCAAGTGCCTTTTGCTGAACAAGTTAAAAAGCATGTGTCTATTCCAGTCATTGCTGTAGGGCTAATTACTGAGCCAGAACATGCTGAACAAATTCTGGAAAACCAGCAAGCTGATGCTATTGGTCTTGCTCGTGCAATGTTATATGACCCAAGATGGCCTTGGCATGCAGCAGCGGCTTTAGGGGCAGAAGTTAAAATTGCGCCTCAGTATTTACGTTGCCAACCTCATGGATTAAAGCAGCTTTTTAACTCTTTTTAATTGTATTGGGCAAAGTTATCTTTGCCCATTTTTCTTTCGTGAAGTGAGGACGGTCAGTGGTTTTTCAGGTTATTTTACCTATCTTGATATTGCTATTGATGGGCTATGTCTGTGTCCTCATCAAATTGGTAACACCTGAACAGATCAGGGCTCTTAGCGCATTCGTAATTAAAATTTCCTTACCGGCTTTTTTAATTCACTCATTGGCAAATAAAAACTTACAAGACATTTGGCACCCAGCTTATTTTCTTGCTTATGGTGGCGGGTCTTTAATTTTATTTTTCTTTGCTTTTATTCTCTATAGAAAATATTTTAAAAATAGCTTAACCCATAGCGCCGTCATATCGATGGGGGCATCTATGTCGAATACTGGATTTATGGGAACAGCTATTCTAACCATGTTGATAGGTAATCACGCTGCGATCTATATTTCTTTAACACTCATCATTGAGAATTTATTGATTGTGGCGCTGATGCTCATTTTGGCCGAAGCTGGTTTACATCAACAGCAAAATCTTTTACCGCTGTTAAAACAGACTTTTTTAAACTTACTCAAGAACCCTGTCATTATCGCTATTTTGGTTGGGATGGGATGCATTCTTTTAGATGTTAATCTTCCTGCAACGCTTGACCAATCTTTAGAGTTACTTGGGCGTACAGCTTCGCCTTTGGCCTTGTTTGCAATTGGCGGAAGTTTAGTAGGTATTGGAATAACAACGGTAAATATAGAAAGCGTTTTGTTAGCGACCTTTAAAGTTGTACTAATGCCATCTGTTATTTTTGCACTTTTTTTAATAACTCCAAATGTAAGCCGTGAAATGCTTTACGCAGGAACATTAATCGCTGCTTTACCGATGCCGATTGCTTTCGGCATTTTTGGACAAGCCTATGGCTTAAATGAAAAGGCGTTAACACCACTTATGATTAGTACAATTGTTGGTTTTATTGGTGTGAGCTGGCTTATTGCTTTGTGGTGGTAAAAGAAAAGCCCCATAAGGGGCTAATTACTTACTATTTTTTAGGCGCTGGCTGTGCGGGAGCATTTGCAGCCTGTTTGCTCTTTTCTGCAATAATCTTATCAACCGAAGCTAACGATTCTTTAGCGTTAGGCACATTTTGATTGGCAAGTTCAGTAAAGATCTTTTTAGCCTGCGGTAGGTTTTGCGGAATGATATTGCCATTCGCCATCATGGTTGCTAAAGCCATAGAAGCAGGTGCATAGCCTTTTTGTGCAATTGACTGTAAAGCTTCGATACCTTGGCGTTTCATTAAAGGATTTTTATTTTCAACACCTTGGCTAATGTCATAGAGTGCTTTGACCTGAATAGCAGGATAGTTACCTTTTCGAATTAAAGGCGCCAATTTTTGAAGGGCAATTTGATGTGACTGCGGTTTTTTCTGAGCAAATAAAATTGTCGCAATTTTCACAGTTGCATCATCAGAACCTTGAGCTGATGCCTTTTGAATATATTGACTGAATTTGTTGCTATCTTTCGCAACGCCCAATTCACCAGTCTCATAAATTTGTGCAAGCGTGTAACTTGCTTGGGCGTAACCTTTATTTGAAGCATCCTCATAATATTTTAGGGCCTTAGAAGAATCTTTTGCTATACCTTGGCCCATTTGAGTCATATAGCCTAAGTTATAAATAGCTTGGGCATTACCTGTTTGGGCTAGGCGTTGCATTTCTTGAAATGCGGCAGAGTAATTTTTTGCTGCGTAGAGTTGCTCAGCTTGTTTAAAAACATCGGTTTTAGCAGCAGTCGCTGTGTTATCAGCTGCAAAAATTGATGCACTTGAAAGGGTGATTAGGCTTGCGATTAGTAATTTCTTCATTTCTTTTTAACCTTTTACTTCGTAGCTACATCAATCCATTGATGCATGAAAGAGTTTCAATTTCTCATCATAAATATTGATTGCTGAAAGTAAACAGCCGATTTGTATATAAAGCACTGCACTTTGGGCAAATTGTGGAGAAAAAATACCCACTCACATTCATATAATGCAGTGGGTAATATTATTATTTTGCTGACTGAAGTAATGCTTCGATTTGCTTGGCATCACTTGGTACACCAGAGAGTCTTTGGCCATCTTGCAAGAACAGGGTAGGTGTTCCATCGATATTTAATTTTTGACCTAAAGCAATATTTTTCTGAATCGGGCTTGAGCAACTTTTGCTATTAGTCGTTAATTTGCGATTAAGCATATAGTTTGTCCAAGCTTCTGCTGGATTTTTTGAGCACCAGATTTGATTTGAAACTTTTTCAGCATTTGGATGCAAACTAGTAAGAGGATAAAGGAACACATATACGGTTACGTTATCAACCCCAACCATATTTTGTTCTAGGCGCTGGCAATATGGGCAATCTGGATCACTAAAGACATAGAGCGTACGTTCGCCTTTACCTTTTACATATTTAATTGCCTGATTTAATGGCAAACTTTTAACGTCAATTTTGCCCAGTTCGGCAATACGTTCTTCAGTCATATTTTTTTGTTGTTTAATATCGACTAAATTACCAACAAAAAAGTACTTCGCATCTTGATTAGTATAAACAATGCGGCCGCTTGTATAGACTTCATAAATGCCTTGTACAGGCGATTGATAAACACCTTTTACAGGCAAATCGGGATAATTTGTCTTAAGATTTTGTTCAAGTGTTTTAACATCAGCATGAGCAGAACCGAAAATAGCCAGACTCAAAATGAGTGTAGCAAGTTTAGTTTTCATCTTTTTTCTCTTTAATTTCAACAGGGCTAATGATGGCATATAAAGCTTAAAAAATTGACGTTCTAATCTAATGAAATCATTAGTGTTTTGTATCTATAAAAAAGCCCACTAACTTAGCAGTGGGCAGTTTGGACTAATAAAAATTATTATTGTGGTCTTGCAACGTCACCACTTAAAGCTTCTGGTAACTTAAGAACTTGAAGCCCCAACTCTTGTAGAGCAGCAGGTTTCGCAACAACTAAAGCAAGATAGCCTTCATCATTTGCAATACTATTAACGACTTCAACATCATTATTTAATTGAGTTGCTGAAGCAGGCGCTTCACCTGTACCTTGTACGAGATGTAACCAATGTTTTGGTTTTGCTTTAAACCAAAGACGCGCCACAATTTCCTGACCTAGGTAACAGCCTTTGTCGTAATTGACGCCTTCACGTTGATGTAAACGCAATTCTTGTGGCTGGAATTCATGTTCAGTTGCCTGTGTAATCCACGCTTGACCAGTCATGATGGCTTGTTTTTGCCATTCTGAAATATCAGTTTCAGCAGTAGTGAACTCAGTTTGATGATTCACAACTTTTGGAAACACAGCACCTTGTTCACTTAAGGTCATTTTTGAAAAGGCACCATACTTTTTAATATGTTTGGCAAACTCTTCAGCTTGATCTTGAGTAACTACAATTTCAAAACTTTCAGGATTAATCTTCTTTAGCCATAAGCCAAAGTGAATACGACCTTTAAGATCACAAATAGCTGTATAGCGAGTTTCATTTTCAGCTAAACGTTCAGTATCTACAGTAACTTGGCCTTGTAAAAACTTTTGTGCATCTACACCGTTTAAAGCATATGAGGAGAAAGCGAGCAGACTCATGATTAATCTCAAATTCAATATGTTTCTTTATGATTGCTGACTATTTTGCTCCATTTTTACTAAAAAATCAGCCATAGTTTTCGTAATTTGAGTTTGTCCTTAAGTTGGCTTTTTTGTTTAAAAAAACACCAAAAATATACGTTCGGATAAATCGGAAGGTTTAAGCTAATAGCCATAATTTCAATAATTTTAAGGAAATTAAAATAAGGAGAATATGATGGCAACAGGTACAGTGAAATTTCATCGCGTGTTTAAGGCACCAGCCGAGCGAGTCTATCGTGCATTTTTAGATCCAGATGCTTTAGTCAAGTGGTTACCGCCCCACGGTTTTACTGCGAAAGTTCATAGTTTTGATGCAAATGTTGGTGGCTCATACAAAATGAGTTTTACCAATTTTTCAACAGGTTCAACACATGCTTTTGGCGGAACATATGTGGAATTAGTTCCAAATGAACTAATTCGCTACAACGATCAATTCGATGATCCAAATTTACCCGGGACTATGCAGGTTACTATTACATTAAAAAGCGTATTGGTAGGTACAGAAGTGCATATTACGCAAGAAGGCATACCAGAAGTGATTCCTGTAGAAGCTTGTTATTTAGGGTGGCAAGAATCCCTATCTTTGCTTACCTTATTGATTGAAGCTGAAATTCCAGATCAATAAAGTCACTCTACTTTCTTATAAAAAAGAGTAGGTCGTATGACCTACTCTTAACATAGTTCTAATTGGTTTTGTTGTTCCAATAGCTTAACTATGGCTGAAAAATCGACTTGTTGTGCATCGGGTTTGGAAACCTGATTAAACTGTTGCTGAATAAGACTAAAAGCTGGAAGTTCCAAATTATTTTGAGTAACGAGATTTAGTGCAATTCCAATATCCTTTTGTAATAAATCTAATGCAAAAGTTTTTTCAAATTTGCGGTTTAAAACACGTTGCATCATGATGTGTTCTGAAACATTACTTTTGCCACTAGAGTGGTTAATACAGTTCATTGCGGAGTGTAAATTTACGCCTTGAGATTTAAGGATACTTAATCCCTCTGCCAACGCCCAAAGATGTGTTGCCATTAATGTGTTATTGATGGCTTTTACTGCAAAGGCAGCACCACTATCGCCAACATATTCAACTAAATTAGCAAACGCTTGAATGATTGGTTTTGCTCTTTTAAAAGCAGACTCGTCACCTCCGACCATTACCGTGAGAGTTCCTCGTTCAGCTCCAATCGTTTGTCCTGAAACTGGTGCATCTAAATAATCAACTCCATTTACTTTGAGCTGTTGGCTGAGTTTTCTTGCAGTCTCTGGCACACCGCTAGTGCAATCCACCCAAATACAGCCTTGTTTTAGTTGAGAATCCGCAATTAAATTTTCTACATCTTGGCTAGTCGGTAGGCATGAAAAGATAATATCTGCTTGTAGAGCTTGTGTCAGGTCTACAGCCTGCGTACCAAAGGATTGTTCATGTTGCTTTGCTTTAGCAAAAGTACGGTTCCAAACATACACTTGGCTACATACTTGGGTTAAATGGGAAGCCATGTGCCATCCCATCGCACCTAAACCGATAAATGAAACACTTTGAATCAAGGAGTTTCTCCAGAACTAGAGATGTGGGACAGAATTAAGTGGTTCTACTGATTTTTCAATAGATTGACTTTCGGATTTTTCCGTTCTGTTGAGTAATAGGTTAAGCACAATTGCTGCAAGTGTTGCAGTTCCAATACCCCCTAGGTCAAATGGCCCAATATGTAGACTTAAATTACCAGCACCCATAATCAGGCTGACTGCTGCAATAATTAAAGTACTATTTTTGGTGAAATCAACTTTGTTATCGATCCAAATTTTTGCTCCAGCCACAGTAATTAAACCAAAGACAACAATGGATGCACCGCCTAATAAAGCGACAGGGATGGTACTAATGATTGCTCCAAATTTAGGAGATAGACCGAGTAGAATTGCAAATAGTCCCGCAATCACAAAAATAGTCGTTGAATAGACTTTAGTTACAGCCATTACTCCAATATTTTCAGCATAAGTCGTCATGCCTGTACCACCAACAGAAGCTGATAAACTTGTACAGATACCGTCTGCAAAAAAAGCACGCCCCATATATGGTGATAAATTACGTTCTGTCATGGCAGAAACCGCTTTAAAATGTCCCAAGTTTTCAGCGACTAAAATAAGCGCAACAGGTGCAATCAATAAAATAGCTTTGGTATTAAAAACAGGTGAGTGAAAAGTTGGTAGGCCAAACCATGCAGCTTGACTGATTGCATTAAAATCGATGGGTTTGCCTAACCCTAAGATATTAGTGAGTAGGAAATAAATAAAATAAGCACTGATGAGCCCGATGAGTAATAGAAGGCGGCGAATCATACCTCTTGTAAAAACAGCAACGGCACTAATGCATAAAATGGTAATGACTGCCATCCACGTGTCAAAGCTATTTGTCGAAACGCTTTTGATTGTTACAGGTGCAAGGTTTAAACCAATAATCATGACAATTGCACCAGTGACCACGGGTGGCATGAGTTTTTCAATCCATGCAGTTCCAGTTTTCATGACAATTAAACCGATGCATGCATAAATCAAACCGCAAATGATTGTACCGCCCAGCGCCACAGCTAAATTGGGATTTGATCCAACCCCTGCATAGCCTGTGGCTGCAGCGACTGCACCAATAAAGGCGAAACTTGATCCGAGATAGCTAGGCATACGCCCACCTGTAATTAAAAAGAACAAGATGGTGCCAATACCAGTAATAAAAATGGTGAGGTTCGGATCAAAGCCCATGAGTAACGGAGCTAAAACAGTTGCTCCGAACATAGCAAAAGCATGTTGTAACCCCAAAACAATACTTTTACCGGGAGGGAGATATTCATCAATTTGTACGGGAGTTTCTAAATTACCTGTGTGCGGCTTAAATTTAGGAAACCAAGATTCTTTTGTTCGCATAACAGATCCTCTTTTTCATTTTTTATCTGCATTAGCATGCTGTTTGTAATTCGCAATAACTGCGGTTGAAGTACATAAGTGCATTAAGTCCACTTTGGTGTTTCATTGCTTTGACCGCACAAAACAAGACGTCATGACTACCGATACTCATGCTTTGTACAATTTCACAATCAAATGACACCAAGGCCTCATTCAAAATCGGAGAACCAGTGAGTAGCTTGCTCCATTCCCCATGGGCAAAGCGTTCTGGCATTGGTGTTTTTCCGCCGAATATTGTAGATAGCGTACTTTGATGGGCAGCTAAAGTATTGACACAAAGCACCTCGTTTTGTTTAAAAGTATTAAACACAGATGCTGAGCGATTGAGACAAACCAATAGTGTCGGTGGTGTATCGGTTACGCTACATACAGCGGAGGCTGTAAAGCCAGCCTGTCCCGCAGGTCCATCTGTCGTGATGACATTCACTGCTGCTCCAAGATTTGCCATGCCTTGTCTAAAAGTATGCTGATCTACTTCTAAGTGTGTTGAGCATGTTTGAGCCTGCTGAATAGCAGATGGAGTTAAAACCTGTTTCTCTTCTCTTTTTTGCATGATTGCTCTCCAACCCCAATGCATGATCATTACAATGAATCGAGGCTAAAACATCACATCAGTTATGATGCTGAAGGTTTTTATCAGTGACATCGTTTATCCCACATGGGCAATCGATGCAATTTCAATTAAGGCATCAGGTTTCACCAAGCCGCACTGGATACAAAAGCGAGCAGGTTTGTCACCCGGAAAATATTCTGCATATACCGTATTTACTGCGCTATAGTCGGCCCAATCTTTAATGAAAATGGAATTGAACGTTACGTCATCCATGGTGCCACCTGCAGTTTCAATCACTTTTTTGATCGTTTCTAAAATATGGCGAGTCTGTCCTGCGGCATCACCAATACAGACCACATTATTATTTTCATCAAAAGCCAATGTGCCTGAGACATACACAATATTGTCTGCTTTGGTTGCAGGAAAATAGGGTGCAAGTGGTGCCGCTGTTCCTTCAGGAATAACAACTTGTTTAGACATAAGATGCTCCAAATCAAAAAATTTAGATAAAATTAAATGCATGAATTAGGCAGATTGCTGTAGCAATGTTGATGCCGAACTAAAGGTTTCAATAAAACTATTGGTGTCAGATACCCAGCCAAAAAAAGTTTTAATGTTATATAGGGCTGCGTCATGAGCCTCTTGAGGTCCGGCTTGATAGCAAGCATCTTTAAGTGCAACACCGAAATATTCCAAAAAGAAACCATCACGTAAGGTCGACTCGACACAGACATTGGTGGCAATGCCTACAAAGACCAAATTACGAATGCCACGAGCACGTAAAATGCTGTCGAGCGCTGTGTTAAAGAAACCGCTATAACGTGGCTTTTCAATAATGATGTCTTGTGGAAGAGGTTGTAACTCATCAATTAAAGCAAAGTCCCAACCGCCTTTAGATAAAAGTTGGCCTTGTAACTCAGGCTGTTTACGCATGGTTTTTAAAGCATTGGATTTATGAAAATTTGGTGAACCTAAACCACCAGCTTCGACGTAGTTTTTATCCCAACCATTTTGAAAATAGATGACCTGAATCCCTGCACTATGTGCAGCATCGATCGCCTTTTTAATATTTTCGACTACGGGTTTAGTCTTTGAGACATCAAAACCTGCTAAATCTAAATACCCACCTAAAGAGGTGTAGGCATTTTGCATATCAATGACAATAAGCGCAGTTTGTTCTGCTGCTAATTGAATATGTTCAGGTTCGGCTTTCAACACTTTGCCTGTACCAATCTGTGCCGTGAATTCTGCACATACAATATTAGACATTTCATTCATGCGCTTTTCTCCAAAACAGTTGGTGCGGCTTGCTCTGCCAGTTCGGTAACGACACTTTCACGACATTTCATGAGCGGTTGAATGCGTTGACCAAAATCTTCTACGCCTTGTAAAAAGTCATCAAAGGTCAACAAAATTCCCTCTGTCCCTTTAATCTCGGAAATTTGATCGAGCATTTTTGCGACATTTTTAAAAGAGCCAACAATGGTGCCCATATTGATATTGACGGGAGAAACGCTAGAGGCCATGTGGCGAATATTGGTGTCGGTGCCAGACACTTTATCTTTTGCACCTTGGTCTTGTAGCCAACGAATAGCTTCCATGTCCGCACCGTCGTTATAGTGTTGCCACTTCTGCATTGCAGCTTCATCTGTTTCGGCAGCAATTACCATAAACAACACATAGGTCTGTACATTGCGTCCAGTTTTGTCGGTTTGAGCTTTTAAGCGATCATTAATTTCGGCATACGCTGTCGGTGTGTTTACACCTTTTCCGAAAACAAAGTTGTAGTCAGCATATTTTGCGGAAAAAGCTAAACCAGCATCTGATTGTCCTGCACAGATAATTTTCATATCAGCTTGAGGCTGTGGTTTGACCTGACAATCATTCATTTGGAAGAACTCGCCTTTTAGGTCTGACTTCCCAGTTGCCCAAAGTTCACGCAAAACTTCGACATATTCAGATAAGTAGTCATAGCGCTTAGCAAAATATTCATCGCCAGGCCACATACCCATTTGGGAATATTCAGGCATTTGCCATCCGGTCACGACGTTTAGTCCAAAGCGACCGTTGGAAATCGAATCTATGGTCGATGCCATACGTGCCACAATTGCAGGAGGCATGACTAGTGTTGCAGCGGTTGCATAAATTTGGATTTTACTGGTGACAGCAGCGAGACCTGCCATGAGGGTAAATGTTTCAAGGTTATAGTCCCAAAACTCAGTTTTTCCGCCAAAACCACGTAACTTAATCATGGAAAGGGCAAAGTCAAAACCGTAGTGTTCAGCACGCTGTACAATTTGTTTGTTTAATTCAAAGGTAGGTTTATATTGCGGTGCATTTTCTGAAAGCAGCCAGCCATTATTTCCAATTGGACAAAAAACGCCGATCTTCATCTTGATTCCCCATCGTGAGTTTAGGAAGTCGAACTGAAAGCTATAAACGATATAATTTTCAGTGTTTGGTTGTATTTTTAATAATGCATAGCTCGTGCCAACTTTAATATTTATATATTTATCAATGTATTGAATTTATTGTTTGGTATAATTTTTATCAAATGGTAAAAAATAATGCGATTATGCACCAAGGAGGAACTAACTTGCTTTATTGTGCATCATTTGATCAATTTTACTTTTGGAGTGTGTATTACATCCAATTTTATAAAACAGCAGAATAAAAAAAGGCGACATTGAAGTCGCCGTGTAGAACTAAGGTATTTCTCTTTTGAGATTGAAGAGGGAGTTATGTACTTAACTCATTCTACCCGACAAGCCTCTTCAAAATTTAAACGGGGAAGGCGAGTATAAACTTTTTGAGGGTCGCCATAGCCGATGTTAATGATGAGATTAATATGATGATTTGTGCCTGCAAAAAATAGCTCATCAACTTGTTTTGCATCAAAACCAGACATTGGACCCGTATCTAAACCTAAACTACGACATGCCATAATTAAATATGCAGCTTGTAATGAACTATTACGAAAGGCAGTTTCATGTGCTACGGCTTCACTTGATGTAAACCATGATTTTGCATCGGCATAAGGAAATAGTTCTGGCAGTTTGTCATAAAATCTTGCATCGGTTGCAACCAAAACAGTGACAGGAGCTGTCATCGTCTTTTCTACATTGCCAGACGACAATGCTGGCTTGAGTTTTTGTTTAGCTTCAGGTGTTGTTAAAAAGACAAAACGAGCAGGACTACAGTTGGCAGAAGTCGGCGCCATTTTGACCAGATCATAAATTTGTTGAATTTGCTCAGTGCTGACCGCTTTATCTAACCACGTGCTGTGGGTTCTAGCTTCTAAAAAGAGTTGATCTAAAATATTTAATGTTTTTGCATTCATGATAAGGCCTTAATGTTATGGAAAAATTGAATGAAAGTTTGATTTAGTCGTTGAGATTCGGTCACTGTGGAAGCATGGGCACCAGAGGGTAAAATGCAGAGTTGACCATGAGCGAGTTTGGTAAAAAGATCCTGTGATTTATGTACTGGAACTAAAAAATCATCTTGATTGGCAACGATATGAATTGCGGTGTTTTGCAATGCTTGTAAGTGCTCTGCTTGTAATTGAAAGCGCATCAATGCTCTGAGTCGTGCAAATACATTTGTCTTAGGTGGAAAGTTTTGGAGTTGAATATCTTCGGTATTTTTAATGTCGCTATGATTCTGAGAAATCCATGCTGGGGGATACAAAAATAATGCCTGTGCACGCACATAGGCTTCAGCACCTGCTGACGCTAATAATGCGATACGGGCATCAAAACATTTTTGTGTATGGGCATCTAGTTCATCCCACGCATTAATCAGTGTCAGGCTGAGCATGGTAATTGAGCTGGATTGTAGTTGCTTTGCGAGTTCCATTCCGATGATGCCACCCAAAGCATGCCCGATCATATGAAACTCATGAATTTGAAGATGTTCTAATAAGTGTAGTACTTGATTTGCCATGTCACACATATGGTAGTGTGCAGGTAATAAAGCACTGTCTTGGTGACAGCCTTCTTGGTCATAAGTCACGATGTTGAAATGCGTACTCAACGATTCAAGTTGTGGGTTCCAAAAACTAGCATGACCACCTAAGCCAGATGAGAAAATCAAATAAGGGGCGTCTTTTTGAGATGAACACGGATAAATATAATATTTCATTTTTTACCATTTGATAAAATAATGGAAAATTCAAAAGCAATTTATATGCCTGAATTAATCAGTAATGGCAAATTGAGACAATATTTAGCGCAAAAGATTTAGATTGTAGAGTAAGGCAAATCAATGTGATGATATTTAGATTAAGCTGAGTAGGTGTCAGAAATGGATATACATATTAAAAGAATTTATGAAAATGCTGAGCCTAGTGATGGAAAGCGAATATTGGTTGACCGTTTATGGAGTAGGGGAATTAGTAAGGAGAATGCCCACTTAGATTTGTGGCTAAAAGAAATAGCACCATCGACCGAGCTTAGAAAATGGTTTCATGCTGCAACACCAGATCATTGGCACGAGTTTAAACAGCGCTATTTAAAAGAGCTTGAGACCAATTCCGCAGTTCAAGAGCTACAACAAATCGCATTGAAGAATACGATCACACTTTTATATTCAGCCAAAGATGTTGAAAACAATCACGCAATTATTTTGAAGGAATATTTATTAAATAAAAACTTAAAATAATATATAAATTTTTTTTTGGTAAAAGTCTCTTATTTAAAACTTTAAAAAATGAGTCATTTCTCGCATAATATACTTTTTGAGATTTTTTTTATGTCTTTGCCAAACTGCCCAAAATGCCAATCAGAATATACTTACCAAGATGGCGACTTATTGATTTGTCCTGAATGTTCACATGAGTGGAAAGAAGGAGAAGCATCAGCAACTGAAGAACAAGAAATTATTAAAGATGCAAATGGAAATGTCTTGGCAGATGGTGATAGCGTCACTGTAATCAAAGATTTAAAAATTAAAGGTTCATCTTCAGTCGTTAAAGTAGGTACAAAGGTAAAAACGATTCGTTTAGTTCCAGATGCAAGTGATGGCCACAATATCGATTGTAAAATTGATGGTATTGGTCAGATGAAGTTAAAATCTGAATTTGTAAAAAAAGCTTAAACTGTTAATTATTATTACATTTCAGCAGAGATATACGTTTATATCTCTGCTTTTTAAATTCCTAACATCATTTTAATTTTATTACGAAAAAGTATAAAAAATGGGCTGTTCAAGGAATATTTACGCCTTTATATTGTCATTAATAACAAATAACTTTCGTCCAGAATAATAACGAAAGTCATACCCACACCAACAAAAAAATGAGGTTTTTATGGCAGGATGGTACGAAATTTCACAAGCGAGTGATGGTCAATATCGTTTTATTTTGAAGGCAGGAAATGGTGAACCTATTTTAAATAGTGAGCTATATAAGGCAAAAGCTTCTGCTGTAAATGGTATTGAGTCAATTCAGAAAAACAGTGGTGATGACGCCCGATATGAGCGTTTAACTGCAAAGAATGGGAAACCTTATTTCAATTTAAAAGCTGCAAATCATCAAATTATTGGCACGAGTCAATTCTATGCAAGTGAAGCTTCACGAGATAAAGGAATCGAGTCGGTTAAAAACAATGGTTCATCAACCAATATCAAAGACTTAACCGTTCAGGCATAAAATTGAGTTAAAAAAAGCAGCTTCGAAAAGCTGCTTTTTTATTTATGTATTTATTAACGCACTAATTTAGCTAAAAGCTCTTCTTTAGTTAAATTACTCGCTTCAGCATCGCGGCGGCCTTTGTATTCAAAAGTACCAGCATCCAAACCTTTTTCACCAATTACAATACGGTGTGGAATACCCATCAATTCAAGGTCAGAGAATTTAACACCTGGACGTTCGTTACGATCATCAAGTAACACATCAAAACCTTGAGCTTGAAGTTCTGCATAAAGAGACTCTGCTGCTTCAAGAGTACGTGGTGATTTGTGCGCATTCATTGGAACAATTGCAATTTCAAAAGGTGCAATGGCTTGAGGCCAGATAATACCTTTGTCATCGTAGTTTTGTTCAATTGCAGCTGCAACAACACGTGTTACACCAATACCGTAGCAGCCCATAGTTACTGTAAATGGTTTACCATCTTCACCTAGAACTTTACAGCCCAAAGCTTCAGAGTATTTAGTACCAAGCTGGAAAATATGACCTACTTCAATGCCGCGTTTAATTTGTAGTGTGCCTTTGCCATCTGGAGATGGATCGCCTTCAACCACATTACGTAGATCAAAAACTTCGCTAATTTGTGCATCACGTTCCCAGTTTACGCCAACCGCATGTTTGTCCGCTTCATTTGCACCAGCAACGAAGTCAGAAAGAACAGATGCAGCACGGTCAACAATTACAGTTAAGCCTTTTTCGACTAAACCTTGTGGACCTGTAAAGCCAGCACTTAAACCAAATGCTTGGAGTTGTTCTTCAGTTGCAAAAGTAAGAGGCGCAGCAACTAAAGGATGCTTCTCAGCTTTAATCTCATTAAGTTCATGGTCGCCACGTACAAATAGAGCAACGACAGGAACATTACCTTTTTCATCAGCAATGCCTTGAACCAATAAAGCTTTAACAGATTGCTTTGGATCAGCATTTAAGAATTGGCAAACATCATCAATCGTTTTTTGGTTTGGTGTTTCAACCAATTTAAATTCTTGTGTCGGTGCTGCACGTTCACCCACTAAAACAGCCTCAGCCATTTCAACGTTTGCCGCATAATCAGATTCAGTTGAAAATGCGATGTCATCTTCACCACTTGCAGCCAATACGTGGAATTCGTGTGAAGCTGAACCACCAATAGAACCTGTATCTGCTTGTACTGGGCGGAAATCTAAACCTAAACGATTGAAAATACGACTATAAGTGTCGTACATCACATCATAAGTTTCTTGTAATGACTCTTGAGTTGCATGGAAAGAATAAGCATCTTTCATGATGAACTCACGTGAACGCATTACACCAAAACGTGGTCGAATTTCATCACGGAATTTGGTTTGAATTTGATAGAAGTTTACAGGGAGCTGCTTATAACTTTTTAATTCGTTACGCGCCATATCTGTAATAACTTCTTCATGCGTTGGCCCAAGTACGAATGGGTTCGTATGACGATCTTTAAAGCGTAATAACTCAGGACCATATTGTTCATATCGACCTGATTCTTCCCAAAGACTTGCGGGTTGAGTCACGGGCATGAATACTTCCATCGCGCCTGAACGGTTCATTTCTTCACGAACAATCGCATCTACTTTTTTAAGCACACGTGTTCCCATCGGCAGCCATGTATATAAACCAGATGCCAATTTACGAATCATCCCCGCACGTAACATGAGCTGGTGTGAAATCACTTCAGCATCATTTGGGGTTTCTCTCAACGTTGCAAATAAAAAGCGGCTTGCGCGCATGGAAAAGTCCTAAAAGTTAAGCGTTATAAAAACGCAGATTATACGATAATCGCTGCATTATGACATGAATCGTCGAGTTTGACGCAGCATAAAGTTTTTCAAGTCATCCAGATAAGTGAAAATGACGGGTACAACCACAAGAGTTAATAGGGTAGAGGTAATCACACCACCAATAACTGCATGAGCCATTGGTGCGCTTTGTTCACCGCCCTCGCCGAGACCTAAAGCTAATGGAACCATACCCATCACCATAGCGCTTGTTGTCATCAAAATTGGACGTAAACGGGTCTTACCAGCTTGCAAAATAGCGTCATAACGGCTGACACCCTGATCCATCGCTTTCTTAATAAAATCGATCAGCAAAATCGCATTTTTAGTGACAAGCCCCATCAGCATGATAATACCAATAATCGAAAACAGATTTAGCGTGCTTTGGAACAGGAATAAGGCAAGAAAAACACCAATCAATGACAAGGGTAAAGAGGCCATAATTGCTGCGGGATGAATAAAGCTATTGAACTGAGAACCTAGCACGATATAAATAAATACAATCGATAGGGTAATGGCTGTTAATGCGTATCCCGCAGATTCAGCCATATCGGCGTTTGCCCCTTGCGTATCGAATGTATAACCTGCAGGTAACTTAAATGCTTTTTGCATTTTGTCGATGTCTTGACCAATATCGCCACTAGGGCGACCTGAGGTATTTGCCTCAATAAGAACCTCACGTTCAAGATCACGTCGGTTAATTTGCGAAGCCCCAAGCTTTTCTTCGGTCGTTGCGACGGCACTCAATGGAACTAGTATATTTTGTCCAGCTGCATTGGTTTTATTAGAGTTGATATATAAATTTTGCACATCTTGCGGAAGCATACGTTTATTTTCATTTAAACGTAAATTCACATCATAAGTTTCACCATCACGGTCTTCCCAAGTGGTGACATTATCGCCCGCAATTAATGGTCGAATGGCATTCGCAATTTGGGAAACAGATAAGCCCAAATCACTTGCCAGCACGCGATTAATATGAACACCCAAAGTAGGTTTGGGTTCTTTCAATGAACTTTCTAAATCAACTACGCCTTTAATTTTTTCCATTTCAGCAATAAAGCGATCTGAAATTTTTTGTAGTTCATTTAGGTCAGATCCTTTAATCGAAATCATGATTGGTTTCTGACCGCCAGATACAGAGTCTTGTGCTGCGGCAACAGAAGTCACTCGAATACCCGCTACACTTTGCAAACGATCACGGAACTCATTGTTGAGTGTATTTAAATCTGAGCTACGTTCTTGTTTGGGCTTTAAGGTCACGCCTAAACCTGCATGATTTTTACCTGAGTCTACTTCACTGTTGACCACGCCATAAGTAGAAACCACATCAGGGAATTGTCTAATAATTTGATCGACCTGATGTAATTTTGCTTGGGTATATTCTAAAGAAGAATCTACAGGAGTTTCGAACTGAATGCGTACTTCACCCTTATCTGGTGTAGGTACAAATTCGGTCCCAATCAGTTTCGATAGTCCTAATGCAGCAAATAATGAAGCGATTGCAACAATAACCGTGATTAAACGGAAGCGTAGAGCAAGTTTTAATAGCTTTTCATAAACATGGGTAAGCCGATCTAGCACATTAGAAATATGGTTAAAAAACCGTTGTAGCCAATTATCTTTTTTCTCTACAGGATCTTTCCAGTGAGCTGAAAGCATTGGATCGAGCGTAAAACTAATAAACATTGAAATTAGAACAGCTGTACTGACTGTTACACCGAACTGATAAAAGAAACGTCCAATCAGACCACCCATAAACGCAACAGGTAGAAATACTGCCACAATGGTAAGTGTAGTTGCGAGTACGGCTAAACCAATTTCTTTTGTCCCTTCAAGAGCTGCAGTTACGTGGTCTTTGCCAAGTTCAGTATGTCTGACAATATTTTCCCGAACTACAATTGCATCATCAATAAGTAAACCAATACTGAGCGATAGTGCTAACAGCGTCATCATGTTAATGCTAAACCCGAAAGCCCAAATAAAAGTTAAGGTTCCGAGCAAAGTAATAGGTAAGGTTAAACCGGTAATAACTGTAGAGCGGAAAGAGCCTAGAAAGAGTAAAACAATAAGAATTGCTAAAGCAGCACCTTCAATAATGGTTCGAACAACATCTTTGATTGAAGCGCGAATACCTTTAGAGCTATCAGCTACGACTTTGTAATCTAAACCCGCAGGCATTTGATCTTTTAATTTCTCTAACGTTTGATAAGTCTGATCGACGACTTTAATTACATTGGCATCGGAACTTTTTAAGATATCGACTGAGACCGCAGTTCTTCCATTATAAAAGGCACTCGATTGTAGTTCGGCTTGTGTGTCCTCAACAGTTGCCACTTGCTTTAAAAAAATGGGTGAACCATTTTTATTGGCAATGACCAAATCACCAAATGCAAGGGGATGAATAACTTTTGATTGAATCTGTACAACCAGTTCAGAATTTTTTTGCTGTAAAGTCCCTGCAGGCACTTCAATATTTTCATTTTTTAGCGTGTTAATGACCTGATCAATACCAATGCCGTAGCTTTGCAATTGTGCAGGAATAACCTTTATTCGTATTTGCCGTTTAGCGTCGCCCAATAAATTCACATTACCTACACCCGAAACCGTTTTAAGCTGAGGTACGATTTTTTTATCTACATACGAACTTAATTGCGCCAAACTCATGCTGTTTGATTCAAATACGACTGACATGATTGGGCTAGAAGAGGGGTCATAGCGTTGCACAATCGGTGTATCAATTTCATCACGGAACTGCGCTGTGACGGGTGCAATTTTGTCACGAACATCCTGAGCAGCAATCGCCGAAGAAGTATCAAGATTAAACTCGGCAATCACCATTGAAAGGCCTTCACTTGAGCGTGAGGTAATCTGTTTAATTCCTGAAATTGTATTGATTTGATCTTCAAGTTTTTTTGTAATATCTGACTCAACCGCTTCAGGCGACGCACCCGCATATTGCGTAGTGACCACTACGAATGGGAAATCTATATTTGGAAACTCTTCGACAGTCATGCGTTTCCAAGAAGCCAACCCGAGTACCATTAAGCTGAGCATCATCATAATGGTAAAAACGGGGTATTTCACACTGATTCGAGTAAACCACATACGCTATTTGCTACCTTATTTATTTTTGTCGGTTGTAACCGTCACTTTTTTATTAATGTCGGAATCTTCAAATTGAATACGGCTGACCAGATCTGTGCTTTGTAAACCTTCGACTAAAGCAATATTGTCGTTATAACGCTGTTCAACCACCCGAATTTTAACTTTTTGAATAGTGTGATTGCGTATCACCCATACAAATGGATCATGTTGTATATTTTGAATGCTGTCTAAAGGAATAGTTTGGCCTTGATGAGTGTCATTGCGCAAAATGTTTCCATTAATGAAGGCTCCAATACTTAACGAGTCAATTTTTTCTTTAGGAGCAGCAAAAAACTCAATTTGTCGACTGTCTTGATCGGCAACAGGTGAAATGCGAGTTAGCGTTGCATTTAATTGTTTAGAATTGCCCTGAATTTGATATTGAATGTTACTACCGATCTTAAGCGCAGATTGCTGTTCAATTGGCAACTTGGCTTGTATTTCAAGTTGATCAGGATTTACGATTTCAAATAGTGTTTGTCCAACTGAAACTGTTTGACCGGGTTCAACTTGGCGTTTAGTAATCACACCTGAAATTGGACTAGTAATAATTCCGTCTTGATCCGCTTTTTTAGCAATATCAACATTGGCTTGTTGTGCTTTTACACTTTCAAGCTGACCTTTATAGTCAACCTGACTCTGTTCAAACTCGACACGAGCAATAAAACCTTGATTAAATAATCTTTGTTTTCGGTTCATCAAATTACGAGCAAGTTCAGCTTGTGATTGAGCCGATGCAAGGTTGGCGCGTGCTTGCGCTAATCGTGCAACATTGTCCTGATTATTCAATCTCACCAGAACTTGATCTTTTTGTACCTGTTGGCCGACATTTGCAGTGACATTCGTCGCTGTTGCGCTTACTTGCGCCTGAATGGAACTTTGCTGAACCGCACGAATAGTTCCTGTAAATGCAGTTTGAGAATCAAGAGCTCCTTCTTTAACTGCAATAAGATCTTGAGGAATAAGCTCAATTTTTACAGGAGCTGAGGCTGAGGTTTGAGTTGTTTCTTGCTGATTACATGCAGCTAAAATTAAACATAAACTAATAATACTCAGTTTAAAAAAAGTAGAAGGGGTGAGATGCATCGTGTGCATACAGCATCATCCTATAATTCAAATTTTATTTTGCCCCTATTCTTGATAAACCTTTGCAGTTATTCAAGCTTTTTTAAACGATCGATAATATTTTCATACTCATTGTTGGTTCGGTTATAGGTCTTGGAAAGTGTTTCAAGTGTTTGTTTAACCCGATTAATATTATTTAGATTGTTTTCAATCAAAGCCTTATGACGCTCAGGAATCGGTTCTCCTTTTCTGAAATACTCCATTTCCTGACGCTTAAATAAAATTTTGTCTTGTTGTAATTGATTAAGTTGTTCCTGCTGATAATTAATTTGCTTTTTTATAGACACTAATGCCTGATCTCTTTTAATCGAAGCTGTCTTACTATCGCTATAAGCTTTTTTTAATTTGATATCTTGTTCTTTATGTCGCGCCAATAATGCCCGTTGATTCGATTGATTTAAATCAGCTTCAGCATTATAAGAGTGGTTTCTTTTTATTACTTGCATATTACGATCTAGAGCTTCATAACCATAACGAATATGAGCAGGTGTGACCGATGTACTAATATTGGCAATACCATGTTGGTCATAATAACGATACCAAACCGCTTTAGGTGTGTCGGCAATAGCAATACTAGAGGGTAAGAAAAAGAGTGATCCGAAGGAAATAATGCCTATAGATACAGACAAACAGTTCCTGTAAAAGGCATATTTCATCCTGTCATTCATTGAAAATCCCCAAAAAGATAGCTAATTCGCTTATTTTTAAATATTTAATCTTCATTATATTAATTATTATTTAGCTGAATAAAAATATAGTCATTATAAAAAAAATGATAATTTTAATTAAAGTGTGATGAGGTTAAAAGTTATTGTTTATAAATGAGAAAGTAGACAAAAATGCCTCATTGAAAATAGAACGTGAGATATGTTAAAAATGCGTATAAATGTGTAAAAACAAATTTAAGTTAAATTGCATTTATATTTTATTTTTATGGGGATGGAAGATTAAATGGAAGATGCATTCCAAAATCTGAAAGTAATGGTGATTGATGACTCAAAAACCATTCGCCGTACAGCAGAAACCTTATTACAGCGCGAAGGCTGTGAAGTCATTACTGCTGTGGATGGATTTGAAGCTTTGTCCAAAATTGCAGAAGCAAATCCGGATATTGTTTTTGTCGATATCATGATGCCTCGTTTAGATGGTTATCAAACGTGTGCTTTGATAAAAAACTCTCAAAATTATCAGAACATTCCCGTTATCATGCTCTCTAGTAAAGATGGTTTATTTGATCAGGCAAAAGGGCGTGTGGTAGGTTCAGATGAATACTTGACGAAACCTTTTAGCAAAGATGAATTGTTAAACGCGATTCGTAATCATGTAAGTTCATAAACAATAATTTGAGGGCAAAAAAATGGCACGTATTCTCATTGTAGATGATTCACCAACCGAAACTTTTCGTTTTAAAGAAATCCTAACCAAACATGGTTATGACGTGCTTGAAGCATCAAATGGTGCAGATGGTGTAACTCTTGCAAAAGCAGAGCAACCAGATCTTGTATTGATGGATGTTGTCATGCCAGGTGTAAATGGTTTTCAGGCAACACGTCAGATTACTCGTGATGAAGACACTAAGCATATCCCTGTTGTTATTGTGAGTACTAAAGATCAGGCAACTGACCGTGTATGGGGCAAGCGTCAAGGTGCAATCGATTATTTGATTAAGCCAATCGAAGAAAATCAATTGATTGATGTAATTAAACAATTTCTAAATTAACTCATCCATCCATAAAAACATAAATAACGGGCATTTTGTACCCGTTTTATAGGATCGAGTATGGCAGCGAATGGATTTATCGAGTTACTTCGTTTGTCTAAACGGGGTAATAAGAATTACGCTTCAGTTCAAAATGAAGCACAGCGATGGTCAGGAATTGCTTTTGAAATGAGAGGGCAATACTTCGTCGCACCACTTGGGGAAGTGTCAGAAGTAATCTATCCACCAAAATATACACCAGTTCCAAATACCCAAAGTTGGGTAAAGGGATTGGCAAATATTCGAGGAAGACTACTTTCAGTGTCTGATTTGGCGCATTTTATTTTAGGGCAACGAAGTTCATTTTCGTCAACTCAAAAAGTATTGTGTATTAGCCATCGCGACCAGTATGTGGGGTTGGTCGTGGATCAGGTTTTGGGGATTCAGCACTTTAATAAAAAAAGCTTTTTTTCTCAAAGCTTAGACTTAGAGGAAAATCTAAAAGAATATTGCCAAGGTTATTTTCATCAACATAATCAGCATTGGCATGTCTTTTTATTTAGTCGTTTATTGCAAAACCCACATTACATGAATGCATCGACAAAATTTATAAACTAATTTTTACGCTGTGAAAACAGAGTATTTTTCTGGGGAAAAGCTATGGGCTTTAAGCTTAAAAAGAAAGGCAGTAGTCGGGTTGCGTCCGAAAAATCGGGTGTCAATTTTATTGCAACAATCCAGTCAAAAATTGAGCAGTTTGCCAGTTTATTTGGGGAAAGTGAAAAGTCCAAGCCAATCCTATATGCAGCACTTTTATGTTTTGTGCTTGCATTAGTTTCTCTAGCCTATCTGTTCTATAACGTTCCACGTCATAACCAGTTAATTCGAAGTCTCGGTGAGTTACGTTTGTTATCTCAAACGATTTCTAAACAAGCAACTGAAGCAACTGAGTCTGGCTCTCAAGAGGCAATCACCAAGCTACAGCAGTCTCAAAAAGACTTTAATGAAAACTTACTTGAGATTGAAAATATTCACGGTAAATCGACTGATGAATATCAAAAAGTTCAAGTTATGTGGACTGAAGTTTCAAAAAATATTGATTTGATTTCAGCACATCAAAAAGTCCTTAACCAGCTATATGACACCAACATCTCTATTAGCGAAACCGTTCCTGAGATTCAGGCAGAATATAACTTAATGGTTGACCAAATGGCGCGTCAAGGTTTGCCAAGTAGTCAGGTAATTATTGCTAAAAACCAGGTATTTATTGCCGAACGTATTTTACGTTCTATTAACTCGGTATTAAGTGGTACCGATGGTAATGTATCGACTAGCGATTTTGGTGTAGACATTGATACGTTTGGTACGTATTTAAATGCTGAACTTAATGGTAATGCTGAATTGGGTGTTGATCGTATTGCAGATCCAGCATTACGTGAATCATTAGAAAGTATTAAATCTGAATATGACAAAGTCTTAAAATCTGCTGCTGCCACGGTATTAAAAAATGGTAACCAGATCGTCAATGTTCGTCAGGCATCTTCTCAGATCTTCTCTAAATCAGATGTGATGTTAGATAACTTGGGGCATTTATCTGATGTAGCAAGAAAGAACTGGCTTACTTTATTGTTAGGCGCGGTGCTAATCAGTTCTTTAGCAGGCTTAATCTTCTCAGTATTTAAATTGATCACATTACGTAGTGTGATGGATAAGCAACGTGTTACTCGATTACAAGACGAGTATGACCGTAACCAAAACGCGATTTTACGTTTACTTGATGAAATTGCCGATCTTGCAGATGGTGACTTACGTTCATATGCAACCGTATCTGAGGATTTTACGGGAGCGATTGCCGACTCGATTAACTTTGCGATTGACCAACTACGTGACCTTGTATCCCGTATTCATGAAACCTCTCAAGAAGTTGCTCGCTATACGCAAGATACGCAGAGTATTACGAACCAATTAGCAGAGGCATCTGAGCATCAGGCTCAAGAAATTGCTGGTGCATCAACAGCAATGAATGAAATGGCGCAATCGATTGACCAAGTATCTTCAAATGCATCTGAGTCTGCTGAGGTAGCTGAGCGTTCGGTACAAATTGCCTCTAATGGTGCACAAGTGGTAAACCGTTCAATTGAAGGTATGGACACAATCCGTGAACAGATTCAAGAAACATCTAAACGTATTAAGCGATTGGGTGAGTCTTCACAAGAAATTGGTAACATCGTATCGCTCATTAACGATATTGCCGACCAAACTAACATTCTTGCATTAAACGCAGCAATTCAAGCATCTATGGCTGGTGAAGCAGGTCGTGGTTTCGCCGTAGTTGCTGACGAAGTACAGCGTCTTGCAGAGCGTTCTGCATCGGCAACTAAACAGATCGAAACTCTGGTTAAAACAATTCAGACCGATACAAATGAAGCTGTTATTTCGATGGAACAAACCACCACTGAAGTTGTACGTGGTGCAAACTTGGCAAAAGACGCGGGTATTGCCTTGGATGAAATTCAAAAAGTATCGGGTGACTTGGCAAACTTAATTGCCAGCATTTCTGATGCAGCAAAACTTCAATCCGCATCTGCCAGCCATATTGCTACCACCATGACAGTCGTACAAGAAATTACTTCACAAACGACAACTGCAACCTTTGATACAGCACGCTCTGTTTCTGAACTAGCAAACATGGCAGAGTCATTACGTGAATCGGTAACGGACTTTAAATTACCTGATTAAATTGGGGATGAGAATAGCTGTTTCTGTACCGCTATTCTTCTAAAAAGTATTAACAACACCAGATAAATATTGGGGAAACAGCTATTTTTCTGGTGTTGACTCTGTCGTTTTTCTCCATTTTGGAGACAAGCAAAAGAAGCCTTTGCTATGAAAGAAATATTAAAAACTTTAACTGAAGCAATGATGCTACCGGAAGATAGCTACTCTCAACAAGACGATGAATTTCTTGAAATATTTGTCGAAGAAATTGAAGAAATTTTTGTTGAATTACAATCTTTGATTCACGAATGGATGCAATCTGAAAATGTTGCTACGCTTACTGAAATCCGCCGTCATTTTCATACATTGAAAGGTTCAGGGCGAATGATTGGTGCCAAATCTTCTGCTGAGCTTGCTTGGACTGTTGAAGATACGCTTAATCGGGTAATCAACCAGAGTCTCGGATTAACTCCTAACATCCAACAATATGTTCAGTTGGTATTTAAGTTCTATTTCTTTAAGTTAGTAGATGACTTCAAATCTAAAAAAAATCATACCCTAGACTTTAGGCCCCTAATTTTATTGGGACAACAATTACAGCAACAGCAAAGTATAGAACCCGCGTTAGACGAACTTTTATTATTATCAGATATTCTTACTGCTGAAACTCAAACAGGTTTAGAAACAAATGACTTAGAACCAGAATCAACAGAAGTTTTAACTATTTCGACTTCAGAAGTTGCTATAGAAACTGAACAGACTCTTGCTGAAACCTTAATTTTATTTATGGAAGAAGCAGAAGAGCACTTAGCGACAATTGATCAGTTTTTGGAAAAAGAAATACATCAGCATGAAAGTTATAATGCTCTAATACGTGCGTTACATACATTACGTGGCAGCTCTGCCATGGCTCATGTAGAACCAATCTTTGATGCCAGTACCAAAGTTGAGCATTTATTTAAAATACTATTACAAGAAGAGCTTTCTTCTCATTCAGAAGAAATTTCATTACTCCGTGATTATCGTCAGTTTATTCGAAATAGTTTAGATCTATTAGCTGCACATTGCTCTACTGAGCAATTGGAATCTGATCTACAAAAATTTAATCAGGTTTGGGATGCTTACATGGAGCAGCATGGTGAGCATTCGAGCCCACTCATGCCTCCACATGGTTTAGTGTCTCAGCTATTACAACTAGATGTTGCTGAATTACTTGATGCGGAATTAGACTTTGAGAAGGGAATACGTACAGAGTTTCCCCATTATCTTGAACGTTTAAGTGAACAAGCAGATGTTTTGCTGCAACATACTCAGTCGCAGGCAATGATTGGTTTATATGAATATACTAACCAGTTGAAAGAAAGCTACGACATATTGCTTGATCGACCTGATTTATTGCAATCAGATTATGTTTTTGAAATTTATCAAAAAGCGCACCAACAATTAATTCAGTTATTTGATGCATTAGCTGCGGGACAAAGAGTAAGTATTATTGAGCAACACCAAAATGTCTTGGATGAGCTAAAACTATATACTCAATATATTCCAAATCTTAATTCCGAATCCTTAGAAACTCATCAAGACGTTTTTGAACCATTGTTTAATGCTGAAGTTGAACAAACGGCGAATGAACCTCTGATAGAAAATGTATTCACTGATCAGGTCACCATAGGGCAGAGTGTACAACTAGATCGACAATTCATTTCGTCTGAGCATGTAAACCGTCATTTTGATCCAGATCTTTTAGATATTTTTCTTGAAGAAGCCGATGAGTTGCTTGAGGGAATGGATACAGATCTTAATCTTTGGGTTAATGATCAAGAAAACTTTGCCGCTCTCAATAATCTGATGCGTTATTTGCATACCTTAAAAGGTGGGGCAAATATGATTCAGGCAACTTATATTGGTTTAATTGCACATGAGTTAGAAAGTATTTATGAGCGTTTAATTCAAAAACAGTTGGTAGCTTCGTCTGCTCTCATTGATTTTATTCGACTAGTTCAAGATGACTTGGCTGACCGTCTTCAAATAGTGCGTGAACAGCACCTAGATTATGCTGCTTCTCATACTATTCAAGCACTTAAAAATGCAGGTCAGGTATTTGATTCTCATATTAAAGAGAGCAAAACAGAATCTGAAACGTATGTTATACCTGAATTAAATTTTGAAGTATTACAACAAGAAGCGATAAATAATACGGCGTTAAACCTCAGTGAGTTAACTTCTGCTTCTGAGCAGATTGCTGAGTCTAGTAATCAACTTGTTGAGCAAACCGAATTACAAGTTCTTTATGCTGATCACAATCATACAGAGAGTATCCCAGATCAAGATATTAATACTGTTGTCGAGCAGACGTTTATGGAGGAAGCGGCCGAACTATTAGAAATGGCCGATCATCTATTAAAACAATGGTTCGAGCAACGTACTAACCGTAGTATCTTGCTTCAACTACAAAGGGCAGTGCACAGCTTGAAAGGCGGTTCCCGTATGTTGGGACTTGAAACCGTGCAAGCGATTGCTTATCAACTTGAGAATGCTTTTGAACAATTTGCGCTTCATCATTTCAGCTCAAATATTTATGACAACTTATTAGAGAGTGCAATTGTCTGGTTAAAAGAGGCAATTTTTAAACAAAATTATCAACACTTCGATGGTTTACAACAAAGTCTGGAAAATATCCAGTTCATTGAAACAGCAATTCAAATTCCTAGTAAGTTAACTAGAACTGATCTATTCAGCACGGAACCTGTAATGAGTTTTGTACAAGGTGACGGTACAGAACCACCGCCAATGATGGGTGAGTGGGAACAAGCACAACGCCTTGATCAAAATAATGAGATGATTCGAGTCTCGGCAGATTTAATTGAAAAAATGATTGATCTGTCTGGTGAAAATTCGATTAACCGTTCGCGAATTGAAATGGATTTAAGCCAATTTGGTCATACCTTAGCGGAAATGGAATTGGCTATTCAGCGACTTGCAGATCAGTTGCGTCGAATGGAAGGCGAATTGGAAACCCAAATTATTGCCAAACACGGTATTGAGAACTCGCGTTATACGGAATTTGATCCTTTAGAGATGGATCAATATTCTTCATTAAATCAGTTATCAAAGTCTCTTGCCGAGTCTGCATCGGATTTAGTAGATTTTAAAAATACATTATCTGAAAAGATCAGAGACACAGAAGGTTTATTGGTACAGCAATCGCGTATTCAGGCTGAAATTCAAGAAGGTCTTATGCGAACACGCTTAGTACCATTTTCTCGATTGTTGCCTCGTCTCCAAAGAATTGTGAGGCAGACTTCTACCGCGTTAAATCGACCAGCAGAGCTTTTCGTTAATAATACAGAAGGCGAGTTGGACCGGACAATGTTAGAACGTTTGGTTACGCCACTTGAGCACATGCTTAGAAATGCAATTGACCATGGACTAGAAGACCGTGCGCAACGTGAGCAAGCGCAGAAACCAGAAACGGGACGTATTGAACTGAATATTCATCGTCAAGGTACAGATGTTGTAGTTACATTTAAGGATGATGGGCAAGGTATTGATATCGAGAAGGTTCGTCAAAAGGCATTAATGTCTGGTTTGATTAACGCAGAACAAGTATTAGAACATCAAGATATTTTACAGCTGATTTTCCATCCTGGTTTAAGCACAGCCGATCAAGTTACTCAGATTTCAGGTCGTGGTGTAGGACTGGATGTAGTACAAAGTGATATTAAGGCTCTAGGTGGCCATGTGAGCGTAGAGTCTGTGTACGGGCAGGGAACGGTCTTCACAATACGTGTTCCAACTACAGTAGCGGTTAGTGATGCCTTAATGGTTAAAGTTGCTGATCAGCAATTTGCAATCCCTCTGGCCCAAATTGATCGAATTGTACGAGTTTCGCCTGCATCATTAGAACAATATTTTGGAAGCGCACAAGAATTCTTTGAATTTGAAAATAAACGCTATCCATTGCGCTATTTATCTGAATTTGTTGGTAGTCAACCAATTCCGCGTTTAAGTGGAATGATGTATTCATTACCAGTATTAATGATTAAGGCAAATAATGGCCAAACTGTCGCATTATTAGTTGACCAACTGATTGGATCACGTGCACAGATTGTAGTCAAACCAATTGGGCAGCAGTTCTCTAGTATCGGTGCGATTGCAGGAGCAACTATTTTAGGTGATGGTCAAGTTTGCTTAATTTTAGATGGTCAAAATATTGCTCGCCAAATTCAGTCTACTCGTCGACTTAAGCTGGTTAATGAAGCGATTTATAGACAACGAGAGTCTGATGAGCGACGTCTCATCATGATTGTGGATGACTCAGTAACTGTACGTAAAGTAACCTCACGTTTACTCGAGCGCCAAGGCTATGATGTTGTGACCGCTAAAGATGGTGTGGATGCTATAGAGCAGCTAGAAAACATTAAGCCAGATCTGATGCTGCTTGATATTGAAATGCCACGCATGGATGGTTTTGAAGTTCTTAATCTTGTACGACATCATGATATGCATCAATACATGCCAATTATTATGATTACATCCAGAACAGGTGAAAAACATCGTGAACGAGCATTCTCATTAGGTGTAAGTCAATATATGGGTAAACCTTTCCAAGAAGAAGACTTACTTCACAATATTGATGCGTTATTCATGACATTTGAAGGGGGGCTTGCCTAATGAAAAGTAATATAAGTACATCCTTAATTAATGAAATGGACCAGCAAGAGCTTCAGCATTTAATTACTGTCTCAACTGGTTTTATTGATGCATATATTATCGAGTGCTATCAGCAAGTGCCGATGCTATTGCCACAAAATATAGTGTTATCTGCTATGGATGTTAAAAATGGTATCAAGCATATTGAATGGCATGATGTAAAACTCCCTGTTTATTCGATTCACAATGAAACGGATTCTCGAGCAGTAGCGTTAGTCATTGAAAGTGAAGACATTAGGCAACGTTTTGCACTTGTGTGTAAATCGATGCCAGTTTCAGTTCGCCTGCGTATTTCTGAAGTCGTAGATGAAAATGAAGATATACAAGAGTCTTTACAGCGCTCAACTGTATTTAAATATGTTCGTATGGACAATCAACGCTACCATGTTCCTAATTTGCAATATATTCAAAATTCATTTCATCTATAAAAAAAGGAACTCATTTTGAGTTCTTTTTTTTAAAAAATAGGTAAAATTCTTTTAGAGAATATAAATTTATTTTAAAAATCATTGAAGCGCTTGCTTTATTTATATCGTAAATTTATATTTTATATGTATTTCAAATGCTAAAATATAAGAAATTACCAATATTTACTTTTAATAAAGTCTCATACTAAATTTTAAAAGCAGATAAATTGAAGTTATAGTTAAAGGATGAGCCTAATTTTATTATATTAATCATAGCAAAATAACCTAAAATAAAATCTTCTATAGCAGAAAATAAATGTCAATTCATAAAGAGCTACATATTTTAAAAACAGATGATCATGGTGAATTTGCTTTATGGGAAATTTCTAAAAGAAATAATTCTCTAATAAAAAAAGAAGCAATTTTCTTATCTCATGGTGCATTTTCGGATAAAACTGTTTGTATAGGCATTGCAGATTATTTGGCAAATCATGGTTATATTTGTTTTATTTTAGAGTGGCGAGGGCATGGTACTAGCCCAAAAACAGATATACCATTTAATTTTGAAACTGTTGCATTATATGAATATAAAACTGCATTTCAGTATATTCACCATCATTTTAATATAACCTCCTTGCACTGTGTAACACACAGTGGTGGAGGGTTATGCTTAACCATGTTCTTAATTAATTATCCTGAATATTTAAAAAATATTCAAAGTATTACTTTTATTGCTTGCCAAGCATTTGGAGCAGTAAATAATTCCTTTGATTTTATTAAATTGTTTTCTGCAAAATTAGTTGTAAAAGGTTTAGGTCAGATTCCTGCTAATAAATTTAAGTTGGGGCGAATAAATGAAACCTATTAAACGATGCGTCCATGGTTTAATTGGAACTTAAAGGGAAATTTTATAAGTGAATTTAAAGATATAGATTATAAAAAATTTATGAGCTCTATTAGAGTTCCAATATATTCTATTTGCGGGACTGGCGATAAATTTATTCCCTGCTAAAGGATGCTATAAATATTTGCAAGCTTTTGAAAATGAAAATAATATATTTCGAGAATTTGGCTATTCCAATAGTAGGCGAATTCAAACATGAGGTGCGACAGTTTCAAAAGCCATATGATAATCAACAAGCTGAGCAAATTTCTCTAATGGTGTAAGCCAATCTAACGCCTTTCTAGGACGAGTATTCAGTGACATGGCAACTTGATTTAAATAATGCTGATCTGCCTGATTTAAATCAATCCCTTTAGGTAAATATTGCCTAATTAAACCATTCATATTTTCGCATGTGCCTTTTTGCCAAGGTGAATGTGGGTCACAGAAATATACATCTATGCCTAAATCTTCTTCGAGTATTTTATGTTCTGACATCTCGCGTCCACGGTCATAGGTCAACGTTTTACGCAGTTCTGCAGGTAAATATTTCAGAGCTTCAGTTAAAGCCTTGCGCACTGATTCTGCCTTTGCATCAGGTAATGTTGCCAAGATACAGAGCCGTGTATTTCGTTCAATAAGTGTTGCTATCGAACTTTTATTGTCTTTACCTTTAATTAAATCAGCTTCCCAATGACCCGGTATTTTTCTTTCTTGAACTTCGGCTGGGCGCTCATGAATAGTTTTAATATCCTGTAATATAGAATCTTTTTTAGGTTCACCGTTAGCTTTTCGCTTTTTATTTTCATGACGCAGACAGGATAATAAGTCTTTTTTCAACTCACCCTTGGGTAATGCTCGTATCGTTGAATAAATCGTTGTATGGCTTACATTCATTGTTTGATCCAAATCAGGAAATGTCTTTAAACGCTTTGCTATTTGCTGAGGAGACCATAAACAACGGATCGCTTCAACAATAAATTTCCAGAGGATTGAATCGATTTTGAGTTTTCTGTGACCACGTCTACGTCTAGCGAAGGTGTTATCAGAAGCATATCGAGCTTGATAAACGTCATTGATGCTATTTCTTTTAAGCTCACGATAGATCGTACTAGGATGTCTTTTAATGAGTTCAGCAAATTTTCTGGCTGAAAAGCCTTCTTTTCTTGACTCAAGCATTAATGCAGTACGATCTTCAAAGTTAAGATGATGGTATGACAATTTTATATACTCCATAAACCCTTTAAATTAATTAGGTGGTTTATGTCGCACTTCAAGTTTTACTCTGCC
>NZ_JAKTIG010000081.1:0-56261 GCF_027855145.1 Acinetobacter sp. AOR18_HL
GAACGGGGGTGTTTAGAATAATGAGCTGGCGATGACTTACTCTCACATGGGTAACCCCACACTACCATCAGCGCTAAGAGGTTTCACTTCTGAGTTCGGGAAGGGATCAGGTGGTTCACTCTTGCTATGGTCGCCAGCACAACTGGTATGGATACTTGCTTCGTTTTATTCACTGTGTGATACGTTGCGTTTTCCAAATCTTTACAGATGGGCTGATTGGTCTGATTTTTCGTTGTTCATTTTAGCTAGTAGTATAACTAAATCAAGTTGCTTTGCATGTTTATGAATCGATTGATGCTTCATATACAACTGCTTGGGTGTTGTATAGTCAAGCCTCACGAGCAATTAGTATTGGTCAGCTTCACATATCACTATGCTTCCACATCCAACCTATCAACGTCCTAGTCTCGAACGGCTCTTTAGAGGAATAAATTCCTAGGGAAATCTTATCTTGAGGTAGGCTTCCCGCTTAGATGCTTTCAGCGGTTATCCCTTCCGAACATAGCTACCCGGCGATGCGACTGGCGTCACAACCGGTACACCAGAGGTTCGTCCACTCTGGTCCTCTCGTACTAGGAGCAGATCCTCTCAAATTTCCAGCGCCCACGGTAGATAGGGACCGAACTGTCTCACGACGTTCTAAACCCAGCTCGCGTACCTCTTTAAATGGCGAACAGCCATACCCTTGGGACCTGCTTCAGCCCCAGGATGAGATGAGCCGACATCGAGGTGCCAAACACCGCCGTCGATATGAACTCTTGGGCGGTATCAGCCTGTTATCCCCAGAGTACCTTTTATCCGTTGAGCGATGGCCCTTCCATACAGAACCACCGGATCACTAAGACCTACTTTCGTACCTGCTCGACTTGTGGGTCTCGCAGTTAAGCGCGCTTTTGCCTTTATACTCTACGCGTGATTTCCGACCACGCTGAGCGCACCTTCGTACTCCTCCGTTACTCTTTAGGAGGAGACCGCCCCAGTCAAACTACCCACCAGACACGGTCCTCGTCCCGGATAACGGGACAGAGTTAGAACCTCAACATTACCAGGGTGGTATTTCAAGGACGGCTCCATTGGAACTAGCGTTCCAACTTCAAAGCCTCCCACCTATCCTACACAAGTAAGGTCAAAGTTCAGTGTCAAGCTGCAGTAAAGGTTCACGGGGTCTTTCCGTCTAGCCGCGGGTACACTGCATCTTCACAGCGATTTCGATTTCACTGAGCCTCTGCTGGAGACAGCGCCGCCATCATTATGCCATTCGTGCAGGTCGGAACTTACCCGACAAGGAATTTCGCTACCTTAGGACCGTTATAGTTACGGCCGCCGTTTACTGGGGCTTCGATCAAGAGCTTCGCTTACGCTAACCCCATCAATTAACCTTCCAGCACCGGGCAGGCATCACACCCTATACGTCCACTTTCGTGTTTGCAGAGTGCTATGTTTTTAATAAACAGTTGCAGCGGCCTGGTTTCTGCGGCTGTCGTCAGCTCAGGAAGCAAGTTCCATCACCAACAACAGCGTACCTTCTCCCGAAGTTACGGTACCATTTTGCCTAGTTCCTTCAGCAGAGTTCTCTCAAGCGCCTTGGTCTACTCGACCTGACCACCTGTGTCGGTTTCGGGTACGATTCCTGTGTAACTGAAGCTTAGAGACTTTTCCTGGAAGCATGGTATCAGCCACTTCACTGTACAAGTACAGCTTGCTATCGGATCTCAGTATAGAGTACCCCGGATTTGCCTAAGATACATACCTACATCCTTCCACCTGGACAACCAACGCCAGGCTGACTTAACCTTCTCCGTCCTCTCATCGCATTACACAGAAGTATTGGAATATTAACCAATTTCCCATCGACTACGCCTTTCGGCCTCGCCTTAGGGGTCGACTCACCCAGCCCCGATTAACGTTGGACTGGAACCCTTGGTCTTTCGGCGAACGGGTTTTTCACCCGTTTTGTCGTTACTCACGTCAGCATTCGCACTTCTGATACCTCCAGCATACTTCTCAATACACCTTCATCGGCTTACAGAACGCTCCCCTACCACTTGACTAATGTCAAATCCGCAGCTTCGGCACATAGTTTTAGCCCCGTTACATCTTCCGCGCAGGCCGACTCGACTAGTGAGCTATTACGCTTTCTTTAAAGGGTGGCTGCTTCTAAGCCAACCTCCTAGCTGTCTATGCCTTCCCACATCGTTTCCCACTTAACTATGATTTTGGGGCCTTAGCTGGCGGTCTGGATTGTTTTCCTCTTGACTACGGACGTTAGCACCCGCAGTCTGTCTCCCGGATAGTACTCATAGGTATTCGGAGTTTGCATCGGTTTGGTAAGTCGGGATGACCCCCTAGCCGAAACAGTGCTCTACCCCCTATGGTATTCGTCCGAGGCGCTACCTAAATAGCTTTCGGGGAGAACCAGCTATCACCAGGCTTGATTAGCCTTTCACCCCTATCCACAAGTCATCCCCTGGCTTTTCAACGACAGTGGGTTCGGTCCTCCAGTTAGTGTTACCCAACCTTCAACCTGCTCATGGATAGATCGCCTGGTTTCGGGTCTATACCCAGCAACTAAACGCCCTATTAAGACTCGATTTCTCTACGGCTCCCCTATACGGTTAACCTCGCTACTGAATATAAGTCGCTGACCCATTATACAAAAGGTACGCAGTCACACCACGAAGGTGCTCCCACTGCTTGTATGCATGCGGTTTCAGGATCTATTTCACTCCCCTCACAGGGGTTCTTTTCGCCTTTCCCTCACGGTACTGGTTCACTATCGGTCAGTCAGGAGTATTTAGCCTTGGAGGATGGTCCCCCCATATTCAGACAAGGTTTCACGTGCCTCGCCCTACTCGTCATCATTATGTGTGCCCTTTCGTGTACGGGAATATCACCCTCTACGTTCGCACTTCCCAGAGCGTTCCACTAAAACACACATAACTTAATGGGCTGATCCCCGTTCGCTCGCCGCTACTGAGGGAATCTCAATTGATTTCTTTTCCTAAGGGTACTGAGATGTTTCACTTCCCCTCGTTCGCCTTGCAACACTATGTATTCATGTTGCAATACCTACCTTAAAGTAGGTGGGTTCCCCCATTCAGAAATCTCCGGATCAAAGGATATTTGCCGCCTCCCCGGAGCTTTTCGCAGGCTATCACGTCTTTCATCGCCTCTGACTGCCAAGGCATCCACCACATGCACTTAATTACTTGACTATACAACCCCAAACAGTCGTCAACACCTACAAGTGAGTGTTGTCCGTGCGATTCTTCATCGCTACTATCTGTTGTCTGTGTACTTAAACACTGTACAGCTTCAATCTAAATTCATATACCAAAACGCTTGATTCAGTTAATTTGCTAGTTCTCAATTCATCTAGATTAATTGCTTAATCTAAACTCTTGAGTGAACAATTTATTTCAGACTCAATTTTGCCAATCTGTTAATGAATAAACACGCCTTCGTCAGGTCATGCTTAATACCGTGATACTTAAATCACAGAAGTTAATAAACCAAGACCGAAATCTCTATTTACTAATTTCTGTAATCCGAACTTCTCTTAAGTTCTGGTGGAGACTAGGAGAGTCGAACTCCTGACCTCCTGCGTGCAAAGCAGGCGCTCTACCAACTAAGCTAAGTCCCCAGCTTACATCATCAGTCATGTATCTTTTATCTATAACTTCAACCAGTCAAAGTCATGGTGGGTCTGACAAGACTTGAACTTGTGACCCCACGCTTATCAAGCGTGTGCTCTAACCAACTGAGCTACAGACCCTCAGATACATCTATGAAGAACAACTTGTTGTGGATTCTTACCAATCGTCAATCTTTCGTTAAGGAGGTGATCCAGCCGCAGGTTCCCCTACGGCTACCTTGTTACGACTTCACCCCAGTCATCGGCCACACCGTGGTAACCGCCCTCTTTGCAGTTAGGCTAGCTACTTCTGGTGCAACAAACTCCCATGGTGTGACGGGCGGTGTGTACAAGGCCCGGGAACGTATTCACCGCGGCATTCTGATCCGCGATTACTAGCGATTCCGACTTCATGGAGTCGAGTTGCAGACTCCAATCCGGACTACGATCGGCTTTTTGAGATTAGCATCCTATCGCTAGGTAGCAACCCTTTGTACCGACCATTGTAGCACGTGTGTAGCCCTGGCCGTAAGGGCCATGATGACTTGACGTCGTCCCCGCCTTCCTCCAGTTTGTCACTGGCAGTATCCTTAAAGTTCCCGACATTACTCGCTGGCAAATAAGGAAAAGGGTTGCGCTCGTTGCGGGACTTAACCCAACATCTCACGACACGAGCTGACGACAGCCATGCAGCACCTGTATGTAAGTTCCCGAAGGCACCAATCCATCTCTGGAAAGTTCTTACTATGTCAAGGCCAGGTAAGGTTCTTCGCGTTGCATCGAATTAAACCACATGCTCCACCGCTTGTGCGGGCCCCCGTCAATTCATTTGAGTTTTAGTCTTGCGACCGTACTCCCCAGGCGGTCTACTTATCGCGTTAGCTGCGCCACTAAAGCCTCAAAGGCCCCAACGGCTAGTAGACATCGTTTACGGCATGGACTACCAGGGTATCTAATCCTGTTTGCTCCCCATGCTTTCGCACCTCAGCGTCAGTGTTAGGCCAGATGGCTGCCTTCGCCATCGGTATTCCTCCAGATCTCTACGCATTTCACCGCTACACCTGGAATTCTACCATCCTCTCCCACACTCTAGCTAACCAGTATCGAATGCAATTCCCAAGTTAAGCTCGGGGATTTCACATTTGACTTAATTAGCCGCCTACGCGCGCTTTACGCCCAGTAAATCCGATTAACGCTTGCACCCTCTGTATTACCGCGGCTGCTGGCACAGAGTTAGCCGGTGCTTATTCTGCGAGTAACGTCCACTATCTCTAGGTATTAACTAAAGTAGCCTCCTCCTCGCTTAAAGTGCTTTACAACCATAAGGCCTTCTTCACACACGCGGCATGGCTGGATCAGGCTTGCGCCCATTGTCCAATATTCCCCACTGCTGCCTCCCGTAGGAGTCTGGGCCGTGTCTCAGTCCCAGTGTGGCGGATCATCCTCTCAGACCCGCTACAGATCGTCGCCTTGGTAGGCCTTTACCCCACCAACTAGCTAATCCGACTTAGGCTCATCTATTAGCGCAAGGTCCGAAGATCCCCTGCTTTCTCCCGTAGGACGTATGCGGTATTAGCATTCCTTTCGAAATGTTGTCCCCCACTAATAGGCAGATTCCTAAGCATTACTCACCCGTCCGCCGCTAAGATCAGTAGCAAGCTACCTCTCTCCGCTCGACTTGCATGTGTTAAGCCTGCCGCCAGCGTTCAATCTGAGCCATGATCAAACTCTTCAGTTAAAATCATTTTGTACCTTATTTAAAGACAAGGTACCAATTCTGGCTCATCAATTACTGACTTAAATTTCGCTCAAATAAACTTCGAGTAATTTAAACCAATCAATCAATGAAAATTATTTCGATTAATCAACCAGTAAAAATCCACACAAGTTGTTCTTCAATTCTCTTAATGATTTTTCTGCTCTTCGTCAGAGACAGAATTCAACGCAATACTAAGCTTTCATCTTAACCCTGTAAGCTAAGATATTCTCGTGTATCGCGTCGGGATGAGTGCATTATAGGGAAAAAAAACTGGTACGCAAGCACTTTTATAAATATGCACGTTCGACCGGTTCTTTTTCAGCCAAAAAAAAATCTCAAAAACAAACAAATATATGATTTATATGGTTAATTTATTTTTAAAGAGTTTTAAACTTTATATCTACTATCTTTATAGCCTGTTTTGGTACGTTTTGATGCATGCCATAGTTTGATGTAGGGACCTGAACAATACGGTCAACCACATCCATTCCTTTAATTACTTTTCCAAAAACTGCGTAACCCGGATTACCAGCAGAACGATTTAAAAAATTATTATCTGCAACGTTAATAAAAAACTGACTAGTAGCTGAGTCAGGATTTGCAGTACGAGCCATCGCCAACGTTCCGCGTGTGTTAGCAATTCCATTTCCAGCTTCATTTTTGATAGGTGCTCGCGTAGTCTTTTCCTGCATATTTGCAGTAAGTCCACCGCCCTGCACCATAAAACCAGGAATTACGCGGTGAAATATCGTATCTTTATAAAAACCTGACTTTATATAGTCTTTAAAATTCTTCACACTGTTTGGTGCTTTATCATCATAAAGTTGTATTTCAATGTTGCCTAAATTTGTTTGCATTTCAACTAAAGTGTCAGCCCAGACTGAATGGCTGCTTATACCCAAACAACATAACATTAATAATTTTTTCATATTTTCCCTACAACAAAATGCCAAACTTAATGAAGGATAAATTTAATCATCTATATAAAAGAATTCTAGTGAGTATTTATTATCTTTTATTTAGTGCTTTATATTTTAGATTTGAGTATTAGTCCACGTTCCACGTGAAACATGGACTAAGCTTTTATTTAACTATTTTTATCCCAGAACTTTCTGAAGTTTTTACTAATCTCGATGGTATAGCGTTTTGCCTTTTTCGAAATAGGTGTCAAGTTTATAAAACCGTGGGTTTGATCTGGATATTCTTCATAATGCATTTTGACGCCATTTTGTCTTAGCTTATAGCTATAAATTTTTGCTTCATCATGCAGTACGTCATGACCAGCCGTAATCACAAAAGCTGGTGGATTCTTTTTCAAATTACCATAGGTTGGAGAAATAAGTGGATCATCTAATTCTACATTATACTGAGTTGCATAATATTGAGTGACATAATTAATATCGCTATCCGTCAAAACTAATCCTTCGTTATAAGCATAAAAAGAAGGATGTCGGCTTTTAAAATCAACTGTAGGATAAATGAGAAGCTGTGCTTGTGGAGCATAAGGTTTGTTTACTGATCGTTGAGCTACAACCGTACTGATATTTCCGCCTGCACTATCCCCTGCTACAGCAATACGATTTTTTAATATTTTTAGTTGTCTGCGATTTTGATAGACCCAAGCCAATGCATCTTCGCATGATTGAATTAAATGTTGAGGTGAGACTTCTGGTGCAAGAGGATAATCAATGCTGAGTACTTGTACTTTTGCGTATTTCGCCAATATGCGGCACACCTCATCATGAGTATCTAATCCACCCACGACAAAACCTCCTCCGTGATAGAAAACTAGTAGAGGTAATTTTTTATTAGGTGCCGGGTGATAGTGTCTTGCGAAGATAGTTCCGCTTTGAAGAGGTAAGCGAATATCTTCTACAGAATCAACTTCTGTTGATTTCTGACGGATAGCCAACATTTGTGTATCAAATTGCCGTCTAGACTCAATAGGATCTGAACCAATAAAACCGATACGTCCCTGTTTAATTTGTACGGCCATCATACATTTAGTAAATGAGTCGAGATCTGGGTATTGGTAGGAATATCCAAGAATTTTGGCAAGTGATTCTTGAGCCAATCGAGGTAACTTATCAAGAGCTCGAGCAGCAGGCCCTTGGCCCTTATCTAGCAATGTTTGAATTTTTTGATTAAATGCTGTCATGCCTATCTCCATGAATTCCTCTTATCCTTCATATTTTCTACAGAATTCTTTGTTGTTTGACTATATTCGCATACAACTCATGTAATCAAGATACAAAGGTAAAAACCAATCTACGCTAATCTGATTTATAGCAAATGTCATTAACAAATCTGTCGTTTAAAACAGGACTTTTTTGCCAATTATTGTTAACAGACAAAGGAGATTGGGCTATGTCAGCAAAACTCGTTGTTACTTTGTTAGCAACCAGTCTTTTAACTGTAGGCTGTGTTGCTTATACAGATGACCCTTATTATCGCGGTGGTTATGGTTACCATGATCATGATGATGATCGTTATGACCGTAACGATGGACGTGGATATAGTGATTGGGAGCGAAAACGTTGGGAAGAGCGTAAAAGAATATACGAACAACAACGTAAAGATGCTCGTGAACAGGACAAAAATCGTCGGGATTGGGAAAAAAGACATCGTGAATGGGAAAAAAAACGCTTAGAAGATCTTGATCATGACCACCGAAATTATCGTCATGATGACTAATCTCATTACTATATAAAAAGCCCCAAAGAGATAAGTCTTTTGGGGCTTTTTTGAGAATTCTAAATTCTCTTAATTATAGAGTAATGAGTAGCAGCTCACTTCATATATAAATCGGCATCTTGAATATATGTACTCTATAATCTTTTAACTGTTCTTATCGCTAAGAATTACTGAGCTGTCGCAGAACCTGAAACAGAACCAGAAGCACCAGCATCAACTTGACCTGGTTGTGCTTGACCAGAAACACCAGCGTCTACACCTACACCAGCTTGTACGCCAGATGGGCTAGCGCTAGTTTGAGCAGAACCTGATGCGTTTAAGCCAGCTTCAGATGCACAACCAACAGCTGTAAAAGCAACACCAGCAAGTACTACAGAGATAAGACCTAATTTTTTCATAATCGCTTTCCTTTCATTACGACAAACATTTAAATGCAAAGTTCATCTTCGCGCTGCCTATAATTCACAATTTTTTTTTCTGGCGTGCGTATCATTGGTTGTCTTTTGTAGTAATAGAAGTACAAATTGTGCAATTTTTTATTAAAATCTCTTCCTTAGCCTCACCTCTACCTTTTATATAGAAGCTACAACTTAAGCTTTTGTTTAATTTTATCAATTTCTAATTTTTATCTTAGCCTTTTACTCTACTCAAAAATTTTTTCTTTATAGAAACGCTATATAAGATGCGTAGAATGTTACAGAGACTTTTTACTTAAAAATGCCTTATCTCATCGAAAAAAGCCGAGTATAGACCACGGCTTTTTTGAATTTTTTTAGCGCTTCATCTTAAATTATGGCCATTGCATCTCGCCTTTTACAACTTTTGCGCCCAGCTCTAAACTGTCCACACTCTTTAATGTTGGATATTGTTTCTGCATGAGCTGACTTAGCTCACCCGCATTTTTACTTACTTTGACCGCTTTCTCATAGCTCTTGAGATAGTCGATAGAAAAGTTAACCGCATCTAAACCTTGTGGAGCTCCCTCAACCATATGAGCTGGAACAACTGTTTGAGGCTGCAGTGCTTTAATATTTTCTAAAGTTTGAATCACTTCATTGCGGTCTTTAACTTTTGGTGTATCCGCCATCCATAAATGAATACCTGAAGAGACAGGAATACCACCTACTACTGCTTTAGAAGAAGGAATCCATAAATAAGTGAGTTCTTTCTTACCTTTAATCTCGATCGACTCATTTTCTAACTTTAAAGTTTTAGCAGTATAAGCTTGAGGCAAAATAATTTGACTAGGCGCATTTGCACCCATTTGTGGACCCCAATATTTCACTTTAAGCGCTTGAGTATCTTGGATATGTTTAATAGTTTCTGGCGTTGCGATGATTTGTACATTTGGGAAGTATTGTTTAAATACATCTAAGCCAAAATAATAGTCTGGATCGCCATAACTTACGAAAATTGTCTTTAATGTTTTACCACTATCCAAAATATCCGCAGCAATACGTAATGCTTCAGATTTTGAGAATTGCGCATTCACCAACAGAACTTCTTTATCGCCTTCAATTAAAGTAGAAGTCACACCGAAATGTTCGGGTTTAGCCAAGAAACTTTGGATTTTCAAATCTTGCGCAAAAGCTGAGGAAGTTACTGTTAAAGAAGTAGCAGTTGCTAGGACTGAAGCAGTTAATTTAAAAAATTTCATTATGTATTCTCCAAATTCATGAGAAATACTTTAAATTGCAATTCTTGTAAGGTAAATGCACTAAATTAAGATAAACTGTTGCATATATTGTAATAATGATAAAGTATATGGACACATTAAAAGCCATACAAGTCTTTGTTTCTATTGCTCAACATGGCAATTTAACCAAAGCCGCAGAACACCTAAATTATTCCCGTGCGATGGTTTCTCGCTATCTTGAGCACCTAGAGCACACATTCTCAACTCGACTATTTCAAAGAAATACCCGAAAAATATCTCTCACTCCAGCGGGTGAAAAAGCCCTACTCTACTGTGAGAATATTTTACAACAACAGCAACTTTTACAAGAGTTAGCCGCACCCGAACAACATAACGGTACGATTCGCTTTACCTGTGGTTTATTTTTATTTCAATTAGGGGTTGGGGAATGTATTCGCCAATTTAAACAGCAACATCCACATATTCAATTTGATGTATATCTGACCGAAAATACAATGGACTTAATTGATGCACAGGTCGATTTAGCCTTACGTATAACGCAAAAAGTTGCAGATGGATTAATTGCACGACCTGTTTGTCAAATCGAGTCTGTTTTCTGTGCTCATCCTGATTATTTAAAACAGCACAGTCCCCTCTCCCATCCAAGACAACTGATTCAACATGAATGTTTAGCTCACCATAGCCAACATCAATTTTGGACTCTTTTTGATAATGAACAGCAGCCTCAAAACTATCCTTTGAACGTTACCTTTAAAAGTAATGATGTAAATGCTGTTTATGACATGTGTATACATGCTCAAGGGGTAGCGATGCTACCTACTTTATTAGTTAAAAAAGATTTAAAAGAAAAACGATTAGTTCCTTTATTTAAAAACTTTTCAGCTCCTGAATTAAGTTTGTCGGTGGTATATGCTTCAAGGCAACATTTACCCAAAATAACGCAAGAATTTATTGCATTTATGATCGAAAATTTAAATTTTTACTTAAAACCGCAAAATTAAAAGTTTTAAATTGCCGTGTACGCTTGAATTTTTAGGCAATGCCCATACTTCATCCCTATTAATGAATTACAGCATATGCATGGCAGTTCAGGTTTTACCCAGTAAATGCTGATGCCAAAAGGACTGTACATGTTTAAAAACCCATTTAAACGGAGATCATCAATGGCTAATGAGCAAAATGAGCAAGCTCAAGACATTCAACACGAGCAAGCAGAGCAATCTAATGAGCAAACTCAGGCTGAAGGTGTAGAGCAAGCAAACGACGTTACCGTTGAATCTTTACAAGCGCAAATCACCAAATTAGAAGAAAGCCTAAAACTTGAAAAAGCACGTACTGCGAATGCAGTTTACGAAGCACAAAAAAGTGTAGAGCGTATTCAACGTGAGTCTGACAAGCATAAAGAGACTGTGCTTGAAAAATTTGCAAAAGAATTACTAGATTCTGTTGATAATTTAGAGCGTGCAATTCAAGCAGCTGGCGATGAAGAAACACCAGTACTTGAAGGTATTAAACTAACCTTGAAGTCGCTGTTAACCACACTTGAAAAATTTGGTGTTGTAGAAGCTGATACAAAAAATGGCTTCAATGCGGATTTACATCAAGCTGTAGGTATTGACCCAAATGCTAAAGCGAATGAAATCGGTAGCGTTTTACAAAAGGGCTATACATTAAATGGTCGCTTATTGCGCCCTGCTATGGTTATGGTTGGTCAATAAATAATTTTTTGAGAGTTTTTAGATTTTTTTTCGCTAAAACGCTTGAAAAAAATAGATTCACTCTCATATCGGATAACAAGCAAAAACATTGCAAAAGAATTTTTGAGGAAAACGTCACATGGCAAAAATTATTGGTATTGACTTAGGTACTACCAACTCATGCGTTGCTGTACTTGAAGGCGATAAAGTAAAAGTAATCGAAAACGCTGAAGGCGCACGTACAACTCCATCGATCATTGCTTATAAAGATGGCGAGATCTTAGTAGGTCAAAGTGCTAAGCGTCAGGCAGTAACTAACCCAAAAAATACATTATTCGCTATCAAGCGTTTAATCGGTCGTCGTTATGAAGATCAAGCGGTACAAAAAGATATCGGTCTTGTACCTTATAAAATCATCAAAGCAGACAATGGCGATGCTTGGGTTGAAGTAAACGATAAAAAATTAGCGCCTCAACAGGTTTCTGCTGAAATCTTGAAAAAGATGAAGAAAACTGCAGAAGACTATTTAGGTGAAACAGTTACTGAAGCAGTTATTACTGTTCCTGCTTACTTTAACGATGCTCAACGTCAAGCAACTAAAGATGCGGGTAAAATCGCTGGTTTAGACGTTAAACGTATCATTAACGAACCAACTGCTGCTGCACTTGCGTTCGGTATGGACAAAAAAGAAGGCGACCGTAAAGTTGCAGTTTACGACTTAGGTGGTGGTACTTTTGACGTATCAATCATTGAAATCGCAGACCTTGATGGCGACCAACAAATCGAAGTGTTATCAACAAACGGTGATACTTTCCTTGGTGGTGAAGACTTTGATAACGCCTTAATTGAATTCTTAGTTGAAGAATTTAAGAAAGAACAAAGTGTGAACTTGAAAAATGATCCACTTGCGTTACAACGTTTGAAAGAAGCTGCTGAAAAAGCAAAAATCGAGCTTTCTTCATCAAATGCAACTGAAATCAACCTTCCATACATCACTGCTGATGCAACTGGTCCTAAACACTTAGTAATCAATGTAACACGTGCGAAACTTGAAGGTTTAGTTGCTGATTTAGTTGCTCGCACTATTGAGCCTTGTAAAATCGCACTTAAAGATGCTGGTCTTTCGACTTCAGACATCTCTGACGTGATCTTGGTTGGTGGTCAGTCTCGTATGCCACTTGTACAACAAAAAGTACAAGAATTCTTTGGCAAAGAGCCACGTAAAGACGTGAACCCTGACGAAGCAGTTGCAATCGGTGCTGCGATTCAAGGTGCTGTATTGTCTGGTGACAAAACTGACGTTCTCTTATTAGACGTAACACCATTAACTTTAGGTATTGAAACAATGGGTGGTGTATTAACACCAATCATTGAGAAAAACACGACGATTCCTGCGAAGAAATCACAAGTGTTCTCTACTGCTGCTGACAACCAGCCTGCCGTAGACATTTCAGTTTACCAAGGTGAACGTAAGATGGCTCAACAAAACAAATTGTTGGGTAACTTCCAATTAGGCGATATTCCACCTGCTCCACGTGGTGTGCCACAAATTGAAGTATCTTTCGACATCAATGCTGATGGTATCTTGAAAGTATCTGCTAAAGATAAGAGCACTGGTAAAGAGCAATCGATCCAGATTAAAGCGAACTCAGGTTTGTCTGATGCTGAAATCGAAGCAATGATTAAAGATGCTGAAGCGAATGCTGAAGAAGATCGTAAGTTTGAAGAACTTGCAAAAGCTCGTAACGAAGCTGATGCATTAATTTCAAGCTCGAACAAAGCTGTTAAAGATCTTGGTGATAAAGTTACTGAAGATGAAAAAACAGCTGTAAGCACTGCCGTTTCTGAACTTGAAGCAGCAACAAAAGAAAATGATGTAGAAGATATCAAAGCGAAAACTGAAGCTTTACAAAATATCTTGATGCCTATCACTCAACGTGCTTATGAACAAGCGCAACAAGCTGGTGGTGCTGAAGGCTTTGATCCAAATGCATTCCAAGGTGGTGATGCGGGTCAACAAAAAGCAGATGATGGCGTTGTAGATGCTGAATTCACAGAAGTAAAAGATGACAAAAAATAATTTGTCGCTTTAAAAAAGACCGCGCGAAAGCGCGGTTTTTTATTGTTTACAAAAAGTAACAATAAGTTTTTTAATGATATTATTCAAATGTTTCTGTCAGAAAGATCAATGATAAAAACTAAATATTTAATTTTAAATAATATTTTTTTGCTAAAAAATCACTGTTATTTACTACATTAATTATTTAATTATTGCCAAGTCTGAGAACATCTTTTTTAATTTTTCGACCAATATCACAAACCTCACCTAATCTATTGAGATTTTTATCGTTTTGACGAATTAAATTAAGTAGCTAACAATAAGATTTATTTATATTTTTTATTTTGCCATGAAAAAATTTCTATGGTGGGGATTGAGCTTATGCTTATGCATGGGCTTACAAACAACACTTTTTGCTCAAAGCAATCTGCCAATTAATTCATCTCATCAGCCTTTAAAATACCGAATTGCTTTTATTGATCCACGATTTCAACTTACTAAAGAACAATTAGTCGAGGTAAGTCAGCAAGCTGCTGAAATCTGGCAAAAAGAAACTGGGAAGACCTATTTTATTTATGATTCACAGGCTCAATTGTCAATTAACTTAATCTATGATGATCATCAAATGCTTAAAGATGAACAACAAAACAATTTGGATGCACTTTTGCAAAAGCAGGAAGCTTGGCGCATTAAAAATGAAGAAATTGTTCTAAACAAACAGCAAGTTGCTCAACTATCAACTGATTTGAACAAGAAAAAGGCCAATCTAAAAGCGGAGTTTGAACAATATCAACAAGAGGTAACGCGCTTTAATCAAGGAGAACAGCAGTACTCTAGTGCCAATAATTTAAAAGAATGGCAAAAACAACTAGAACAAAAATCGGAAGATTTACGAAATGAATCCAATAGTCTAAATTTTAAAATTCAATCACTTAACTTAAAAATTAAAGAGTTAAATCGAGAGCAAATTGATTTAAGCGCTTTAAAAACACAATTCAAACTAGAGCAGAAAACTAGTATTCAACCCTTCCATAAAGGATTATTCAGTCAAAACCAAATCCAGATTTACGGCTATGCTTCTTTAAATGACTTACGTTTGACCATTGCTCATGAACTTGGGCATGCATTAGGACTAAAACATACTACTGATCCTAAATCATTAATGTATCCACGGTTAAAAGAGCAAGATATTCATAACTTTAAATTAACAGATTCAGATTTAGATTTATTAGGTTCAATTTATAGACCAAATTAAGGAAAAATCGTTAAAGTTAAATGATTAAAAAAACTAAATAAAACGAAATATATTAAATTTTTTCTAAAAAATAATTTGGCATTTGGTAAAAAATAATGAGACTAAAGTCTCATTTATTTTCCTGATTTGTACGTTTTTTGATTGATCTTTCATTTTATATTCTTATAATACGTTTTTTTTAAAATCTCCCCTTTCGATTATGCGTTTAACATCTTTGTTATTAGGCGTAGCCTTTGCTTTTTCTAATTTTCAGGCTAATGCTAATCTTGCAACTCCAGCACATACTCAAATCCAGCAAAAAACAGGTCAACATTTGACTTATAAAATTGCTGATATTGATCCACGTTTTGGTTTAAGCCAAGACCAATTAATTCAAATTAGTCAACAAGCTGCGGACATTTGGAAACAAGGTACTGGACAGGATTATTTTACTTATGATCCAAATGCAAAGTTAGAAATTCGTTTAGTTTACGATAATAGTCAAAGCCGTTCTGAACAGCGTCAAAAAATTGCAGCTCAGTTCCAACAAGAACAGCAACGTGTAATTGATGAACAGCAACAAATTAAGCAATTGAAGCAAACTCTTGGTCAAACTCAGTCTGAGCTTGAAAATAAGAAGCAGATTTTGAATGGCAAATTGAAAAATCTTGACCAACTAATGATGCAGCTTAACCAAGGCAAATTAGCTCCTGAATACAGCGCTAAATCTTTGGCTAAAACTCAGAAAGATTTGCAAAAACAAACTGTTGCTTTAAAGAAAGAAATTGCTGCATATAATCAGCAAGCTAAAGACTTAAATGTCAAAGTTACTCATTTTAATCAGATTAATAATGAGTTTAATAATTCATTGAACCAATTTAAGCAAAATGCTCAAGCGGATGTCTTTAAAAAAGGTATCTATAACGGCAAACAAATTGTGATTTATGAGTTTAAATCTATTGATGACTTACGCTTAACCATTGCTCATGAGTTAGGACATGCACTGGGTTTAAAACATAGTGATCAACCAAATGCATTGATGTACTCAGTACGTAAAGATGGTGACAAAAAAATCACTGGACTTACGGATGCTGACCGTGATCTATTAAGTGCTTTACCTCAATAATTAAAAGCTTGATATAAAATGATGTATCTATTTCTATGTAGATACATCGAAATTGATATCAAAGTCATGTTATTGTGGTCATAAGAGCTAACGAAAATAGAATGGAGATCAAGATGAGTTATTATCATATCCTGATTGAAGTAAATGATCATATCAGCACGATTGAACAGACTCGTGATATTGAACTGTTTGATATTATTGAAATTAAACCATACCTCCATTCTATTTTAATTCCCTTTTTCAATGAGCATGAAATCGAGCTTGAGGATGAAAATATCGAATATAAAGATATTCTCCATCTTGAAGTAAAACAGACTCTGTTACCGATTGAACATTTAATTGAAGAAGAGCAAAAGCAATTACCAAGTGATACTGATGTCACCATTACTGCATATGAAATCTTTAATGATCGTGATTTAAGCCAAGATGTTACGTCAGTTATTTTTGATATTTTGGAAGCAGTTAAATTAGAGTAATTATCTTATATAAGTACCTATAAAAAAGGTCTGCATGAGCAGACCTTTTTTATTATTTCCAGTTTATTGCATCATTTTTTGAGCTTGTTCTTGACGGAATGCGCGTAAAATTTGCTGCCCTGCCCGTCCTGTTGGATTTAAACCTAAACGAGTCTGCTCCTGACGAATAGCTACGCGGGTTTTACCTCCAATAAGACCGTCAACTGCACCAATATCATAGCCACGATTAATCAAAAATTGTTGGATTTCACGACGTTCTGCACGTGAAGTTCCCGGATCATCAGTTGGCCAAGACGCAACAAATGGACCAGCACCTTTTAAACGATCAGATAAATGTGCAATCGCAAGTCCATAGCTTTCCGCAGCGTTATAGCTGTAGATAGCATCAAAATTCTTAAATACTAAAAATACTGGACCATTTATACCTGCAGGTGCCATTAAACCCGCTGAAGTATTACCAGATAAAGCTCCTTGAACAAGTGGAGAACCATCAATTCGGGTCACCCCTCGTGCACTCCAGCTACTTAAAGCTTTCTTTGAACGTCGCCCTTCTCCATCAATTGACATACCTTGGGGAACTTTGACTTCAAAACCCCACGGCATTCCTGTTTGCCAACCTGCTTTATTTAAGAAATTAGCAGTTGAAGCCAGTGCATCAGCTGTACTCGACACTAAATCTCGACGACCATCTCCATCAAAATCAACAGCTAAACGTTCATAGGTAGATGGCATAAATTGAGTATGACCAAATGCCCCAGCCCATGAACCTTTCAGTTGATCTTCGGTTAAATCACCACGTTGTAAAATACGCATAGTGGCAAAAAACTCAGTGCGGAAATAACTTTGTCGACGCCCTTCACAACTTAAAGTGCCGAGTGCTTGTAATAAAGGATATTTACCAGAAATATCACCAAAATTACTTTCAACACCCCACACTGCTACAATTGTTTCCGGCGGCACACCGTAGATTTGAGAAGCACGGTTTAAAACATCTCGATGTTGCGCCAGTTTTTGTTTACCAAGCTCAACGCGCTCTTCATCAACTAGACCAGAAAGATAATCCCAAATTGGTGTCGAAAATTCTGGTTGATAGTTTAATTTATCAATAACTGAATAATCTGGGGTCAAGTTTTGGGTATAACGATCATAAGTTGTACCAGATACTCCAGCAGCAATTGCTTGAGAACGTAAATTTGCCAAACAGCTTTGGAAATTATTATTAGGCGTATAATCTTCACTCGTCACTACTGGAACAGTAGCACTGCTAGATATTGTAGAACCATTAATTACGAGCTCTGCTTGAGCCTGAGTCATCGCTAAAAATACAGAGCCAACAATACAAGAAAAACGTCGCATATTATCCTAGTTCGATTTTTAAATTTAAATTTGTAAGTACCATACCATTATGAGTCCAAAATTTCAGAGAGAAAACGTAAATTTGAATTCATAATCTCTACTTTAAATTCATTCCCCATGTTTTAAATTCAAATTTTCTACTTTATTTTTGAATTTAAAATTCTTTAGATCCAAATTATTAGTTTTGAATTCAAAACCGATACTCAAGTTTAAATTCAAAAGTACTTCTTTAAATTTAAACTATAAATCTCTCTTTATTGTGGATAACTTTATCCACAGCACAGCAAAAAACACTTCTATTCCTTAATAATTATATTCTATATCTCCTTATTATTTATTACAGACTAGAGTCTACCACCACAAAAATCCGTATTTTTTAAATTTAAAGATCAGCCAAAATTTTTAAATTTAAAACCCCATACCAACAGACTTCTATTTTTGAATTTAAAAAGCACATCCAACTCTCTCATTTAAATTTAAAAATACTTTTGTGGATAACTAATTTTAAATTCAAAAACAACCAAGGCTGCCTTTTGTAGTTTTAAATTCAAATTACAGTAGCTTTTTTAAATTCAAAAGTTCCAATTAAAGTTATCCACAACCCCAAAATATGTATGTTCTATTATTTTTTAAATTTAAAAGATAAAAAAAAGCGATCCGAAGATCGCTTTTTAGAGAATTAAAAATACTTTTAGAGGGTCATATCTGCTGTTAAAGCGAGTGGTTCTGGCAAAATTTCCGCCAATTGACGGCATAAATTTGTCAATTCATTACTATCCACAGGCATTAAAGTGATATGACCTAATTTGCGGCCAGCACGTTCTGACTTGTTATAAAGATGCAGATGAGCACCATTTAAGGCAAGTACATCCTCAGTTTTAGGATGTTGACCAATAATATTGATCATAACCGTTGGGCGAACAACTTCTGTTGAGCCTAATGGTAATCCTGCAACAGCTCGAATATGGTTTTCAAACTGAGAACAAACCGCGCCTTCAATTGACCAGTGGCCTGAGTTATGCACACGTGGTGCCATCTCATTTGCACACAAACCTTGTTCTGTTACAAATAGCTCTAGAGTCAGCACGCCAACATAGTTGAGATGATTCAGCAAACGTGTAATGTAGTCTTGAGCAACAGGTTGCAAAGCTTCACTATTTGGTGCCGGAACAATTGAATGCGATAAAATACCATTATGATGATGGTTTTCAGCCAGAGGCCAAGTTTTTACTTCACCATTTTGGCCACGCACCGCAATAATTGAAACTTCGCGAGAGAATTTAACAAAGCTTTCGGCAACTAGACTTTTTGCAGGACCAAGCTCAGCCCAAGCAGTATCAATCTGGTCTTCTGAACGAAGTACAAACTGGCCTTTGCCGTCATATCCACCAGTTGCAGTCTTAAGCACGATCGGTAAACCAAGCTCAGCCACAGCCTTTTTCAAGCTTTCTAAGCTATCTACAGCACGATACGGCGCAACAGGAATATTAAGCTCATCAAACAATGCTTTTTCTGACAAACGATTTTGCGCAGTTGCTAAAGCAACACGGGGAGGGTGCAATGTTTTAGTTTGTGTCAAAACATCCACATCTTCAACTGGCGTATTTTCAAACTCAAGACTGAAAACATCAGCACTTTCAATAAACTGCTTTAAACCTTGCTCATCTTGACTAGAAAAAACTTGGCCTAAAACACCTGCTGGACAATCTGTATTTGCTTCAAAAAAAGTACATTGAATATTTAATGGTAAAGCTGCTTGCGCCATCATACGGCCCAATTGCCCACCACCAAAAATACCGATAGTTTTATCCATTTCAGCCTCTTACACCTGACCCGGAATATTGTTGCTTGCAACTTTATCAGTTTGCGCAGCACGGAAATCAGCAACATTTTTTGCGATTTCTGGACGAGTTAAACCTAAGATTTGTGCAGCCATAATCGCAGCATTGGTCGCACCAGCTGGTCCAATCGCTAAAGTACCCACTGCGATACCTGCTGGCATTTGTACGATTGAAAGTAATGAATCTACACCATTTAAAATTGATGATTTAACTGGTACACCCAACACAGGTAAGTCAGTTTTTGCGGCACACATACCTGGTAAGTGCGCAGCACCACCAGCGCCTGCAATAATCACTTGAATACCGCGATCACGCGCAGTTTCTGCATATTCAAATAAACGGTCTGGAGTACGATGAGCAGATACCACTTCCGCTTCAAATGGGACACCAAGCTGTTTAAGCATATTGGCAGTATGTTCAAGCGTTGCCCAATCGGACTGGGAACCCATGATAATTCCGACTAAAGGTTGGGTATCTGTTGCGACCGCGTTCATTGGCATTTCCAAAGCGTAAAAATGGTAAAACTCGACTTGTACCAAGCCAAGCATGAGAGAAAAAGATGAGGCCAATATTATAGCTGTTTTTTCACTCACCCCAAAGCCCAAGTTTATGAGGAAAAAGCATGAATCCGATGGATTTAACAACGATCTATCTGAAAACAAGATTTTGATTAATTTTTACTGGCTTCTAAATACGAAATAAACACAACCAAATAGGCATAACATTGCCCATAAGTAATCGAGTTTAAAGGGTTGCTTAAACAAGAAAATCATAAATGGCACAAACACAACTAGGGTAACCACTTCCTGAGTGATCTTCATTTCACCGAGTAACCAGCCTTGTGCGCTTAGCATACGAGTGGCAGGGATCATAAAACTATATTCAAGTAAGGCAATAATCCACCCGAATAGAATTGCTTGCCAGAGTGGGGCATGGTGCAAAAATTTAAGATGCCCATACCATGCAAGTGTCATAAAGCAGTTAGAAATAATTAATAGCGTAAAAGCTAAAACCGTTGGGCTCAAAGGCACATCCTTCATCATCACGATGATTTAAGTATTTTAACGATACAAAATATTATAAAAGATAAAACTGTAATTCAGCTTAAATCCAAAAAATAAACCTGTAGTTTTATCCGGGCCTCAAACACATAGAACAACAACGATTTTTGACTATCTTTTCGAGTTTAGCCTTGCTATCGTTGCTGGCAAATTTATCAATAATGCACACACAGCAATTCATTTTAATGTTGTGTACAAAAGCAGTGGAGAAGGCGAGCAATGCATCTGCATATCTTGGGTATTTGTGGCACTTTTATGGGCTCTTTAGCACTTTTGGCTCGTGATTTAGGACATAAGGTAACCGGTTCCGATTTAAACGTTTACCCACCGATGTCTACCCAGTTAGAAAATGCAGGCATTACACTCATGCAAGGCTATGATCGTAGTCATTTACAGCCTCATCCAGACTTGGTTATTGTCGGCAATGCCATGAAACGTGGTATTGATGCTGTGGAATATATGCTGAACGAAGGCTTGCCATATATTTCTGGCCCACAGTTTCTTGCAGATCATGTTTTACAAGGCAAACATGTCCTTGGTGTAGCAGGTACTCACGGAAAAACAACAACTACAACCATGTTGGCTTGGGTACTTGATCAGGCTGGTTTAAATCCAGGCTTTTTAATTGGTGGTGTTCCACTTGGTTTTAGTGAAAGTGCTCGTTTAGGCGGTGGAAAATACTTCTGCGTTGAAGCCGATGAATATGACTCTGCTTTTTTTGATAAGCGTTCTAAGTTTGTTCATTATCATCCAAAAACGGCGATTTTAAATAACCTTGAATTTGACCATGCCGATATTTTTGATGACCTAGCAGCGATTCAAAAACAGTTCCACCATCTTGTGCGTACCATTCCAAGTGAAGGCCGTATTATTGCGCCGATTACTGAAACTCATATTGATGAAGTGCTTGAAATGGGTTGCTGGACACCAGTGATTCGTACAAGTTTAGAAGCGAATGAAAAAGCAGCTTTATCTGCCGAACTCATTTCAATTGATGGCAGCCATTTTAAAGTACTCGAAAATGGCAATGTTGTTGGCGAAGTAAAATGGAGCATGACTGGTCAACATAGCGTAGCGAATGCTTTGGCAACGATTGCAGCCGCTCAACATGTAGGTGTTACGCTTGAACAAGCTTGTGAAGCTTTGTCTAACTTTGGCGGTGTAAAACGTCGTATGGAGTTGTTAGGCACAGTCAATGGTATTGAAGTCTATGATGACTTTGCTCACCATCCAACAGCAATTGACACAACTTTAGATGGCGCACGCAAACGCTTAGGTGAACGCCGTTTATGGGCCATTATTGAACCACGTTCAAACACCATGCGTATGGGCAGTCATAAAGATGGCTTAGCACACTCAGCACGCTTAGCAGACGAAGTCATCTGGTATCAGCCAGAAGGCTTAGATTGGGATTTACAACCAGTGATTGAAGCTGCTTCTAACCATGCTCAAGTGAGCCGTTCACTTGATGAAATTACTGAGCGTATTGTCAATGAAGCAGGTGAGGGCGATGCCGTTGTGATTATGTCTAATGGTGGCTTTGGTGGCTTACATCAAAAATTAATGAGCGCATTAAAAGCAAAAGCTGCTTAACTTCCGCTTTAGATGATTCAATAAAAAAATGGGTTTCAAATTGAAACCCATTTTTTATATCAGTGACTTTTAAATCTTTTCTGGCTCTATATTGGCCATAAATTTATTGGAAACCATTAAACGTAAACTATAGACAATGCCCATCGCAAAAACGCTATATCCCACGTTATTACAAATAAACGGAATACATAAAATGATGAGCGCTGTGATTGGATAAAACCATTTCGTGATTCCAGATAAACACTGAAACTCATAAAGTATCCAAATACAGGTGGTATAGAGCACCACACTCACCGCAACGACTATTCCCATGTATAAATCAGAAATATGTGCATGATGAGTTGTAACATCAACGGCAGCAGCAAGCGCAGCACCTACCGCAGCAATACTGACAAAAACAAAATAATGACCGTATCCCCAAACAAATGGGCGTACACCTTTTACATGATGGTGTTGCTCACTACGATCAAAATAAGCCCACCACATTGCGAACATCAACATCAATCCACCGACCATCAAGAAAATGGCAGGGATATTCATTGACTGAGCGGCTAAAGCATCACGTATGGCATTAAAACTACCGACAATCGACTCACCCAACACAATAATTGTGAGTAAGGCATAACGTTCTACAATATGATGAGGATGCCACGGCGTTGGATTATATTTTTCTGCATAGATAGGAATAAATAGCTCCATCACTGCTAAAAATAAAAATAGAGGAATAGAAAGTATGTGTGCAAAATTAGCAACTAACCAACCTACCTGAACCAAGACAATGCCTACAGCATAGCGGTAAGCTGTAATACGCCTTTCTGGGTCATGTTTTGCAGCTCGGAGCCACTGAGTCACTAAGGCCATTCGCATGATCACATAACCAATAATGATTACATCAAAATCCTGACTACGAAATACATCAGGGATACCCGCTGCCATCACCAATGAACCTACAATCTGTACAAAGGTAAGGCATCGATACAATGCATCATCGTTATCGTAAGCCGAGGCAAACCATGAAAAATTCATCCATGCCCACCACAGCGCAAAAAATACCATCAAATAACTTGGCAGCGCATGCCAGAGGTGATTTTCAATAATTGCATGATGTAACTGCTGACCTGCTGTTGCAATCGCGACCACAAAAATCAAATCGAACAATAATTCGAGGGGAGTTGCTGCTCTATGCGGCTGTTTTGGATCTCTTGGAGTTAAAGACCTCAAACTTAATTTTTTCTGTTTTTCTTGAGTAGTCATAAAATAACGTTCTCGAATAAAGTGCCAACACGTTAACACTTTAATATTAACGGCCAGAACACGCATTAAAAATTATCTAGACCTGCTGTTTAATCTTTACTCACAAACGAGCTATATTTCATTTTTGTGACAATTCTTTATAAAGACCTTAAGCTTAATTCTTTATCATAGCTCACGTTTTTGTTCGTGTTTGGAATATGAATGTCTTTAGAAACACTCAACCTTAGCTTATTCCATGTGATTAATGGGGCTCAGGATGCGAGTCAATTTATCATTCGTCTTGCTATCTTTTTCGCTAATGATCTCCTCTATATTCTTTTATTCATCCTTACATTTTTATGGTTTTATGGCGATCAAGATTTAAAAAATAGGGTTATTAAATCTGTCTTTTTAACCTGTGTTTCGCTTTTAGTCGGTTATGTTATTTCTCTGTTTTACCATCACTCCAGACCGTTTGTAATGGGTGTGGGTACTACATTTATTGAACATGCACCAACGGCATCTTTTCCAAGTAATCACATGCTGATTTTCAGCACTATTGCTCTGTCTTATTTGTTTGCTCAGCGCAAAATAATTGGAATCATCCTTTTATTTTTGTCATTTGTAGTGGCGTGGTCACGTATTTATTTAGGTGTGCATTTCCCTTTAGACATGTTAGGGGCTTTTATTGTCGCACTACTAGTCAATACAGCAGGTTATTACTTCTGGAATGCTTACGGCACAAGTTTGACCACATTCTGTATTCACCTTTACCAGATTATCTGCAAACCGCTTTTAGATCGCGGATTGATTAAATAATCCATAGATCTTTTTGCATTAGAACTACGACATTAAGTTCAGTTGCGTAATACAAAAAAATCTGCCATTCTATGTGTACTTGGATATGTTTTATCCAAAACAGAATTTAGTTTGACAAGGGGAGTAGCCTCCTCCAAACATAACAGCAATGTTATGTGTCAGATATCGTCAATACGCTTTTATTAAAAAGTCGGTATCTGAGCATCGTGAAATTCATGATGTAGGCAAGACCTTGATCATGTTGAAACAGATGTTTAATTCATCTGGCAACTGGTCGAGGTTTTTTTATGCCCAATTGCCGGATGTATGGAGGATTTATGGAAACAATCGGCAATTTATGGCTGTATGTAGCATTCTTTGGCATAGTCATTGTCATGCTCCTGATTGACTTTTTAGGCTTTAAGCAAAAGCAAGGTCAGGATGTCTCAATTAAGCAAGCTGCTTACTGGAGTGTGGCGTGGGTAAGCGTCGCAGCCTTATTTGGTGGTGGTTTATGGCTTTACCTACAACAAACGGTTGGGGTGACCTTAGCAAACCAAAAAACCATGGAATACTTTGCAGGTTACTTACTCGAAAAGTCCCTCGCAATTGACAACGTTTTCGTCTGGTTAATGATTTTCGCAGCGTTTGCTATTCCAGCTGCACTACAACGTAAAATTTTGCTCTACGGCGTATTAGGCGCAATCGTACTACGTACCCTCTTTATTTTTATTGGTGCATGGTTCGTTCAAGAGTTTTCCTGGGTACTTTATATCTTCGGTGCGTTCTTGGTATATACAGGCTTTAAGTTCTTAAAAGGCCAAGAAGAAGAAACCAATATTGAAGATATCAAACTCTTAAAATGGTTACGTAACCATATACGTATTACACCACAGCTTGAAGGTGACAAATTCTTTGTACGTCAAAACGGTTTATTATGGGCAACGCCGTTATTTCTAGTTTTGATTTTGGTTGAAGCTTCAGACGTGATTTTCGCCGTAGATTCTATTCCTGCTATTTTCGCGGTAACTAGCGATCCGTTTATTGTTTTAACGGCGAACTTAATGGCAATTTTAGGTTTACGCGCAATGTTCTTTTTACTTGCTGGCGCTGCAACTAAATTGCATTACCTGCCATACGGCTTAGGCATCATCTTATTGTTCATTGGTGCAAAAATGTTGTTGCTTGATGTATTCCACATGCCAATCTGGATCTCGTTAAGCTTTATCGTAATAGTGTTAGCAATCACTGCTTACCTTTCTTTACGACACAACAAAAAGCAATTGCAGTCTTAATTCATCACAACAAGGCATCTACACGTGAGATGCCTTGTTATCTAAATTTTCAAAATAGACTGTACTTTAAAAAAACAGATCAATATCATATGCCAACTTAAAATTTATCTTCCTAATCAGAAACATAATAGATAACAGCTATTCGGTATTTTATGCCGAACATACTTATTAAAATGTGTGGAGTCTCATGCGTTCTAAAAAAATTAATCTTGTCGTTGTCCCTCTATTACTCACAGCATGTAGCCATAATGATGGTCCTTTAGTACAAGATGTATATAACAACCAATATGACTGTGCTCGCGACTGGAATAATGAAACATGTGAAGAAGAAAATAGCTCAAGTGGACATGGTTCTAGCTATGTTGGTAGTCGCTATTTAGGTCCTGCGTATTATCAAAATAATCGGGAAGTTTCTTACCACGGTAATACCTTACATCCTTACAGCAATTTGAGTGTAGGCCGACCAGTTATTTCAAGCACATCGAAAAGTTCGTCTTTTTCATCCCCAATTCGTGGTGGTTTTGGTCGTAGCGGTTTTTCTTTCGGCGGTTAAGTCTTTAGGCATTCACTTAATATGAAAAGAAAAATATTTACTCCACGACCAGACTGGCAAGTGGAGCATCAGAATATTGGTTTTGATTATTTCAATTTACCTTCTCTCGATGGCTCAATTTACTGGTCTGAAGGAGTTGCTTATGAGTTTACCCTTAAACAGATTGAACAACTGGAAGATGCGGCAAATGAACTGCATCAAATGTGTTTATCGGTAGTAGGAGACCTTATTCAACGGGGCGACTATCCTGCTTATTTTCAAATTCCTGAAGTCGCTATAAACCATATTGAACATTCATGGAAACAAAATGCTCCGATGCTGTATGGCCGCTTTGATTTCGCTTACGATGGGCGAAATATCAAAATGCTGGAATATAACGCCGACACGCCGACGGGCTTACTCGAAGCCTCTGTCGCGCAGTGGCTGTGGATAGAACAAGTCTCAGGCATTGCAAACCGAGATCAATTCAATAGCATTCATGAAGACCTGATTAAACGCTGGAAAACAATTTTACCGCGTGGTAGCCATGTGCATTTTGCTGCTTGTCAGGAGGCTGGAAGGGAAGACTGGGGTAATTTAGAGTACTTAATGGATACCGCTTATCAAGCTCATCTACAAGTTTCCGAGCTTTCTATGGAGAACATAGGCTGGAACGGGCAAGATTTTGTTGATCTTCATAATCAGCCCATTCAAAACATATTTAAGCTCTACCCATGGGAATGGATCTGGGAAGAAGCCTTTTCTCAATATATCCACCCACAAACACAGTGGATTGAACCTTGCTGGAAAATGTTACTTTCAAATAAAGCGATTTTGGTTGAGCTTTGGAAGCGTTATCCAAACCATCCATTGTTGGTCGAAACCCATACCTATGACCCGCAACAAGCGTTGTCTGGCAAATGGGTGAAAAAGCCGATTTTGGCAAGGGAAGGGGCCAATATTCGAGTTTTACAAGACGGCCATGACCAAGGCGCGGCTTCTGGTAGCTTTTATTTTGATGACTATGACAAATACGGTTATGTCGTACAGAAATGGGTAGATACCCCATTATTTTCAGGGCAACTACCTACACTCGGTTTATGGATGGTTGGACATCAATGCGCCGGCATGTCTATTCGTGAAGATTGCTATGACATTATTGGTAATGATGCTCACTTTGCAGCACATTATTTTGTCGAGTAATAAGTACCTAGAGGTATTTTAAAAAGCACTTTTTAGGTGCTTTTTTATTATGCTTGATTCGCAATCAAACAGAGCATTTTACGTATATAGCGATAATGAATATTTATTTTTAAAGCTAAATTAGAACAAAAATTCAAAAATATAATGACTTAATATTATGTAATTTAATAATTTTATTCTTATTTCTTCAATTAAAAATCAATATTGGCAAGCTCTTTGCATCTCCTAAAAAGAAAAAAGCCTAGATTTTAAGGGCTCGTGAGAGCCCTGATTTTTTTAAGGAGTGATGCCATGAATGCGATTCCAACTTTAACGCCCGTTGCCATGCCGTGTAACAGCAGTTTTGAAGCAAAAGATTGGGAAATTTTATCTACTCACTGGTATCCCGTCGCACGTACTCAAGATGTCTCTACTGCACCTCAACGAGTCACGCTACTAGACGTCAATATGGCGTTATATAAAACAGAAAGTGGGGAAATTCATCTGGTTCGAGATATTTGCCCACATCGTGGGGTGCCATTAACCAAAGGTTGGGTGGATGGTGAGGAGATTGTCTGTCCTTATCATGGTCTACGCTATAACACCGAAGGGAAATGTACCCAAATACCAGCTCAGCCCGAACTAACTAAAATTTCTGATCGTTTTTCTCTGACCAAATTTCCAGTTGTACAAAGATATGGTCTCATTTGGACCAGTATTCATGGTCGTGATATTGCTAAAGCCAATATTCCTATATTAGATACTTGGGACCACGCAGAGCATCAATCAATTTTACCGCCTTTCGTCGATATTGGTGGTTCTAGTGGACGTCAACTTGAAGGGTTTATCGATGTCGCTCATTTTGCGTGGGTACATCACAATGCCTTTGCGAATCGCGATAATCCCATCGTCCCTAAATATCACACTGAACGTACCGACTATGGCTTAAAAACGGTCTATATCAGCAATGTCAGTAACTATCCTCATGAACTAAAACATCTCGAACCAGAAGGCTTTTTGTGGACGCGCACCTTTGATGTCTATCCACCTTTTTCAGCCGTACTCACGGTCGATTTTCCAGAAGGTGGAGTCTTAAAAATTTTGAATGCCTGTTGTCCTATCTCAAATAATAAAACCCGTTTATTTGTTCCACTCACCCGTAACTTTGACCAAACAGGTGATTTAGAAAAGGTATATGCATTTAATGCCCAAATTTTTGCCGAAGACCAAGACATGGTCGAATCACAAAAACCAGAAGAACTACCGCTTGATCTAATGATGGAAGCACATTTTGAAGCAGACCGTTCATCAACGACTTATCGACGGATTTTGGCTGAATGGGGACTAAGTAAACGTTATACCGTTTAAATATTAGCTAACTGGGGTACAATCAATCGAAAAAAGTGAAAATATAAAGGCTTTCCATGTCATTAATCGCAAATACCACCGTTGTGCGTGGTCGTTTTTTAGATATCCAGCAAACCGTCTCTGAGCCAACAGATATTCCAAATCAAGTGCGTTATTTGGAAGATGGTGTATTGGTTAGTGAACATGGAAAAATCAAATGGTTTGGTGCATGGGAAGACGCTCAGACGCATCTACCTGCTGGGGTTGAGATTCAACATTATCCAGAACAATTGATTGTACCCGGCTTTATTGATACCCATATTCACTTCCCGCAAACCGAAATGGTTGGAGCATATGGTGAACAACTTTTAAGTTGGCTCAATACTTATACTTTCCCAACTGAAATCCAATTTCAGGACAAAGCATATGCAAGTGAAATTGCCCAGTTCTTTGTTCAAGAGCTACTGAAACACGGTACAACCACAGCACTGGTTTTCTGTACAGTTCACCCCGAGTCTGTTGATGCCTTATTTAAAGCCGCAGAACACGTTCAGATGCGTTTAATTGCTGGTAAGGTACTCATGGACCGCCATGCACCTGAAGCGCTTTGTGATACGCCAGAAACAGCTTACAGCGACACCAAAGCACTGATTGAGAAATGGCATGGTAAGGGCCGTGCTCTCTATGCGATTACTCCACGTTTTGCACCAACGTCTACACCTGAACAGTTAGAAAGAGCAGGGCAGTTAAAACAAGAATTTCCAGATGTTTATGTACATACCCATTTAAGTGAAAACAAAGATGAAATCGCTTGGGTGAAATCTTTATTTCCAGAACAAGCAGGCTATTTAGATGTTTATCAACATTATGGCCTGACTGGTAAACGTTCTGTATTTGCTCATTGCGTTCACTTAGAAGATCAAGAATGGCAATGTATGCATGATACACAATCGGCTATTGCATTTTGCCCAACGTCAAACCTGTTCTTAGGCAGTGGTTTATTTCCACTGAAAAAAACTTGGGAAAAACAAGTGAAAGTAGGCTTAGGGACAGATATCGGTGCTGGTACATCATTTAGTTTGCTGCAAACCGTTAACGAGGCTTATAAGGTTCAGCAGTTACAAGGTGATAAACTTTCAGCTTATGAAGCGCTCTATCATGCAACTTTAGGTGGAGCAAAAGCGCTTGATTTACAAGATCAGTTAGGCAACTTCAATGTCGGTAAAGAAGCAGACTTTGTGGTACTGAATCTCAAGCCAACAGCATTACAGGAACTTCGCCAGTCTAAATCCAAATCTGTTGAAGACTCACTGTTTGCATTATTCACTTTAGGTGATGACCGTAATATTGAGGCGACTTATATTTATGGAAACCGTGCTTATCAAAAAGAAACAGCCAAATAAAAAAGTCATTGTTAAGTTTTTGTTATTATTTGGAATATGTGCTCTTGCATTAAAGCGTGATCGACATAATCCGCAAAATGATAAAATTTCACAGCCATCAAAGGGTGCATGAAACGTCATTTTGCTTTAAAATTTTACCATTAACTCAGATTTTCGAGGTGTTGCAGGTCAACACCTTTTTTATTTTTTCTTTTATATCTTGTAGGAATCTGCCATGACTGTTGCAATGAGCATCATGATTTCAACCGAAGAAATTCAAGCAAAAGTCAAAGAGCTCGGCGAGCAAATTAACGCTCACTATGCAAATAGTGATAAAGAATTAGTTCTTATTGGACTACTTCGTGGTTCTGTTATTTTCATGGCAGACTTGTGCCGTACAATTACTAAACCGCATGAACTCGACTTCATGACAGTGTCTAGCTACGGCGGCGGTACGACTTCAAGTCGAGATGTCAAAATCTTAAAAGATCTTGACGGTGAAATTCGCGGTAAAGATGTATTGGTTGTTGAAGATATTATCGACTCAGGCAATACCTTAAGCAAAGTCGTTGAAATGTTGCAAACTCGCGAGCCAAATTCAATCCAACTCTGCACATTAGTGAGTAAACCGTCTCGCCGTGAAATTGATCTTGAAGTGAAATTTTTAGGTTTTGAAGTTGAAGACAGATTCATTGTGGGTTACGGCTTAGACTACGATCAAAAATATCGCCACTTGCCATTTATTGGTGAAATTGGTTTATAAATTTCAGAGAAATAGCACCGCAAGGTGCTATTTTTTTATATAAAGCCTTAGCTTTGAACAAAAAAGACACAAAAAGTCGCAATCTGCTACAGACAAAATAGACAGCTCTACCGCACGATAGAATATGAAGCAAAATCATTAACTTCATCAAAAAAACAACTGGAGAACAAATATGTGGTCACTTATTGTTGCTATTGTAGTTGGTTTCTTTGCTGGCTTAATCGCTCGTGCTTTGCATCCTGGGGATGATAAAGCAGGTTTCATCGTAACGACCTTGATTGGTATTGCAGGTTCACTTCTAGCTACTTATGGTGGTCGTTTACTTGGACTTTACGGCGAAAACTCAGCTGCAGGCTTTATCGCATCCGTGATTGGTGCCATCGTTATTCTTTTTATCTACAACTTGATTGCACGAAAAAGCTAAACTTTAATTCATTTATAAAAAAAGCATCTTATGGTGCTTTTTTTAATTTATTTTAAAGACCTAACTCTTTCCATACGGCCTGAATTTCTTCAGCAGAGCGTGCGCCAACCAGTTTGAAACCATTCGCAAAAATTAGGGTAGGGGTGCCGTTAAAGCCGAGTTTTTTTCCTAATTCCAAATTACGATCAATTGGGTTTGCACAGCTCGCAGCTATTGGTTTAACACCTTGCTGAATCAGTTTTTTCCATGAATAAGATTGATTTGGTGCACACCAAACTTGTCTAGAAACCACAATAGACTGAGGTTTTAAAGGATAGATGAACGTGTAAATAGTCACATCTTTCAGCTTGTCGAGTTCAGGCTCAAGCTGTTTACAATAAGGGCAGTTTGGATCAGAAAATACTGCTAAAACATGCTGTCCATTACCTTTCACCGTTTTAATCGCATCTTTTAAAGGCAGCTGTTTCCAATCAATTGAGTTCTGTCTTAAAACTAGATCTTTGGTTAAGTTCTTTTGGTCTTTTAACCGAATCATAGAGCCTATAAACATATGTTGCCCATCTTCACCAACATAAATGATTTGCTGATCAAGATTAGCGCTATATAACCCAGGCATTTCAGTTTTCTGAATATTGCTAATTTTCAAATTAGGATATTGTTTTTTAATATTTTCCCTAACAGTATCTACATTAGCGAAACTCACACTTGCAGTTAGGCTAAATAATGCCAATATTCCTAATTTTTTAAGCATAAAACTGACTCATAGGTAGGAGAGGAGATCATTTTAATCAGTTCAGCTTTTTAAAACAGAACTGATTACCGAGTTATAACCAAACTTCCACTCATTTATGCCAATGTTTCACGTGGAACATAAATAGATTTTAGAGTATTAATTTCTACAGATATATGCACGATTTCATCATGAATGGATAAAGCATGACGAATCTGATCTGCGGTTAAAGAAATATCATCAGTTTCGAGTGCCAAAATACAAGAAAACTTACCTTTCGCGACTTTCCAGACATGAATATCCGTAATTTCAATGTGTTTAGGAAACTCAGCAATTACTTCACGGATCTCTTCAACTACCGGATGATCCATTTCTGCGTCTAAAAGGGTTTTTCCTGTCTCTTTCATTAATCCCAGAGACCATTTTGCAACCAAAATAGCACCTAAAATTCCTAAAAGTGCGTCTAAAAAATCCCATCCGAAATACTTACCTGCGAAAAGCGCAATAATTGCAAAAACAGAAGTTACTGCATCTGCAACTACATGTAAAAATGCAGCTTTTTGGTTTAAATCGTGGTGATGATGCCCATGATCATGCTCGTGGTGGTGATGGTGGTGGTGATGGTGATGGTGATGGTGATGGTGATGGTGATGGTGCCCATCATCGTGAAGTAACCATGCGCAAATCAAGTTAATGACCAAACCTAAAATTGCAATCGGAATCGCTTCATTATAAAAAATTTCAACTGGATTAAATAAACGTTGTATCGACTGAAACGCCATAAAAATGGCGACAACCATCAACAAAATTGCACTGCTATAACCCGCTAAAATCTCGATTTTCCAAGTTCCGAAACTAAACCGACGATCTTTGGAATAATGACGAGCCGCGCGATAGGCAAAATAGGCTAAACCGAGAGCCAACATATGGGAACTCATATGCCAACCATCAGCCAAAAGTGCCATTGAATTGAAAAACCATCCACCGAATATTTCTAACACCATCATTGATGCCGTTAAAATCGTTGCAATCAAAATACGTTTTTGTGCAAGTGGATTTCCTTCATCAAACTGATGTTGATGATGACGTGATACACTATGATCCTGCATAATATTTAAACCCAATATACTCCCTACCAGTATATTGAATTATACAAGAGAACACAGATGAGTCACATTGGTCAGGATAAAAAAATACTTAATCGTGTAAAACGACTAAAAGGACAAATCAACAGCATTGAGCATGCTGTTGAACAGCCAGATATTTCATGCATAGAAATACTACAACAAGTTGCTGCAATTAAAGGGGCAATAAACGGTTTGATGAGTGAATTGATGGAACAGCATTTACATTATCACGTGCTCAAAGACGCACAAGTTGATCAGAATGAGCTAGATGAGTTTTTAAAGGTTCTAAAAAGATACGGTTAACGAGGTGACTGAATGACACAGCGATGTGCATCATTCAGAATTTTGTAATTATTTTCCAATACAGAATGAACCAAAAATCTTGCCTAATAAGTCATCGGCACTAAAGTCACCAGTAATTTCACCTAAAGCATTTTGGGCAAGACGTAGTGACTCAGCAACCAGTTCACCTGCGTTAAACACAACAAGTTGTTCACGTGCTTCTGAAAGATAGAGCTGCGTGCGCTTCATTGCGTCTAAATGACGTGTTCTTGCAATAAAGGTGTCTTCCTCAGGGTGGAAGCCTGCATGCGCTGTAATCGCGTCTACGAGGCCTTGTACGCCCATCTCTTGTTTTGCAGAAACAGTTATATGACGGAAACCTTGAAAATCACTTATTTCAGCTAATTGACCAGTTAAATCGCATTTATTACCAATTAACATTAAACGACGCGGTTCAATATGTTCCGCAAAATACTCTTGAGCGAGTTTTAATGGGTCATCACCTTGGTTTAAATCATAAACCAGCAATAACAAATCAGCTTGTTCAATTTCTTTGATTGCACGACGAATCCCTTCTTTTTCAACGATGTCACCTGTTTCACGAAGACCCGCAGTATCTGTTAAGGTGATTGGTAGACCATTTAAGCTAATTTTTTCATGTAAAACATCACGAGTTGTACCAGCAATATCTGTCACAATTGCACGCTCAACACCAGCAAGTGCATTTAACAAGCTCGACTTACCCGCATTTGGTTTACCCGCAATAACGACTTGCAAACCTTCACGGAGTAATTGCCCTTGTCGTGCAGAGGTTTGAACGGCATGTACCGACTGCTGAACATCCTCAAGTAAAGCTAAAATTTTGCCATCTGCCAAGAAATCGATTTCTTCTTCAGGAAAATCAATTGCTGCTTCAACATGCAAGCGTAAATGAATCAGTTTTTCTAAAACGGTATTAATTTTTGTTGAAAATGCGCCTTGTAAAGAGCGAACCGCAGAGCGTGCCGCAGCTTGCGAAGTCGCATCAATCAAGTCGGCAATCGCTTCCGCTTGTACCAAGTCCATCTTGCCATTTTCAAAAGCACGCATGGAAAATTCGCCGGCTTTTGCAGCAATTGCACCAAGCTCAAATAGACGTCCAAGCAAGGCATTTTGGATGACTGGACCGCCGTGACCTTGTAGCTCTACAACATCTTCACCTGTAAACGAGTGAGGATTGGGAAAGCATAGAACAATCCCTTCATCCATAATACTGCCATCAGCATCATAAAATTTACGGAAACCCGCCATACGCGCTTCTGGCAAGTTTTTTTGTGTCAGGTTTTGAGCAATTTCATAAGCCTTAGGTCCAGATAGGCGAATCACGCCCACACCACCACGCCCAGGTGGCGTTGCAATTGCGGCAATCGTGGTTTGACTTTGCATATTATTCACCTAAAAACCTAAAATCCAGCCAAAGAAAAATCCGCCTAAGATTACCATCTTAAGCGGATTTATTCAGCAAAAGTTCAACGATTAAGAAGCTGATTCAGTCTTATTGATACGACTTTTCTCAACGCTCTTATTAATAAACGACTGCTGTAAAATAGTAATACTGTTGTTCACAATCCAGTACAGTACAAGACCGGCAGGGAAGAACAACATAAATACCGTGAACATAATCGGCATAATGCGGAACACTTTTGCCTGCATTGGATCAGCGGGTTGCGGGTTCAACATTTGCTGTGCAAACATGGTAGCACCCATGATTAACGGCAAGATGAACCAAGGATCCATTGCTGACAAGTCCTGAATCCAACCTAACCATGGTGCGTGACGTAATTCCACACTTTCCATGAGTACCCAGTACAAAGCAAGGAAAATTGGCATTTGTAGCAACAATGGTAAACAACCTGAAAGTGGATTTACTTGTTCACGCTTGTATAAAGCCATCATTTCTTGCGAGAAGCGCATACGGTCTTCACCGAACTCTTCTTTCATGCGTTGCATTTCTGGTGCAATCACACGCATTTTCGCCATAGAACGATAACTTTTTGAAGATAAAGGCCACAAGATCATCTTCACCATAATGGTAAGCAAGATGATTGACCATCCCCAGTTGCCCACAATGCTATGGAAGAATTGAAGACCTAAGAACAAGAGTTTAGCAATCGGCCATAACCAACCATAATCAACAGTCTGATTTAAACCAACAGCTAAATCTTTTAATTCAGATTGTACTTTCGGACCTGAATAAAGTTTTGCATCCACTTCCATTGAAGTGCCTGCCGGAACATTAATCACTGGTGAGGTAAAACCAATGATATTCATGTGATCAGCAGATTGACGAGATTCAAGCTTAGCTACATAAGGCTGACCATTCGCTTGAGTCAGCTTAAGGTTTCCAGGAATCCAAGCACTTACAAAATAATGCTGAACAATCGCAACCCATCCACCTTTCGCTTCAGTATTTACTTTTTCTTCTGAGAAATTAGCAAATTTAAGCTTGTTGTAATGTGCATCAGGCGTTCCCCAAGCTCCACCTAAGAAAGTTCCTAGAGTGAAAATACCTTGAGAAGATTTACCTGGATCTTCAGAATTATCGCGCTTTAATTGTCCAAACATCTGACCTTGCCAGCTTTGTTGACTACGGTTAATGACTTGATGTTTTACAACAATTGGATATTGACCTTGAGTAAAGGTAAAAGTTTTAATAATTTCAACGCCTTCAGGTGTTTTAAATACCATCGGAACGTTTAAAACTTTTTCAGATTGCCCCTTTTGGTCCTGTACACCTTTAGCATCAGCCAAAGTATATGATGTCTTTTCAACAGCATATAATGGACGACCACCACGACTACTATCTGGTCCATTCAAACCAATTAAGCCAGATTGAGCAACATATGTACGCTTGGCATCATTTTCAAGCATAACAAAAGGTTGATCGCTGTCTTTGCTTTTGTCGTGTGAGAGTAATTCAATACGAACAATATCACCACCTTTTGGATTGATCCAAATATGGTAAAGGTCAGTTTGTACTGAAATAAGCTGTTGATTCACAGGTGCAGTTGCATCTGTGGTTTGTGACTGCGCAATATTTGCTTGTGGCACATCGGAAGCCACTGTTGCATTTTTAGCATTTGGCAAATCAGCAGATACTTCATGCGAACTTACAGCTGCCGCTTGTTGTTGCGGAGCAGTTGCAGCATTTCCATAATCTTTTTGCCAAGCCAAAATGAGCAAATATGCGGTGACAAACATGGCCCCGAGAATTGCAAACCTGGCCCATTGTTGCATATCTATTACCCCAAATGGTTAGAGAGATTTTGCTTCAGTAAACGATCACGAAAGGGTACAGCAACATGATGCGTTTGAGAATCTATTTGATGAAACGAAATAAAACGAATTGCTTTTGGCGGTACCGGATCATATCCAGATCCTCCCCACGGATGACAACGACATATCCGTTTAGAAGATAACCAAACGCCTTTTATCGCACCATGAGTTTGCAATGCTTCTATCGCATATTGGGAACAAGTCGGGATATAACGACAACGGGGTCCAAGAAGCGGACTAATCGCAATTTGATACAGTCGAATCAACCAACGTAGAAAACGGACCATTGGCTATCTCTTAATTCTGCGAGGTTGTGCCAACTTTAGAATGTTTTTTTGCTAAGCGCTGTAATTTTTGCCAAGCAAAGTCTAATTGTTGATATAGCTCAGCATTCGTAATCGTTTCTATACCAACTTTCGGCATCACCACAACATCTATGTCTGATCCAAAATTCGGCTGATGTAGACGAAAGCTCTCACGAGCAAGACGTTTTATTCGATTTCTTTCATGCGCTCGGCGCACTTTTTTCTTAGCAACAACAATACCCAAACGGCTTTTAGGCTGTTCGGTTAATTTTGCAAGAAATAAAAAATGGGGTTGATGCACTTTAAAAAGCGCACCATCAAATACACTTTTATAATCTGCAGCACAGCGTATTCGCACGTCTGTGCTAAAACTGTAAAGTGTCATCACACCCAAGTCTGGTCAGCGTAACAGTATTAAACAGTTAAGCTATGACGACCTTTTGCACGACGACGAGCTAATACTTGACGACCAGCTTTAGTTGCCATACGAGCACGGAAACCATGAACGCGTTTACGCTTTAATTCAGATGGTTGGAAAGTACGTTTCATATTGAAACTCCCAAAAATGATCTTTCTATAAAGGTCCGCGATTTTATTGTGCAATGTTTACGCTGTCAATGAAAAACCAAGAAAGTTTTGTATTTAACCCAAATTTTTAATCTCTTCTCTTCTTTTTATCACGGTCATAATTCAGTGCAATATATAGCTTTAAAAGTTATACACAAAGTAATTGTCTATTTTTATTAGAACTTTTAATATATACACACCTTATATACATATTTATCAACAAAACAAGATACCATCTTGGTTTGGATTTGCTGTATTTGAATTTAAATTCATATTTTGCAGTTATCCACAAAAGATCTCCACCCTATTAAATAAATTCAAATTTAGAAATTTAAATTTATTCTTATTAGGGATAACTTTTTCTGTGGATTTCGCACTTTTAAATTTAAAAAACATATATTTGAGTTGTTGATAACTCTGTTTTTACTATATTTATGGATTGTGGATAAGTTTATGTGTTAATTTATCCACAGCTTGTGCAAAAAGTTATACACAAGCCATTTTGAATTTAAATTCATTCACAAGAGATTTCTTTTTAGACAAAATCAACTGAAATCGTCATGACAGATGTGGATAACTTGGTTAGAATGGCGACCCCTTCTCATCAGGAAGGGTTAATCTTTAGATTATTTGAATTTAAAAACGCAGAAATAGGGGATACACATGCTTTGGACAGACTGCTTAACTCGCTTGCGACAAGAGCTCTCTGATAACGTCTTTGCGATGTGGATTCGCCCATTAGTTGCTGAAGAAGTAGAAGGGACACTGCGTCTTTATGCACCTAATCCTTATTGGACGCGTTACATTCAAGAGAACCATCTAGAATTAATTTCTATATTGGCCGAACAGTTATCAGAAGGGCGAGTACGTCAGGTTGAGATTTTAGTTGATTCTCGTCCTGGTAGTATTTTGTCATCAGGTGAGCAGCCAGCAACTACAACTGCTGCTTTGCAAACTGCGTCCCAACAAAGTATTAAAGTAAAAAAAGAACCAGATTCTATTTCCAGTTCACCTACTACTAATAGTGTAGTGAACCCAAAAACACCGAAAAAGAAACTATTAAACCCCCAATTTACTTTTTCTTTATTTGTTGAAGGCCGTTCGAACCAGATGGCTGCTGAAACATGTAGAAAGGTATTAACACAATTAGGTGCTTCACAGCATAACCCTTTATTCTTATATGGTCCGACAGGATTGGGTAAGACTCACTTGATGCAGGCAGTTGGTAATGCTTTATTGCAAGCCAAGCCTAATGCACGGGTGATGTATATGACCTCTGAGAGCTTCGTTCAGGATTTTGTAAGTTCTTTGCAAAAAGGCAAAGTTGAAGAATTTAAGAAAAATTGCCGTTCTTTAGATTTATTGTTGGTCGATGATATTCATCTTTTAGCAGGTAAAGAAGCAAGTTTGGTTGAATTCTTCTATACATTCAATGCATTACTTGATGAATCTAAACAGATTATTTTAACTTCAGATCGTTATCCAAAAGAATTGACCGAGTTAGACCCGCGTTTGGTTTCTCGCTTTTCTTGGGGTCTTTCAGTAGGCGTTGAACCGCCAGATATTGAAACTCGTATCGAAATTCTATTGAAAAAAGCCGAAAATAGCGGCGTTGATTTACCTCGAAATTGCGCATTATTTATTGCACAACAAGTAGTTGCCAACGTACGTGAACTTGAAGGCGCACTCAATAAAGTCGTCGCAATTTCTCGTTTTAAAGGTGCACCAATTGATCTTGATGTTGTCCGAGAGTCTTTAAAAGATGTGTTGGCAATCCGTGCGCGTACAATTAGTGTAGAAAATATCCAACGTGTGGTGAGTGAATATTTCCGTATTCCTTTAAAAGAATTGGTAGGACCAAAGCGGACTCGAATCTATGCGCGACCACGTCAGTTAGCAATGGGACTTGCTCGTGAGTTAACTGGTGATAGTTTTCCCGAAATTGGAATGGCTTTTGGTGGACGTGACCACAGTACAGTCATGCATGCTTGCGAAAAAGTAGTAAGTCTACGTGAAGAAGATCCGATTTTTGACGAAGATTATAAAAATCTACTGCGTCTACTCCAGAGTTAATGAAATGATAAGACGTTGTTGCAAAGTCTACGTAAGTGCAGCATAGTACACAGCTAAAAAATGAAATATTTGCTCCAAGTTGCTAGAGGAATGAATCGTGCGTTTGAAAATCGCTAAAGAAAGCTTACTCAATGTTTTATCGCATGTTGTCGGTGCGGTAGAACGTCGTCATACATTGAATATTCTTTCAAACGTCAAAATTCAGACTAATGCTCAGGCACTCACCATTACCGGTTCTGATTTAGAAGTCGAGCTGGTTGCCAGTACTGTTTTAACAGAAGGGGCATGCATTGAAGCAGGTGAAACAACTGTTCCTGCTCGTAAGTTGATGGAAATTTGTAAATCATTGCCTATAGCTGCATTGATTGACTTACAAATTACAGAAGATCAAAGATGTATTTTAAAATCTGGTAATAGCCGTTTTGTATTAGGTACTTTACCGGCAGAAGATTATCCATTATTGACCACTGAAAATAGTCAAGGTACACAAGTAAAGGTCACTCAACGTGAGTTAAAGCGTTTATTTGAAAAAACGGCTTTTGCTATGGCCGTACAAGATGTACGTTTCTATTTAACGGGTACTTTATTAGAAATTGATGAAAATCAATTACGTGCAGTAACAACAGATGGTCACCGTTTAGCACTTTGTGAAATTACTGCTTCTTCTACATCATCTCAATTGGTCCAAGCAATTGTGCCTCGTAAAGCTGTTGGTGAATTACAGCGTTTACTTAGCATTGAAGATGAACAATTAACGTTGCTGATTGGTCGCGAATTGTTAAATGTCACAATTAATACGCCAAGCCGTGACAAAGAGCAGGGCGATATCACTGTTCGCTTTACTACAAAGTTGATTGATGGAAAATTCCCTGATTATCGTCGTGTAATTCCACGTGGTGGCGATAAACATGTGTTAATTAGCCATGATGTGTTCAAACAATCATTACAACGTGTCGCAATTTTGAGTAATGAGAAATTACGTGGTGTTTTCTTGAATTTTAATCAAGATTCTTTACAGCTACGTGCAAATAACCCTGAACAAGACGAAGCGATTGAAGATTTAGCGATTCAGTATCAAAACATACCGCTTGAAATGTCATTTAATGCACAATATTTGCTGGATGTTTTAGGTGTGCTTGATGGTGATGATGTAAATATGAGCATGACTGAGGCAAATCAATCTGTATTGGTTCAAGATCCGGCACATCCTGATCAAACCTATGTCGTTATGCCGATGCGTGTATAATCTGGCTATCTAATATGCATCTTACGCGTTTAAATATTGAACGTGTGCGTAATTTAAAAACGGTTGCACTCCAAGGGTTGCAACCGTTTAATGTATTTTATGGCGCTAACGGTTCAGGAAAAACTTCAATACTGGAAGCAATCCATTTGCTTGCAACAGGGCGGTCGTTCCGTACCCATATACCTAAAAATTATATTCAATACTCTGCTGAAGATGCGATTGTTTTCGCGCAATCTGCAACTGAAAAAATTGGCATGCAAAAGTTGGCCTCTGGTGAGCAGTTGATGAAGGTCAATGGCGATACAGTGGCTACACAAGGACAACTCGCTAAACTGCTTCCTTTGCAGCATATTGATCCACAAAGTACAGATATTATTGACCATGGGGCGAAACCTCGGCGCCAGCTTTTAGATTGGCTGATGTTCCACGTGGAACCTGAGTTTTATTTTGCTTGGCAATATTATTCTCGTGCATTAAAGCAGCGTAATACTTTACTTAAAACCAGACGGAATATTTCTCTAGCGGATTTAGAGCCGTGGAATAAAATGTTGAGTGATTATGGTGAAATTTTACACTCTCAGCGTTTAAGTATTGTGGAACAATGGAATGTCTTTTTTCAAAATGATTTAAGTCAATTGCTACCTGATCTAGAGATTGAACTGGAATATAGTCCCGGTTTTCATACAGAGCAGGGACTCATGCAAGACTTGCTGAATCAACACCAGAAAGACGTCGAACGACGCTATACCGAGTATGGCCCACATCGTGCAGATTTGCGCTTAAAAACCCCGTTTGGACATGCTGATGTAGTTTTATCAAGAGGTCAGAAAAAACTCTTGATTATTGCCTTAAAACTGTCACAAATTGCAATGTTACATGCGAGTAATAAGGAAACTGTGGTATTATTAGATGATCTGACAGCAGAATTAGACTTAACCGCACAACAACGTTTAATTGAACGATTAAGCCAACTTGGTAGCCAGGTTTTTATGACAACTTTAGATCATGCATCGGTAAAAAAACACTTACATGATCTGTCTATTTCATATCAATTATTCAATGTTGAATCCGGTCAAGTTAGTCTTGCTTCACCATAATTTTTTGATGTTACCCATCTTTGAATAAACCTATATTTGCTAGGGAGAAACCATGAGTTCAGAGTCTCAATCAGCCTCTCAAACAGAACAAACCAATGAAAAGGCTTATGATTCCTCTAGTATTAAAGTATTACGTGGATTAGATGCAGTTCGTAAACGTCCGGGTATGTATATTGGGGATACAGACGACGGTACCGGTTTACACCATATGGTATTCGAGGTTGTCGATAACGCAATCGATGAAGCTTTAGCTGGGCATTGTGACGAAATTATTGTCACGATACACGAAGATGAATCGGTAAGTGTTTCTGATAATGGCCGTGGTATTCCAACAGATATCCACCCTGAAGAAGGGGTGTCTGCAGCGGAAGTAATTCTTACGATCTTGCACGCAGGCGGTAAGTTTGACGATAACAGCTATAAAGTTTCAGGTGGTTTGCACGGCGTAGGCGTTTCAGTTGTAAATGCGCTTTCAAGTAAATTGCATTTAATTATTAATCGCGCTGGCCAAGTGCACGAACAAGAGTATCACCACGGTGATCCGCAATATCCATTACGTGTGATTGGTGAAACGGATAGCAGTGGTACAACTGTACGTTTTTGGCCAAGTGAATTAACTTTTAGTCAAACCATTTTTAACGTTGAAATTTTAGCGCGTCGTTTACGAGAGCTTTCATTTTTAAACGCGGGCGTGCGTATTGTTTTACGTGATGAACGTATTAACCTTGAGCACGTATATGACTACGAAGGTGGTTTATCTGAGTTTGTAAAATACATTAACGAAGGTAAAACTCATCTAAACGAGATTTTCCATTTCACTGCTGATACAGAAAACGGTATTGGTGTAGAAGTTGCATTACAGTGGAATGAAAGTTATCAAGAAAACGTGCGTTGTTTTACCAACAATATTCCTCAAAAGGATGGCGGTACTCATTTAGCAGGTTTCCGTGCAGCTTTAACGCGTGGTCTTAACCAATATCTTGAAAATGAAAATATTCTCAAGAAAGAAAAAGTCAATGTGACAGGCGATGATGCACGTGAAGGTTTAACCGCGATTATTTCGGTAAAAGTACCTGATCCGAAATTCTCTTCTCAAACTAAAGAAAAACTAGTATCGAGTGAAGTAAAACCAGCGGTTGAGCAAGCAATGAACAAAGAGTTCTCTGCTTACTTACTTGAAAATCCGCAAGCTGCAAAATCGATTGCCGGTAAAATTATTGATGCTGCGCGTGCACGTGATGCTGCACGTAAGGCGCGTGAAATGACACGTCGTAAGAGTGCACTTGATATTGCAGGTTTACCAGGTAAATTGGCTGACTGTCAGGAAAAAGACCCAGCACTTTCTGAATTATATCTAGTCGAGGGTGACTCTGCTGGTGGTAGTGCTAAACAAGGTCGTAATCGTAAAATGCAGGCTATTTTACCGTTGAAAGGTAAAATCCTGAACGTTGAACGTGCACGCTTTGACAAAATGATTTCTAGTCAGGAAGTGGGTACTTTAATCACTGCACTTGGCTGTGGTATTGGTCGTGAAGAATATAACCCTGATAAGCTTCGCTATCATAAAATCATTATCATGACCGATGCCGACGTCGATGGTTCGCACATCCGTACCTTGTTGTTAACGTTCTTCTTCCGTCAAATGCCAGAATTGGTTGAGCGTGGGCATATTTATATTGCTCAGCCACCTTTGTATAAATTGAAGAAAGGTAAGCAAGAACAATACATCAAAGATAATGATGCATTGGAAACTTATCTCATCTCAAATGCAATTGATGAGCTATCTCTACATACCAATGCTGAAGCACCTGCAATTACTGGTGAAGCACTGGCGAAAGTGATTCAAGACTATCAAGTTTCACAAAAGAGCTTACAGCGCTTAACTTTACGTTATCCAGCTAGCTTATTGGATGCTTTACTTGAAGTAGAAGTATTCAAGAGTGATCAAAACCATGATGAAGCTTATGTACAACAATGGGCAGATCAGGTACGCGATATCATTACCAGATTACAGCCAAGTTTACGTGCAGAAATCTCTTTAGAGGCATTTGAGCGTGAAAATGCTCAAGGTGAAAAATCTGCGCATTATTGGCCGCGTATTACTGTCTATGTTCATAATCTGCCGCATGCGTATTTGCTTGATGCAGCTTTATTGAATTCAGCTGAATATGCACGTTTACTCAAAAACTCGAAGAGTTGGTTCACTTTACTTGAAGACGGTGCTTTTTTACAAAAAGGTGATCGCCGTATTCAAGTGGCTAACTTCCATCAAGTTTGGCAACATATTTTGCAAGATTCACGCCGCGGTATGATGATCCAACGCTATAAAGGTCTTGGAGAGATGAATGCTGAACAGCTGTGGGAAACAACAATGGACCCTGAAAACCGTAATATGTTGCAGGTGACAATTGATGATGCGATTGAAGCAGATCGTATGTTCTCTTGCTTAATGGGTGATGATGTTGAACCACGTCGTGCATTCATCGAAGAGAATGCTTTAAATGCGGATATTGATGCTTAATTCATAACATGATTCTAAATCAGTCTAGGGAGAGAATGATGAGTCAGAAATTATTAGCTAGCCTATTAATTTCATGTGTGTTTTTAGGAAGTTCTGCTGTTTGGGCGGCAGACCTAGAAACGAATATGAAAACTTTAGCGAAGAGTACTAAAGCATTTGCTGAAGCGAAAGATGCTGATAACGCGAAAAAACAGCTTGTTGTAATGCGTGAAGCAGCAGTTTCTTCTAAGCAATATTTGCCGCATAAACTCGAAGGTTTGCCATCAGAAAATGTAAAGGTAAAAGAGTACCAAGCTGGTTTAGATCAGCTTGTTGCCGAAATTGATAAAGTAACTGTTTTAGTTGAGCAAGGACAATTAGATCAAGCCAAAACTGAAGCAATTAATTTAGTCAAAATACGAAATGAAAATCATAAAAAATTTAGGTAATTGATTTTTTATGGTAAAGGGCTAATCATCATTAGCCCTTTTTTGTATCCGAAAAAAGTATTTTGTTTAACAAGTAAACTATTCGAAGTTATATTCTCTATGCGGTACTTACTAATAACAATAGGAAATATAATTATGAAAAAAATACAAAAACTCTTATGTATTGGAATCATATTTTTTAATTGTTTATTTCAACTGCATGCTGCCATAGCCCCCACCTTTTATGGAAAATTAGTATTTCATCGTTATAGTGATTATGAGGCATGGGACAGTAAGCTTTATCTTTATAACTTCACAACACAGCAGACCACATTACTCGGCGCAAATTGGAAAATTGACCATATGATGAATGGCCATTTCTCTCCAGATGGAAAATGGTTAACGTTTATGGGAGTGAATTCTGGACAGCATTATGGCGATGCATGGGATGTGTATGTTTGGAAAGTCGGAAGCACTGAGTTACCCATTAACCTAACTCAGGGCAATAATAAGCGCGATGAAGACCCTAAATTTATAGATAACCAGCGTATTATTTTTAAACAAAATGGCGATCTAAAAATTATTAAAATGACGGATCGGACGATGACTTCTGTGACTCAAAATGGTTGGGATATAGAAGAATCGATGCCTTATCCGATGGTGAATACCACTCAAATTTTGTATGCAAAAGGTGCTGGAAATAATTCTAGAATTTTTAGTATTGATCAGTCGGGTGCTTATGATACACAACTGACCAATATCGCTTCATATTATCCAGTATGGTGGCAAGGAAGTCGGTTCTTATATGTGTGCTGGTATAGCCCAACAAATCCTCATGACCAGATCTATATTTATGATATGGCTAATAAACAAACTACACGTTTGCCATTTAACAACACTAATTATGATACTTCCGATCCAGCTCCTTTAGATCAGCGTTACATGGTGGTATCTCTTGCAGGACAAACAGGGAGTCGAGGCGGATACGATTTATATATTGCTGACAGCTTATCAAGCAGTGTTTGGCCTTTACCGATCAATACCAATTTAAATGAATTAGGGGCTTTTTATACGCCTTACTAATCAATAAAAAAGCCGATTAAGAAATCGGCTTTTTTATTTTAGAAAATGGATTAATCAAAAGAAGCTTCCATTTCTTCTAATTCCATCATGAGTTCCAAAAGCTGCTCTTCGTGTTGCTCAAGTTTAGCTTTCAGCTCTGTCTGCTCATTCATAAGTTTGAGTAGATCATCCTTACGTGCAGCCTCATATAAAGATGTGTCTGCTAAGGATTCTTCAATTTTGGCAAGCTGCGGTTGTAGCTTTTCAATTTGAGACTCAACTTTTTCAATATTTTTACGAATAGGTCGAGTCTGTTCACGACGGCGAGCTGCTTCTTTACGCTGTGCTTCTTTATCAACTTTAGCAGGCGCTGGAGCGGCAGAGGAAGAGTTGTTCTGTGCGACAGCAGTCTGAGCATTGATTTGTTGCTGACGGGCTTCACGTAGCCATTTAGCATAGTCCTGTAAATCACCCTCGAACTCAGTACATTTACCGCCGTGTACTAAAAGAAGCTCATCACATACACTTGCAATAAGTTGACGTTCGTGGGAAACCAGAACAACTGCACCTTCAAAATCTTGTAATGCCATGCTCAGTGCATGACGCATATCAAGATCTAAATGGTTTGTTGGTTCATCGAGAATTAAAACATTTGGACGCTGCCATACAATGAGTGCTAGGGCTAAACGAGCGCGTTCTCCACCAGAAAAGCTTTCACATGGTGTATCCATGCGTTCACCACTAAAGCCAAAACTACCTAAGAATGAACGTAAAGTGGCTTCACTAATTTGTTTATCTGCTATACGTGCAAGCTGTAGCATTGGGCTAGCGTGACCATCTAAAGCATCCATCTGGTGCTGCGCAAAGTAACCGATATTAAGCAGCTCGGAAGCTTTACGTTCACCTGCCAAGAGTGGTAAATCACCTACCAAGCTCTTAATCAATGTTGACTTACCTGCGCCGTTCATACCCAGTAAACCAATACGTGAGTTTGGTGTAATTTGTAATCTGATTTTTTCGGCTATTTGCTTATCACCATAACCAATGCTGGCGTTGTCTAAAGTCAGCAAAGGTGAACTCATTTTAGTTGGTTCACGGAAACTAAAAGTAAACGGCGTATCTATATGGGCTGGTGCAAGTTGCTGCATGCGCTCAAGTTGTTTAATACGACTTTGTGCCTGACGAGCTTTAGTCGCTTTTGCTTTAAAACGGTCAATAAACTTTTGTAGATGAGCACGTGTTTCTTGCTGCTTCTCAAAAGCTTGCTGTTGCTGGGCAAGACGTTCACTACGTGTGGTTTCAAACGTAGAGTAGTTTCCGGTGTAAAGCGTGAGTTCTTGATTTTCAATGTGAAGAATATGATCTGTAATCGCATCTAAAAAGTCGCGGTCATGCGAAATTAGAATGAGTGTACCTTCATAGGCTTTAAGCCAATCTTCTAACCACAGAATTGCATCCAAATCTAAGTGGTTTGTTGGTTCATCCAGTAAGAGTAGATCAGAACGACTCATCAATGTACGCGCCAAATTTAAACGCATACGCCATCCACCTGAGAAGCTCTCAACGTTCAAACGTAATTGATTTTCTAGAAAGCCAAGACCTGCCATGAGCTGCGCAGCTTTAGAGGGCGCTGAATAACCATGAATTTCATCAAAGCGGCCATGCAATTTAGCCAGTTCAAAATCAGTCAGTTGATCTGGTTGAGCAAGCTTATTTTGAATATCCCAAAACTCTTCATCACCTGAAAGAACAAAATCAATTGCAGGCATATCTAGGGCTTTCACTTCTTGGGCCATATGCGCCACGGTCCAGCCTGTCGGACGAGTAAGTGAACCTTCATCTGCACCTAAACTTCCAAGTAGTGCAGCAAATAAGGTCGATTTACCCGCGCCATTTACACCAGTTAGACCAATCTTCCAACCTGGGTGTAATTGCATAGACGCTTTTTGAAATAAAACACGTCCACCGCGGCGTAAAGAAACTTGGTCAAATTGAATCATCTTATTGTATCGAGGTGAGTTAGGGATGCTGTATTTTAAAGAGAACTGCCGATGAAAACAAAACTTTCCGGATTTTAGTGAGCAGGTATTAATAATTAGATATATCAAGACATCCTAAATTTCGCTATTCATCCGAAATTTTCAAAATATTGAATAAGATAGAATACTTTTAAAAAAATATGGCTAAAATAAAAACAGTTTGAAATTTGGTTGATTAATGAGCTACTAATAAAACTAGACTAAGGAAAGTCAAATGAAAAAAAGATTGGGGATAATTGGTGCAGTATTTTGCTGTGCTGTGGGGACAGTACATGCTGGGCAAAGTGTCTGTGTGTTTGATTTATTAGGAAAGTCAGGTGAATCCTATAAAATGATGGAAGAGTGGGCGCTTGCAGCGAAAGAATGGCAAGCAGATATCACTTTAATTCCATTTCAAGATGAAGGCTTAGTTGACCGTAGACTGCGTGAAGGAAAATGTGACGCCGCTTATCTGACCTCCATGCGGGCGCGAAATTATAATAAATTTGCAGGTTCAATTGATGCGATTGGAGGGGTAACCAGTAATGCAATCGCCCAAAAAGCTATTAGTTATGTTTTAGATAAGCGTAATAAACATCGCATGGTGACTACACAAACTGGAACCAATTACGAGGTCGTTGGTATTGTTCAGATTGGATTGGCTTATTTATTTGTAAGAGATAAAAACCTCAACTCAATTGAAAAAGTACGTGGGACTAAGTTTGCTATTTTGCAATATGACGCAGCACAAAAAATTATGGTGGAAAGCGTTGGCGCTCAGCCCATTCCTTCAGAAATTATCGATTTTGTGAAAAAGTTTAATAGTGGCCAAGTCGATGCAATTGCGGCACCAGCCTATGCTTATAAACCTTTAGAGATTGGTAAAGGGGTCGGTGTGAAAGGGGCAATGTTTACTTTCCCCGTAGTTAACGTTACGGGTGATTTAATTGCCCGAAGTGATAAGTTCCCCACAGATTTCGGTATAAAGTCACGTGCTTGGTTTATACAAAAATTACCTCAGAATTTTGCCATGATAAAGCGGCTAGAAATGGGTGTACCCTCAAAAATTAAAATTAATTTTTCAGCAGAAGACAAAACTAAATATCAAAAAATTTTACGTGAAGGTCGCCTCAGCTTAACAAAACAAGGTGTATACGATGCAACAATGATGAGTGTGCTAAAGCGTGCCCGCTGTACAGTTGAACGGACAAATTTTGAATGTACGCTTAATGGAGAGTAGTTTATTTTTTAAACACAAAAACGCTACATATATTTCAAAGCTGAATATGGGTATGAAAATTATGAATATAAAAAATAACTTACGGAAAATTAGCGATTTTTCCTTTTAATAAATAATTTAAAACCAACAAACAATGGTTCAATGAGATAAAAATATTTGAGTAAAAGCTCTATTTTTTTCTAAAAAACATGATTAATATCTGTGTTTGAAAGGAAACTTCAAACAAAAAATCTGTTCCGTGGAAGGATGAAGAAAATGAAAAAAATCGTACTTGCTATGGCTGCCGCTTCTGTTGTTGGTTTTTCTGCTTCAGCGCAAGCAGCGAGTACCGTATGTGTATTCGACCTCTTAGGAAAAGCAGGCGACTCATATAAAATGATGGAAGAATGGGCTCTTGCTGCAAAAGGCTGGGGTACTGAAATTAACTTAGTTCCTCGTCAGGACGAGGCTGTTGCCGATAATGATTTTAAAGCGGGTAAATGTGATGCTGTAGCAATGACAGCAATGCGTGCACGCCAATATAACAAATTCGCAGGATCTATCGACTCACTCGGTGGTGTTCCAAACAACCAAATCGCTCAACGTGCAATTACTTATGTATTAGATGCGCGTAATGCAGCAAAAATGACCACGAATATGGGTGGTAAAAAATACGAAGTTGCTGGTATTTCTCCGCTAGGTTCAGCATTCATTTTCGTACGCGACAAAAACATCAACTCTGTTGAAAAAGCTGCGGGTAAAAAATTCGCTGTACTTGGCTATGACGATGCACAAAAAATTATGGTGCAACGTGTAGGAGCTCAAGCAGTTCTTTCTGATATCTCAAACTTTGCTGCTAAATTTAACAATGGTCAGGTAGATATGGTAGGTGCACCTGCTTATGCTTACAAACCATTAGAGTTAAATAAAGGTTTAGGCGCAAACGGTGTAATGTGGAACTTCCCTGTATTACACGTTACAGCAGATCTAGTATTACGTTCTGATAAATTCCCAGCTGGTTTTGGTCAAAAATCTCGTGACTGGTTTGTTAAACAGTTACCTAAGAGCTTTGCAATGATCAACCGTTTAGAAGCGCAAATTCCTGGCAAATACAAAATGAACTTAAGTGCAGAAGACAAACTTAAGTATCAAAAAATGTTGCGTGATGGCCGTATGGACTTAACTAAACGCGGTGTTTACGATGCAGGAATGATGTCTGTACTCAAAAAAGCACGTTGTTCTGTAGACAAGGCTAACTTTGAATGTTCAATGCCTGGTGAATAATCCTAATTTCTTTCAGAAAGCCTAGACTGAGTTCTAGGCTTTTTGTTTTATATGCGCTGTCAGTTCTGCCATTGTGGATAAATAGAAAGACGTTAAGCTAAATTTAGATAAAAACTTCATAAGGAAACATGAAGGTATAAAAATGGATCAAGGACTTGAGTGATTAAAATAATTGCTAATAGATAGATCAATCGCTATCTATTTTTCAGGGAAATAAAATCATAAAAGTAAAAACGGTCTATACAAATATTCCATCATGATTTTTATATGAAGCCTATCCGATTCATACCTGATGGTGTGAAATTTCTTGGTATCGAAAAACAAAAACTCCACAAGGAAAGGAAAAAGAATATGCAATTTTCCAAAACGCTATTACTTGCGATGGGACTTACCACAGTTTCTTTTGCAGCCGAGGCTAAACAAACAGTATGTGTTTTTGACTTCGTTGGAAAAAATGGCGACGTTTATGCGCTGATGAAGGATTATCAACTTGCCGCTAAAAACTGGGGAGCTGATATCGAGCTTAAAGTAAACCAGAATGAAGCCGTGATTGCTGAAGATTTTAAAGCGGGTAAATGTGATGGCATTAGCGTGTCAGGGATGCGTGGTCGCCAATTTAACTCATTTACTGGATCATTAGATGCAATTGGGGCCATTCCTGATCTCAAGCTTGCTGTAAAAGTGATGCAAGGTTTAGCGAGTCCGACTTTTAGTAAATATATGGTTAATGGTCGCTATGAGGTGGTCGGTGTTATTCCGGTTGGTGATGCTTACCTTTTGGTAAATGACCGTAGCATCAATACAGTAGCGAAAGCTGCAGGTAAGAAAATTGCTGTGCTTGATTATGATGAAGCACAAAAAATTATGGTTCAGCAGGTCGGGGCACAGGCGGTTAGTGCTGACGTAACAAATTTCGGTGCGAAATTTAATAACCATCAAGTTGATATTATTGGTGCGCCAGCAGCAGCATTTAAACCTTTGGAACTACAAAAAGGTTTAGGTACAAAAGGTGCGATCGTGAATTATCCAATCTTACAGGTCACAGGAAATATTATTATCCGACCTGATAAGTTCCCAGCTGGTTTTGGCCAAAAATCTAGGGAATGGGTTTCAGGTCAGCTACCACGTGCTTTTACCATCTTGGGTAAAATGAAAGCTGATATTCCACAAAAATACTGGATGGATGTCCCAGCAGCCGATAAACCGGGCTACCAAAAGCTCATGCGTGAGTCTCGAATTAACCTTACACAACGTGGTGTATATGATAAACGCATGATGAAACTACTATGGCAATTCCGTTGCAAGCAAGATGCTAAGAACTTCGAATGTGGCTTACAGGATGAGAATTACAAATAATCTTGATAAAAATACTCAAGATTCGCTTTAAACTTCGAAGACAGACCCTATATTGATTATGCTATACTCAATATAGGGTCTTTTTTATTTTGAAAGGCACAGCAAAATCCGAGGAACAATCATCATGAATGCCCAAGCTCTAGTTTTGACAGATAATGCTGCCAATAAGGTACGCCAACTCCGTGATAGTGAAGGGAATGACGATCTCATGTTACGTGTATATGTAACAGGAGGCGGGTGTTCAGGGTTTTCGTATGGCTTTAATTTTGCTGAAAGCGTAAATGAAGATGATGCAGAATTCGTAAATGGCGATGTGAAAATGCTGGTTGACTCATTAAGCTACCAATACCTTATTGGTTCAGTAGTTGACTATGTAGAAGGTCTTGAGGGTTCACGTTTTATCGTACAAAACCCGAATGCAACAACAACATGTGGTTGTGGTTCTTCATTCTCGATTTAAAAGAATTTTAAAATTTAAAAAACCTCTCAAAATAGAGAGGTTTTTTTATTGATCAGATCATTATATTTTACGGACAGATTCTAAAAAGTATTGTACCAGTTCAGGTGCATTCTGATATGGAATCCAATGCGATGCATCCATAAAAACTGCTTCATAACTATTTTTAAAATAACGTGAGTTTAGCTCCGCACTTTTTTCTGTAACGGCAATATCATGTTTACCCCAAATAAAAAGAGTTGGAACATCTATGGCTTTAAATGGATTTTGAGGTTTGTTCCAAAAAAAGCCACGATACCAATTCAACGCCGTAGTTAATCTATTTTCTTTTATAAACTCAGTCTCGAATATAGCAATTTGCTGTTCAGTCATGCCTGATGACTTTAGAAACTTACGACCCAATTTAGGTATCTTTTTAAATAAAAGTTCTGGCAGGACTGGTAGCTGAAAAATTGCAAAATAATAAGATTTAAAAAGTTGTCTGCTGCTTAAACAAGCTTTTAAAAAAGCAGCTTGATGGGGCACAGAAACTAAAGTGAGATGCTGAATATATTGTGGATACTTCATAGCAATGCCCGAAGCGATTGCCGAGCCCCAGTCATGCCCAATTAAATAAACTGGTTGGCTAAGCTGCTCAATGAAACTTGCCACATCTTCTACAAGTTCACTCAATGAATATTGAAATCGGCTTTGAGGCCTAGCACTTAAACTATAACCACGTTGATGAATCGCAAGCGTTCTAAATTGATGCTGATGCAATAATTCAGAGGTTTGCTCCCAACTATGAGCAGTTTCTGGAAAACCATGCAATAAAACAACGAGTGGACCATCTATAGGGCCTGAATCAATCACATCGAATGTCCAAGCCCCGCGTGTATATTGATGAATACGTTTGGTCAGATCCATACAAACATGCCTTAAATTATTTTTATCGGCATTTATCATGAGTTTTTATGCTCATTTACATAACAGCATTTCGGGTCAGTAAATGTGCTATGAGGTCGAATCTAACCAAACAAATCAATAAATAGTTTTATACTGCAGTGATCGTACCTAGGATTCTGAAATCCGAAGCGCCTGTGACTGCTGGCAAATTTCCACTTAAACCATCTACAAAGCGCATTGCTAACCATGCAAATGCTGTAGCCTCGACCCAAGTAGGGGAAAGTCCTAACACATCGGTAGGTTGAACAGACCAATTATGTTTACGTAAACGCCAACGTAACTGTTCTAGTAAATAAGAGTTATAAGCTCCACCACCGCAAACATACACTTCGCCTGTTTCCATCTCAGAACGATAAATCGCTTTTTGAATAGCACGCACAGTAAGTTTTAATAGGGTAGCTTGGATGTTTTCAGGTGTATCTTCTAACTCGTCATAAGTTAAATCATTTCGCCAATCGATTAACTGATCATCTAACCAATCAATATTAAAGTCTTCACGTCCTGTGCTCTTAGGTGGTTCTTTAGAAAAATACTCATGCGCATGAAGACGGTCGAGTAAAGAGCGAATAGGGTGACCATAAGCTGCCCAGTCACCATTTTCATCATATGGATGACCTGTATGGCGATGGCACCAAGCATCCATCAAAATATTTGCAGGTCCTGTATCAAAACCAAATACGCCGTCACTGTTATTGGCAGGCAGCATACTCACATTAGCAATACCACCCAAATTCAAAATTACACGATGAATACTTGGATGTTGAAATAATGCTTGATGGAAAGCCGGAACCAATGGCGCGCCTTGACCACCTGCTGCCATATCTCTACGACGGAAATCTGAAACAACCGGAATCTGAGTGATTTCAGTAATAATGTTTGGATCACCAATTTGTAACGTAAAGCCATGTTCTGGACGATGACGAATGGTTTGCCCATGCGAACCAATTGCTTTTATTTGGCTACGGTCTAATTGGTGCTTTTCAATGAGAGTATTAATCCCATCACCAATCATTTTGGCTAGAGCAACATCAGCTTTACCCATGCGGTCAATTTCATTGTCATCGGGTAAAGTTAATGCCATAAGCTCATCACGTAACTCGGGTTCGAATGGAACTGTAAGAGTGGCATGAAGCTGTAGTGGCTCAAATGAAGCCGCTACAATATCTACACCATCCATACTAGTGCCAGTCATTACGCCGATATAGATTGCGCTCATATGCAACTTCCCCTGCAAGACGCTGAAAAAATGTTAGTATATCGCACAAATTGAATAACTGATGTGTTTAGGTTTTGTGATGTCAAATTTCTTGCCCGCCGAAGAACAGCTTGCCCTCATCCAACGAGGCACGCACGAAATTATTTCAGAAGAAGATTTACTGAAAAAGCTTAAAGAGAATCGTCCTCTTAAAATTAAAGCTGGTTTTGACCCTACAGCACCAGATTTACATTTAGGCCATACGGTTCTTATTAATAAACTAAAAACTTTCCAAGACTTGGGCCATGAAGTTACCTTCTTAATTGGTGACTATACAGCGATGATTGGTGACCCAACTGGTAAAAGTGCAACTCGTCCGCCGTTATCACGTGAACAAGTAGAAGCCAATGCTAAAACTTATCAAGAGCAAGTATTCAAGATATTAGATCCGAATAAAACAAAAGTACGTTTTAACTCAGAATGGTTTAATCAAAAGTCTGCTGCTGACCTTATCCAATTAGCAAGTCAGCAAACCGTATCACGTATGTTAGAGCGTGATGACTTTACTAAGCGTTATAGCAATCATCAGCCGATTGCAATTCATGAGTTTTTATATCCTTTAGTTCAAGGTTATGACTCAATTGCGCTTGAAGCTGACGTTGAGTTAGGCGGTACAGACCAGACCTTTAACTTACTTATGGGTCGTACTTTACAAAGCCGTTATGGCCAAGAATCTCAAGTGTGTATCACCGTGCCGATTCTAGAAGGTCTAGATGGCGTAAATAAAATGTCTAAATCTTTAGGTAACTATATTGGTGTATTTGATACACCAGGGGCAATGTACCAAAAAGTTTTATCAATGCCAGACTCTTTAATTGAACGCTATTTCGATTTATTAAGCTTCAAATCTCTTGATGAGATCAAAGCTCTATTAGATGAAATTGCTGCTGGTCGTAATCCGCAAGAAGTAAAACGTATCCTTGCGCTTGAGTTAGTTGAACGCTTCCATGATGCAGAAGCTGCTACTAATGCCCATAAGAGTGCTGGTAACCGTATTACAGAAGGTGAAGTACCTGAAGACACACCAGAAGTGACTATTTCACTTGGTGAGTTTGGAGGAGAAATCTTTATTGCTACGATTTTACGTGTAGCAGGCCTAAACCCAAATGCAGCTGCGGCAAAAGATGCGGTTGCTCGTGGTGCGGTAAAAGTTGACTGGAATGCTGTTGATGCAAGCTTCTCTGTAAAAGAAAACGGAAGCTTTATTATTCAATCAGGTAAAAAAGCAATTGCACGTGTAATTTTCACTGACTAATAAAAAATTTATAGATTAAAAAAGCAGGAGTAATCCTGCTTTTTTTTTATTTCTGGATCACAAAATCAATTAAAGCGTTCCACGTGGAACCATCTAAACATAATTAATAGTTAAAGAATTAAATTAAAAATAATAAGAAATATAAAGCAGGGTAGAGTATTTACTCTATTATTTCTTTAGATTCTTTAGATTCTTTAGATTCTTTAGATTCTTTAGATTCTTTAGATTCTTTAGATTCTTTAGATTCTTTAGATTCTTTAGATTCTTTAGATTCTTTAGATTCTTTAGATTCTTTAGAATTAAGGGACTATATATGTCTATAACGTCTATTGAAGATATAGAAAATTAAAAATGTCCTAAATTCTTAAATATAAAAACTAATAAAAAGTAATGAAAATGCCTAAAAAAAAGCCATATATATCACTTTTTTCGCAAAATAGTAGAAAAAAACGGCACTCAAGTGAAAAAGGCTGAAATATCCCTTGCAAAGGGATCTTAATCATCTATAATGCACATCCATCGGCGGTGATGCAGATAGAAACTTGTTGAAAAACAGTTACTTGAGATTAGATTGGTTGCTTTAAGTGATGAATTTGA